>NZ_PGDQ01000002.1 GCF_003073135.1 Euzebya rosea
GGTCCTGGCCCCTCGGAGGTCCTGGCCCCTCGGAGGTCCTGGCCCCTTGGAGGTCCTGGCGCTGGCGGGCCGAGACCCGCAGGGAGGGCGCCGTCGAGTCCTACGCCTTGGCCACCTGCTCGACCGCGGTGGTCGTGGTGTCGAGGGGACTGGCCTCCGGGACCAGGCTGCGGGCGTCGAGCGCGACGAGGAGGTCGTGGTCGGGCAGCGCCCGACCCATGCGGGCGGCCACCCCGTTCAGGCCCGACCGGTCCGGCTTCACGGGCACCACGACCAGGTCACCGTCGATCACGTGGTCGCGGGCGGCGATCGAGGGTCTGCGCTCGTCCACGGTGATCACTACCTCGGCCCCAAGCGCCCGCAGGACCTCCTCGCGGATGACACGGTCCTCCGATCCCGCCAGCACACGAACCTCCACCTGGTGGTGCTTGGCGATCCGCGCCGCTGCAGCCAGCGCCAGCCGCAGGCCCGAGATGCCTGCCGGGGTGGTGTTGGCCGAGGACGCCACCAGCAGGATGCCCCTGGGCTGGTGGTTGGCCAGACGGCCCAGCAGCAGGGGCACCGGGGCCTCGGTCAGGACCTGGTCGACGATGCCGCCGAAGAGCGCCTCCCTCGCGCTCGTCCAGCCCTTCCAGCCCAGCACCAGCAGCGACCCGCGGTGCTCGACCACGGTGTGCAGGATGCCCGCGGAGGGTGTCGCGTCGATGCGGACGAGCCCGTGGGCCTCCGCCCCCGCGGCCAGGGCCATCTGCTCGGACTCCGCGGTCGCGACCTGCATCTCCGCCACCGCCGCCTGATCGGCCTCGGGTCCCAGCACGGTCAGTGGGACGACCGTCCCCGAGTCGCGCGCGGCCATGATGGCGGCCAGCGTCAGCAGCGGAAGGCGACTCTCCGGTCGGGCGACCGGGACCACCACGACATCGCCAACCATCCGGGGCTTGTCGGGCCGGGGCAACCGGGGCGCGACCTCCCCGGCGACCCAGGACGTGGTCAGGCACGTGACGAGGATGACCAGCACCACCGCGTTGACCGTGTCGGCATCGATCAGGCCCACGTCGAAGCCGACGATGATGGCCGCCAGCGTCGCGGCGGCCTGCGCCCCGGAGAGCGCGAACATCGCGCCGATCTCGGTCCGGTCGTAGCCGAGGATCCTCCCGGCCAGCCATGCGGCGACGAACTTGGCGGCCAGTGCCATCGCGATGAAGGCCACGGCGATGCCCAGGGTGGCCGGGTCGGCGAGCACCGCGGGATCGACCAGCATGCCGACGCTGATGAGGAACAGCGGGATCAGCAGCTGGCCGCCGAGGAACTCCAGCCGCTCCATCAGCAACGATCCCGCTGGGACGAGCCGGTTGAGGCTCAGCCCGGCGAGGAAGGCCCCGATGATGGCCTCCACGCCGGCGAGCTCGGCCAGTCCGGCGGAGGCGAACAACGCGAACAGGACGAACCCGAAGCGGACACCACGGTCCTGCCCGATCCCGGTGAAGAACCAGCGGGCGAGGATCGGCAGGCCGACCATCAGCAGCGCCAGCAGGACGGCGAGGGACAGCAGCAGCGTCACCCAGAACGAGGCGCCGACGTCCCCGCCGTTCACCGCCACCACGACCACGAGGACGAGCAGCGCGGCGGTGTCGGTGATGATCGTGGCCCCGACCGATGTGGCCACGGCCCGGCTGGACTGCGTCCCGAAGCGACGGAACAGCGGGTAGGCCAGCAGCGTGTGGGACGCCCAGCAGGACGCGATCAGGACGGCGGCGATGGGGGAGTAGCCCAGCGCCCACACCGCCACGACGCTGATGGCCATCGGCACGGCGAACGTGGCCACGCCGAAGACGAGCGAGTCCTTCCGGTGGGCCTTGAACTCCTCGAGGTCCAGCTCCACGCCCGCGAGGAACATCAGGTACAGCAGGCCGGCCGATCCCAGCAGCTCAACCGCACCGGCCCGTTCGACGAGCCCGAGGACGGTCGGACCGATCAGCGTCCCGGCCAGGATCAGCCCGACGATCGCCGGGACCCGGACCCGTTCGGCGACGATCGGGACCACCAGCATGACGGCGAACAGGAGGGCGAAGACCCACCCTGCGTGGGTCAGCGGCAGGTCCGGCAGGTGGATGGGCATGTCGTGCAGCCTCGTGACGTGGTCCGGAGCCGGATGGCGCGTGACCCTCGATCCCCACAGATTGCCGCGATCACCCCTCCGCTGCCGTCATCCGTTCCACGGCGGATCGGGCTGCCGTGCCTCCTCGAGGAGCTGCAGGACCCGGGGCGCGGGCACCGACAGCAGTCCCTCCGCCTGCAGGGCCCGTGCTGTGTCGAGGTCGCCCAGGCCCAGCTTGCCGGCCATCAGGAGCGCATGGTCGTCCGGGTTGGCGTCCAGGTGCGCGCCGACCGACAGGAGCCCACGCAGGTAGACGACGTCCTTCAGCGGCGAGCCGGGGATGGTCAGGTCGGCCATGCCGCGCTTGGCTCGCAGGGCGATGGGGAACGCCGCCGCGGGGGAGGTGTGGTCGGTCAACCGGGCCATGACGTCGGCGATCCCGCCGTGCAGGGCAGCGTCGGCGGCCAGCACGCGCAGCGCGAACGTGCGGAGGCGCGCCGGCCGAGGGTCGACCTGCGCCTCGTGGTGGGTCGCCAGCCCCTCCTCGGTCTCCAGGTAGCCCGGCAGGCCGCGGGCCAGCATCTGGAGGGGTTGGCGGGCACCTTCGTCCGCGCGCAGCACATGGGTGCCGACCTCGTGGACGACCAACCCGCGCAGCTGGGTCGGCGTGACGGTTGCATCGGCACGGATCCGTACCTCCCGGGCGGCGGACGCCACCGCCATGCGGGCGCTCATGTGGTCGCGCACCACGGCGGTCCACCCGTCGACGCCCATCCGGACGAGCACCCGCTCGACGATGCCGGCAAGGCCGACCGCGTCGATCATGGCCTCTCGGCCGTCGGCGACCGCGGTGCCGGCGGGGCCTGCGAGGGCCTCCTCGGCTCGGGCGATCAGGTCCTCGGTGGGCGATCCGTACTCAGCCGTCCCGTAGCTCGTGATCGCGTCCGCCGATCGGTCCGACAGGGCCCGGGCGAAGCCGAGGGTGCTCGACACGGAGCGCCCGACCAGGCCCATCAGCGGGGCTTCCTCGGATCCCAGCCGCTCGGCCATGGCCGCCAGCCGAGCGACGTGGGACGACGGGACCGGCACGTACTCGGGCTGCACCGGACGGGCGGCGCCGGCGAGGATCGCGTCGCGGATCCTGTCGAGGTTGGTGGGCGTCTGGTGGGTCGAGAGGTCGACGTCGGCGGTCAGCGCCCACAGCCGCGCCGTCCACGTGTTGGCGGCCGTCAGGTCGGTCATGCCGCGAGCATGCCCGCTCCGGGGTCGACGTTGTCCGGACTCGGTCGTCGACGGGACGCACGACGACCCGTGGATCACTCCACGGGTCGTCGGTGTTCGACTGGATCAGCTGGTCATGTTCGGGGCCGGCTGGTCGCTGGCGTGCAGGTAGCTGGCCACGGCGTCCACGCCGGTGACGTTGCTGACCGCGTCGACCAGGCGGTCGCGGCGGTCGGCGTCGTCGACGGTGCCGCGGAGGCTGACGGAGCCCTCGTGGGCGTCGACGTTGATGACGAGGTCGCTGAACTCGGCGCGGCCGAGCACCTCGGTGCGGACCTTGTCGACGAGCTCCTTGTCCGAGCCGGGCGCCGACTCGGTCACCGAGCGGGTGGCCTCGATGGCCTGGCCGGCCAGCTTCTGGGCCTGCGGGCTGTCAGCCAGCTCGCGGGCACGCTGCTGGGCGTCACGTCGGCGGGTCTCGCCGTTGTTGGGGTCGAGCAGGTACATGATCGCGGCACCGGTGGCGGCACCCAGGGCGAAGGTCAGCTTGCGCATCCGTGTCAGCTCCTCTGGATCGTCGGGTAGGTATGGGATCAGCTCTACCCACCCGAGCCCAGCCCAAGCGTGGCCGCGCATCCCCGGCGACGTTCAGGGACCTTGGTCGACCGGTGCACGGGCCATTCGGCCTGCCCCCCAGCCCCCCGAACGGACCATCGTGACCCCAGGTCCTGCGTCCGCAGGACAGCCGTCGATCGGGCGGACATCCGCCCGGGGAGCAGCGTTCACGTGTCCACGACCACCACCCCGACCTGGGTCCACACCTTCGACCGGCTCGACGCCGTCGAGGCGTCGCTGGACGGCTCCTGGGACGCCGTCCGCAGCCTGCTCGGCGGCAAGGGCGCCAACCTCGCCGGCATGACCCGGCTCGGCATCCCCGTGCCCCCCGGCTTCACCGTCACCACCGAGGCCTGCCTGGCCCACCTCGAGGGGGGCAACGTCCCGCCCGACGGCATGTGGGCCCAGGTCGCCGACGCGCTGCGCGAGGTCGAAGACCGCACCGGCAAGCGGTTCGGTGATCCCTCCTCGCCCCTGCTGCTGTCGTGCCGATCCGGGGCCAAGTTCTCCATGCCCGGCATGATGGACACCGTCCTCAACATCGGCCTCAACGACGAGACCGCCAAGGGGCTGATCGCCCTCACCGGTGACGAGCACTTCGTCATGGACTCCTACCGGCGCCTCGTCCAGATGTTCGGCAGCGTCGTCCTCGGCCTCCGAGACGAGCTGTTCGAGCACGTGCTCGACGAGGCCCGGGCGGCCCGGGGAGTCGCCACCGACGCCGAGCTGACCGTGGAGGACCTGCACGGCGTCGTGCAGGCGTTCCGTCGCATCGCGGTCCGGTTCCCGACCGACCCCATGGAGCAGCTGCGGATGGCCGTCGAGGCCGTCTTCTCCTCCTGGAACGGCAAGCGCGCCGTGGACTACCGCAACGCCGCTGGCATCGCCCACGACCTCGGGACCGCCGTCAACGTGCAGACGATGGTGTTCGGCAACCTCGGCGAGGACTCCGCCACCGGTGTCGCGATGACCCGCAGCGGCTCGACCGGCGCCCCCGGCCTGGAAGGTGACTTCCTGGTCAACGCCCAGGGGGAGGACGTCGTCTCGGGCACGCGCGCCACCCGGCCCATCGAGGACCTCGCCGTGCTGATGCCGGAGTCCTACGGGCAGCTGGAGACCATCGCACGGGTCCTCGAGCGGCACTACCGCGACATGCAGGACATCGAGTTCACGATCGAGGCCGGCACCCTCTGGCTGCTGCAGACCCGCGACGGCAAGCGCACGGCCCGATCGGCCGTCCGCATCGCGGTGGACCTAGCCACCGAGGAGCTGATCACCAGGGAGGAGGCGCTCGGTCGTGTCACCCCGGATCAGGTCGACTCCTTCCTGCACCCGCAGCTGGATCCGACCTCGCGGGCCACCGCCTTCGCCGACGGACGTGCGCTGGCCACCGGCCTGAACGTCTCGCCGGGCGCCGCGGTGGGGGTCGTTGCCTTCGATCCCGATGTCGCGGTGACCTGGGCCGCCGAGGGGAGGGACGTCCTGCTCGTGCGTGCCGAGACCAAGCCCGACGACGTGCACGGCATGCTCGCGGCCAGGGGCATCCTGACCACCCGCGGCGGGCGAACCAGCCACGCAGCGCTGGTGGCCCGCCAGTTCGGCAAGCCCGCCGTGGTCGGCGTGGGGGCGCTGGACATCGACCTGACGACGCGCACCGCCACCGTCACCACCGACCACGGCGAGGTCGTCATCAACGAGGGGGACTGGCTGTCGCTGGACGGCAGCTCGGGTGAGGTCTTCACCGGGCGGCTGGACACCGTCGTCCCCGACCTGTCCGACGAGTGGCTGTCCACCCTCCTGGGGTGGGCCGACGAGATCCGTCGCCTGGGGATCCGGGCGAACGCCGACTACCCGGTCGACGCGGAACGTGCGCGTGCCCACGGCGCGGAGGGCATCGGGCTGTGCCGCACCGAGCACATGTTCTTCCAGGCCGACCGCCTGCCGCTCGTGCAGCGAATGATCACGGCCACGACGACCGCTGACCGTCGGGACGCACTCGAGGAGCTGCTGCCGATGCAGGAGGGCGACTTCCTCGGACTGCTGCGGGCCATGGACGGCCTGCCGGTCATCATCCGGCTGCTGGACCCCCCGCTCCACGAGTTCCTGCCCACCCACGAGGAGCTTGGATCCCGCATCACCGACGCCAAGATCCGCCTGACCGCGGCGACGTCCCTCGCCGACGTCGACGAGCTGCTCGGCGGCCTGCGTGCCGACGAGGACCTCGACGACCGCGTCCGTGCCCTGCAGGAGGCCAACCCGATGCTGGGCCTGCGCGGTGTCCGGCTGGGCCTGGTGCACCCCGAGATCCTGCGCATGCAGACACGGGCGATCGTCCGGGCTGCCTGTGCTGCGGCGGCGGAGGGCCTGGACCCGCGGCCCGAGATCATGGTCCCGCTCGTCAGCGACGTCGGTGAGCTGCGGCGCGCACGCGAGATCGTGGAGTCCGAAGCCGCGGCCGTCATGGCCGAGCAGGGGCGCGAGGTCCCCATCGTCGTCGGCACCATGGTGGAAACCCCCCGTGCGGCCATCACCGCCGGACAGCTGGCCGACGTGGCCGACTTCCTGTCCTTCGGCACCAACGACCTGACCCAGATGACGTTCGGCATCAGCCGTGACGACGCCGAGTCGGGGTTCCTGCTGGAGTACCTGCGTACCGGCGTGCTGGCGGACAACCCGTTCGGCCACCTCGACCCCGACGGCGTGGGTCGGCTGATGGAGATCGCCATCAGCGGCGCCCGCGCCGTGAAGCCCGACCTGGCGGCAGGCATCTGCGGCGAACACGGTGGCGACCCCAGGTCGATCGCCTGGTGCCACGAGGCCGGACTCGACTACGTCAGCTGCTCGCCGTTCCGCGTTCCCGTCGCCCGGCTGGCCGCGGCCCAGGCGGTGCTGCAGGGCCCGGCCGCCTAGACCGCCGGCCCGACGTACTGCACATGGCCCCCGGCATCGAGCCGGGGGCCATGTCGTGCGCGGCGCCCCCGTTCCCCGTCGCCGGGAACGGTCAGCGGAAGCTGTTGGCAAAGGCGATGAGCCCCTCGACGTAGTTGGCCCGCTCGAAGCCAGCGGGGTCGGTGACCCGCTGCTGGCTGGCGCTGCCGCGCAGCTGGGCGACCGACGCGTAGCCCTGCTCGTGGGCCCAGGCCACGAGCTCCTGCTCGCACGTGGCGACGTGACCGGGACCGTGTCGGAGCAGCGCGGAGGTCATCATCGTCACGTCGGCACCGGCCAGCAGCGCGCGGGCCACGTCGAGGCCGCTGTGGATGCCGGTCGTCGCGGCCAGGTCGGCGTCGAGGCGGCCGTGCAGCAGGCCGAGCCACCGCAGCACGAGCCGGAGCTCGGCGGGCGAGGACAGCTCGAGGGACGGCACGACCTCGCGGGTCACCGGTGACACGTCGGGCTGGTAGAAGCGGTTGAACACCACCAGCGCATCCGCGCCGGCGGCGACCAGCCCGGCGGCCATGTGGGCGACGGAGCTGTAGAAGGGGCTGACCTTCACCGCCAGCGGGATCATCAGGACGTCGCGGACGGCACCGACGAGGTCCAGCTGCTCCTGCTCCACCGCGGCTCCGCTGGTGTGCACGTCGGCCGCGACCCGGTAGAGGTTCAGCTCCAGGGCATCGGCTCCCGCATCCTGCAGCAGCCGGGCGTAGCGCTCCCAGCCGGCCGCGCTCGTGCCGTTGAGGCTGGCGATCACCGGCACGTCGACTGCCCGCTTGGTGTCCTCCAGGTGGCGCACGTACCGGTCGGCGACCGAGTCGGTCGCCTGCAGGTCGGGGAAGTACGACGCCGCTTCCGGGTTCGACCCGTCGGCCTCCATCAGCGCGCTCGTCGCGAGCGCCTCGTGGACCACCTGCTCCTCGAACAACGAGGGCAGGACGACCGCGCCGATCCCGGCGTCGGCGAGCGCCCTCGCGCTGTCCACCCGTCCCGTCAGCGGACCGGCGGAGGCCACGATGGGGGACCGCAGCCGCAACCCCATGTACGTCGTCGTCAGATCCATCACATGACCTCCTCGTGGGCGATCCCGTCGGTGTCGACGATGTCGCCCGGCTCGTGCGGCACGGTGCGCTCGACGCCGGCCAGCTGCTCGTAGTAGCGCCAGCGCTCGTCGACGTCGGACTGGGCGAGCGCCTGCAGGTGGGCAGCGCGCACGGGGTCGGTTCGCTGGAGCATGGCGAAGCGGGCCTCGCGGCTCGTGAACGTCGTCAACGGCAGCGACGGCTTGCGCGAGTCCAGGTGGAACGGCTTGCCGTGTTCGTCCTCGGTCGGGGCGAACCGGTACAGCGGCCAGTAGCCGCTCTTGACCGCGTCCCGCTGCTGGGTCATGGACGCCGACATGTCGACCCCGTGCGCGATGCAGGTGGAGTAGGCCAGCACCAACGACGGGCCGGGCCAGTCCGCGGCCCCCTGCAGCGCACGGATGGTCTGGGTCTCGTTGGCGCCCATGGCGATCTGGGCCACGTAGACCGTGCCGTACTGCATGGCGAGCATCCCGAGGTCCTTCTTGGCGGTGGCCTTGCCGGCCGCGGCGAACTTGGCGACCGCCCCGCGGGACGTCGCCTTGGAGGCCTGCCCGCCGGTGTTGGAGTAGACCTCGGTGTCGAGCACCAGCACGTTGACGTCCAGCCCGGAGGCCAGCACGTGGTCGAGGCCGCCGAAGCCGATGTCGTAGGCCCAGCCGTCGCCGCCGACCAGCCACGTGTCGGTCCGCACCAGGCTGTGGGCGAGGGTGTCCAGGCGGGCCAGCCTCGGGTCGGTGTCGGCGCCGACGTCGGCGATCGCCCGTCGCAGGGCCGTCACCCGGTCGCGCTGGGCCCGGACCCCGGGTTCGGTGGTCTGGTCGGCGTGCAGCAGGTCGCTGACGAGCCGGTCGCCCAGCCCCGCCCCGACCTCCGCCAGCAGCTGGCGGGCGGAGTCGCGCTGCTGCTCGTAGCCCAGCCGAAGCCCCATGCCGAACTCGGCGTTGTCCTCGAACAGGCTGTTGGACCACGCCGGTCCGCGGCCGTCGGCGTTGCGTCCCCACGGGGTGGTCGGCAGGTTGCCGCCGTAGATGGAGGAGCAGCCCGTGGCGTTGGCGACGACCATCCGGTCGCCGAACAGCTGGGTCAGCAGCTTGAGGTAGGGCGTCTCGCCGCAGCCGGCGCACGCGCCGGAGTAGCTGAACAGCGGCTGGAGGACCTGCGACCCCTTGACGGTGTCGTGGGGCAGCGCGTCGCGGTCGAGGCGTGGGATGGACTCGAAGAACACGAGGTTGGCGCGTTCGCGATCGCGGTGCGCCTCCACCGGCGCCATGGTGATGGCCTTGTGGCTGGCATCGGTCCGGCTGACCGCGGGGCACTGGCCGACGCAGACCGTGCAGCCGGTGCAGTCGTCGGGGGCGACCTGGATCGTCATCAGGTGGTCGCCGTCGAGCTCGCGGGCCCGGAACGGCTTGGCGAGGAACCCCTCGGGTGCACCCTCGAGCGCGTCGGGCGTGAACACGTTCATCTTGATCGCGTCGTGGGGGCAGACGATGGCACACTTGCCGCAGTCGATGCACAGGTCGGGGTCCCAGATCGGGATCTCCTGGGCGATGCCCCGCTTCTCGTACTGGGTGGTCCCCGTCGGGAAGGTGCCGTCGATCGGCATGGCGCTGACGGGCAGCAGGTCACCCTCGCCGGCCAGCATGCGTGCGGTGACACGCTCGACGAACTCGGGGACGTCGGCCGGCACCGTCGGGCGCAGGCCGATGGTCGAGGTCACCGTCGGTCCCACGGGGACGGGGGTCAACGCCTCGAGGGCGAGGTCGACGGCACGCAGGTTGCGCTCGACGATCTCCTCGCCGCCGCGTCCGTAGGTCCGTCGGATCGAGGCGCGGATGGCCTCCAGCGCCTCCTCGGTCGGCAGGATGCCGGCAAGCACGAAGAAGCAGGGCTGCATGACGGTGTTGATGCGACCCCCGAGGCCGGACTCGCGGGCGATGCGGTGGGCATCGATGGCATGGACCCGGAGGTCCTTGTCGATGACCTGCTGCTGCACGGGGGCGGGCAGCGCATCCCAGACCCGGTCGGCCGGGAACGGGGTGTTGAGCAGGACCGTCGCACCGTGGCGGGCGATCCCCAGCACGTCGCGCGTCCCCAGGAACCCGAACTGGTGACAGGCCACGAAATCGGCCCCGTCGATCAGGTAGGTCGACTCGATCGGTGACTCGGAGAAGCGGAGGTGTGACACCGTCTGCGCCCCGGACTTGCGCGAGTCGTAGACGAAGTACCCCTGGGCGTGCAGGTGGGTGTGCTCGCCGACGATCTTCACGGTGTTCTTGTTGGCGCCGACGGTGCCGTCGCTGCCGAGCCCGTAGAACACCGCATCGACGTCGCCAGCGGCCTTCGGCAGCGCGAAGTTGGCCGAGGGCGGCAACGACAGACCGGTCACGTCGTCGGTGATGCCGACGGTGAACCGGGCCGGCGGGTGCTCGGCCGCGAGTGCCTCGAGGACCCCGGCGACCATCGCCGGGGTGAACTCCTTGGACGACAGGCCGTAGCGGCCACCGATGACGACGGGCAGCTGGTCCGCCGGGCGGACGCCCGACATCACGGCGCCGGCCACGGTGGCGATCACGTCGGCCAGCAGCGGCTCACCCACCGCACCGGGCTCCTTGGTCCGGTCCAGGACGGCGATGCGGGTCACGGTGGACGGCAGCGCGGCGAGCAGCGCGTCGGTGGGGAAGGGGCGGTACAGCCTGATGACGGCGGCGCCGACTCGCTCGCCGCGGTCGGCGAGGTGGCGGACGGCCTGCGCCACGGCACCCGTGCCGGACCCCATCAGCACCACGGCGCGCTCGGCCTCGGGATGGCCGATCCAGTCGACGAGGTGGTACTGGCGTCCCACGAGCGCGGCGAACCGATCCATGGTGGCCTGCACCGCGGCGGGGACGGCGTCGTGGAAGGGGTTGGCGGCTTCGCGAGCCTGGAAGAACACGTCGGGGTTCTGGGCGGTCCCGCGCAGCACCGGGGCGGCGGGGTCCAGCCCACGTGCACGATGCGCGGTGACGGCGTCCTCGTCGATCAGCGATCGCAGGGTGTCGTCGTCGAGGACATCGATCCGGTTCAGCTCGTGGGACGTCCGGAACCCGTCGAAGAAGTGCAGGAAGGGCACACGGGTCGTCAACGTCGTGGCGTGGGCGACCGCGGCAAGGTCCTGGGCCTCCTGTACCGAGGACGAGGCGAGCATCGCCCAACCGGCGGACCGCACGGCCATCACGTCGGAGTGGTCCCCGAAGATCGACAGGCGTGGGTGGCGACGGTGCGAGCCGCCACATGGATCAGCGCCGGGGTCAGCTCCCCGGCGATCCTGAACATGTTGGGGAGCATCAGGAGCAACCCCTGCGACGCGGTGGTCGTCGTGGCAAGTGAGCCCCGTTGCAGGGCGCCGTGGAGCGTGCCCGCGGCGCCGGCCTCGCTCTGCATCTCCACGACACGGGGGACCGACCCCCACAGGTTCGGCCGGCCGGCCGACGACCAGGCATCGGCCAGCTCGCCCATCGGCGAGGCCGGGGTGATCGGGTAGATCGCCACGACCTCGCTGAGGGCATGCGCAACGCGTGCTGCAGCCGCGTTGCCGTCGACGACCGTGGAGGTGGTCGCCATCCTCATCCCGCCTTGCGGGTGGCGGCCCGATCGGCCGACGAGGTGTCTGTGGACGGACGGGGGACGGCGGCGTGGCCCCCACGACGACGGCGGGTGCGGCGCCGGTCGAGCGTGTGGTCCAGCCGCTGCCGCAGCCTGGCGGCCAGCAGCGTGGTCACCTCGTCCAGCGTGTCGGCATCGGCGTGCACGACCAGCGTGTGGCCGGGGACCTCGGCAGTCGCCCGACCGTGGGCCGGCCGCCGAGGGTGGGCGATCGACTGCTCGAGGCGGATGTGGATGGCGGTCGCGTCGACGCCGTGGGCCTCCAGCACGCTGGTGATCTGGGCTGTGGTCCGGTCTCGCTGGGCGGTGCCGACACGTCCGTCGACCGACAGCTCGACCACGGGGGTCCTCGTGCGCTGGCGTGCGTCCGACATCGTTGCTCCGTTCGTCGTTCCTGGCCGTGCACGTCCGTGCGACGGCCGTGCCAGTGAACGTCGAGGGCGGCGCACACGCAGGGTCGTTGGTCCACGACGTCCAGGGCCCTCCGACCCTGCTGCTCCCGGCCCCGGCGCGGGATGCTCGGTCCGATGGACGGGACGACCCCGTCACCGAAGGGAGCTGGTCATGGAACGCTGGGTGCTCGCACGAAGGGGAGTCCACGGAGACCCCGAGCTGCTCAAGGACGTGCTGGTCGCCGACACGATCGAGCTCCTGCAGGCTGCGACGGGCGCGCCGCTGGACCCGCCCGCCGGGGACGGCTCCATCACGGTGACGCTGCCCGCACGGCTCGCCGGGATCCCGGTCCACAAGTCCGTCACCGTCCACGTGGGCGAGGCACGCCGGCTGGAGCACTGGCTGACGATCCCGCTGCGCTGGGACGCGGGCCGCGCGTCCGCGGTGGTCCCGTCCTTCGAGGGGTCGATCGAGGTCGAGGACCTGTCGTCCTCGGCCATGGACCTCGTGGTCGTGGGCAGGTACCACCCGCCGATGGGGCCGATCGGTGACGCCATCGACCTGACGAGCATGTACCCGCTGGCGCAACGGACGATCCAGTGGCTGGCCGAACGACTGGCCGAGGCGTTGTCCGCCCGGGTCGCCGGGACCGCCCCCCGGACCCGCCGCTGGCGGGGATCGATGGTCGTGGCCGACGTCATGACCAGGGACCCGCTGGCACTGGCGGAGGACCTGCCCCTGCGAGGCGCGGCGTCGTTGCTGCTGTACGGAAAGATCAGCGGTGCCCCGGTGATCGACGCCGAGGGCCTCGTGGTGGGCGTGCTGTCCGAACGCGACCTCCTGGACAAGGCCGCCCCGCCGGACGACCGGTTCGGCAAGAAGGCGGCGTCGTCCCGGCGTCGCTACGGCTCGCTGACCGTCGGTGAGGCCTGCAGCCGCCCGGCGATGGTGACCGAGGCCGACACCCCGCTGCGCGAGGCGGCCGGCGAGATGGCCCGCCACGACGTCGATCGACTGGTCGTCATGGACGGGGCCACGCACGTCGGCATCGTGACGCGTCGCGACATCCTCCGGGCGCTGGTCCGCGACGACGACGACATCCAGGATGCCGTCCGTGAGGTGCTCGACGGGCTGGACCACCACGCGGTCCAGGCGCACGTCGCCGGTGGTGTCGTCGCCCTGTTCGGCGACGTGAGGCGCCTCAGCCAGGTGGGGATCATCTCCAGCCGGCTGCGCATGGTCGACGGGGTCATCGACCTCGACGACTCCGGGTTGTCCTGGGAGTACGACGACGTCACCCCGCCGTTCGTGCCCATGGCCTAACGTCCGGCAGTCCCCCGCACCGGGATCTGCACAACCGAGTCCACGACCGCGCCGTCGGGCAGCTGGCTGTCCGACGGCGCTGACCACCCGGGGGCGAGGAGCAGGAGCAGGCCGACCACGAACATGAGCAGCCAGCCGAGCGGGGCGAGGACGGTGTCGGACACGGGAACTTCCTTCCTGAGGGGTGAACACCGCACTGGAGGGTGGGCCGGCGTGCCTGATACGCCGCAACCCACAACGGCCCCCCGGGTTCAGGTGCGGTCGTCCCGTCGGCTGGACCCGGTGTCCCGGCAGACGTAGGGTTGCGCGGAACGGATCGCCCGCGATCCGGGACAACCAACACCATCACGAGTGGCGCGAGGGACCTGACCCGACGACCGCCCGGCAACCTGGCCCGAAGGGGTCAAGGTGCCAACGTCAGGAACGATGTGGCCAGCGGATGTCCCGCTCGGCAAGCCAGACGCGTTCGTTCCGGGGTCGGGCAGTCGCGTCGCGCGACCCCGGAGGAACCGTGACCACCCGTACCTCGCCCCCGTCGATCGTCCAGCGCATCCCGACGGTCCCACCCATCTCGACCGTCCCCGGAACCCCGACCGTCCCCGGAACCCCGACCGTCCCCGGAACCCCGACCGTCCTGCGGTTCCAGGCCGTCCTGAGTCCCCTGGCCGATGCGGTGATCGACCTGATGGTCGCCGACGACGTGGCCCCCGACGAGGCCATGCGGCGCCTCGGGGTGGATCCGCACGGCCCGGACGGCGCGGCGGTCCTCGACGGCCGGGCCGTCGCCGAGGAGGTCAGCCGGATCGGCCGCGACCTGTGGGGGGTCCGACGATCCCTCGACGACATCGTCAGGCTGGGGCTGGACTGGGTGTGCGTCGAGGACGTCCGTGCGGCGGCACGGACGGGACATCGCCTGCGATTGGTGGCGGCCGCCACACCTCGCTGCGCGACGGTCGAGGTGCGACGCCTTGCCCCCGACCACCCGCTGTTCGACGCCCCCGCGCCGACGGTCCACTCGACCACGGCCGAGTGAGGTCACGCCGGCGGGGCACTGCCGCTGCCGTGCCAGATCGCGCGGTCGTCGGCGGGGTCGAAGGCGCTCAGCTCCCGCACCGCCACCGTGAGCTCGACCGTTGCGCCCTTGACCGCATCGACGCCGGGGTCGGCCCGGCCCGTCAGCCGACCCCGTCCCACGTCCACGGTGACGTGGTCCACGCTGCCCCGATGGACGACGTCGACGACCGAACCGGTGAGCCGCAGGTCGACCGGGTCCTCCGGACGCGAGATCCACACATGGGCGGGTGAGGCGGCCAGTCGGACGGTGCTGTCCTCCCGCTCCCGCAACGGACCCGGCAGTCCGCCCGGCACACGGAGCCGCTGGCCGGCGATCTCCAGCCAGCCGAGGCCTGCCGACTGCCGCACCACGGCGTCGACGAGCCGGCGCGGGGGATCACCGACGAACCCGGCCACGAAGGTGCTGCACGGACGCTGCTCGAGCTCCGTCGGTGGCGCGGTGGCCTCGATCGCCCCCGTGCGCATGACCGCGACACGGTCGGCCAGCCGCATCACCTGCCAGTGGTGGTTGGTCGCCAGGATCGTCGTCAGGCCGGTGGCGGTCCGGAACGAGACGAACTCCTCGAGCAACCGCCGCTGCTCGATCGGCCCGAGCCCGGCGAACGGCTCGTCCAGCAGCAGGGCGGTCGGCATCCGCTGCATCGCCCGGGTCATCAGCCGGCGGGGGATGGTGGGCGGCTCGGGACGGGCCGTGGGTCGACGCCGCGGCCGGCCGAGCGCCCACCACGGCGGGTGGGGCTCCTCGTCCTCGTCGTCGAGCCGTCGCAGCTCGGCGGGCAGCACCAGCTCCTCCACCACCGACATGAGCCGACGCAGCCGCCGGGCGTCGGTGACCAGCACCACGTTGCGGTCTCGCATCGCGACGGCGGTCATGTCCGTGCCGTCGATGCCCACCGTTCCGGACTGCACCGGGTCGACCCCGGCGATGGTCCGCAGCAGGGTCGACTTGCCCGCCCCCGAGGGACCGATCAGGCCCAGGAGCTCGCCGCGACGGACGACGAGGTCGACGTCGGCCAGCAGGACCGTGCCGTCGGGCGCGGTCCTGCACACATCCCGGAGGGTGATGGCCGCCATCGGGTGTCCAGTATCCCCGTGACGGCAGGCCGCTGCGCAGGTCGAGGCGAAGTGCCCCGACCCGTGCAGCGAGCACTCACACGTGGGTCATCGCAACGACACCGAGGCGGTGGCACACGGGGCGTTGGTGGCGCAGGCCCGCAGGTGCAGGGTGTCGCGGTCCCCACCGACACCGTCGACGGTGCCGCTGAAGGTGCCGTCGTCGTCGAGGTCGAGGACCGTCCACTCCTGCCCGAACGACGGCGTGGCCGTGTCGGCCCTGCCCACGAAGGCCTGCACGGTGCGGCCGGCGTAGAACGCGTCCCAGCCGTTGATGTAGGACTCCGTGGAGGTCGTCGACACCCCGGCCTGGACGGTCGCGGTGATCGAGGACCCAGCGGTCTCCTCGGGAGCGATCAGCGTGCCGGGCTGGAAGCCTGCCGCCACGACGCGGTCGATCCCGTCACGGGTGCCGAAGGGCATGAACATGGTCACGGTGTTGGCGTCGTCGTCGAACGCGCCGTCGAGGAAGGCCAAGTGGTAGCAGCCGCTGACCGGCGTGCCCTGGTAGGACTCCTGGCAGGCGCCGCGGAGCTGGAACCAGTCCTCGCCGCTGGCCGCCTGGTTGACGTGGCCGACGGGGTCCTCGGCGGTGGTGACCGACGCGAGGTTGCTGCGCTTGGCCTGCAACTGGAGGGACTGACCGCCGGCGGTGAAGGCCCAGGTGTAACGAACGCCCTCGGGCGGCACCTCGCCGAGCTCCTCGAGCTGCCAGACGAACTCCACGCCGTCCTCGCGCACGTCGACCGACGCCGACTGCAGGTTGATGCCGAGGGGGCTGCCCAGCTCGGTGCTGGCGAAGTCCGTCACGCTGCCACCGACGTCGAACGGGCCCTCGGCAAGGGCGAACGTGGCGGTCCCAGACACGTCGACGCTGGTGCCGTCCACGGTCGTGGTCACGTCGTCGAACGCGGGTCCGTCGGCCCCGACGGGCAGGGCAGCCAGCGCCAGCAGGCCGACGAGGATGGACAGGAGAGTGGTTCGCAGCATCGAGGGTCCTCCGTGAGCCGTGCCGACCTCGTGGCCAGCTGGGTCGTGGTCCGGACGTTCACCGTCCACCCCCCGAGTTCCTGCCCGACCTGCCGTGCTGTTCGCACCATTCGTGACAGTCGGCCGGCGGCAGCCGATCAGGCGCGACCGAAGAGGGCGTCCATCATGTGGCTGCGGACGGCCTCGACCTCCGTGGTCAGCTCGTCCTCGGCCCAGCCGGCCGGGTGGACCGCCGGCAGCACCGATACCTCGATGCGGCCCGACTGGATGAGCTGGCCACCACGGGGCATCAGCGTGCCCGCCCCGCGGATGACCACGGGGACGACCGGCACGCCCGCCTGCCGGGCGATGTGGAACGCCCCCTTCTTGAACGGTCCCATGCCCGGTGTCCGCCAGCGGGTCCCCTCGGGGGCCAGCGCGAGGCTGATGCCCTCCTCGGTGAGCGCCTCGACCGCCGGCTGCAGCGCCTCGCGGATCTGGGTCGAGTCCGACCGGTCGATGAACGCCACGCCGCCCATGGCGAACAGCTGGCCGAAGCCGGGCAGGTTGCGCACCTCCTGCTTGGCGACGGCGGTCACCTTCTCGCGCAGGACGTTCATCATGATCAGGCTGTCGAGGTTGGACCGATGGTTGAACACGAACACGCACGGGCGGTGCGCCCACAGGTGCTCGCGGCCCTCGACGATGTCGACCTCGATCCCCGCGACCGTGAGCGCCAGGTCGGAACCGAAGCCGATCGCGGTGTCGACGAACGTCCGGCGCGACCGGCGCAGCAGGCCGAGGCCCGCGGCGATGGCGGTCCCGCCGAAGAAGCCGTAGTAGGCCGCCGCCGTGCGGACGACCGACTTCGGCGACGGCCGGGCGGCGGTGCGGTCGCCGTCCATGATCGGCCATCCCCGTTCCTCGGCGGTCCGCCGCAGGTGGGGGCGGGGGCTGATCGCCGCCGGGTTGCCGACCGCGTCCAGCAGCGGGACGTCCTCGTCGCCGTCGGCGTAGGCGAACGACGCCTCGAGGTCCAGGCCGTCGGTGGCCGCCAGCGCCTGCAGGGCGACGGCCTTCTGCTCGCTCCACAACGCGACGCCGTCGACGCGGCCGGTGACGACGCCGTCGCGGACCTCCAGCTGGGTGCACAGCACGTGGTCGGCGTCGACGACCTCGGCGATCGGCTCGATCTGCAGCATGGTGGCGCTCGAGGCGATCACGATGGTGTGGCCGGCGGCACGGTGGGCCTCCAGCAGCGCCCATGTCTCGGGTCGCAGGTGCGGGGCGATCTCGTTGTCGAAGATGTCGCGTCCCCACGCCCGCAGCTCGTCGGCGTCCAGCCCGGCGTAGGCCTTCAGCGACCAGCCGAGGAAGGCGTCGAACTCCTCGGGGGTGCGGACCCCACGGATGGCGGCCAGGGCGATCCGTGCGGCTTCCTTCGGCCCGACCTGCCTGGCCCGGACACGGGCCTGGATCAGCGCGAGGCCGGAGAAGCCGTCGATGAGGGTGCCGTCGTAGTCGAACGCGGCGACGACACGCGGGCCCGTCGGTGCGTTGCGGATGCGCGCGACCAGCTCGTCGACGTCAGCCATCGGTGCCCCCGGACACGATGGTGGTGGGGTCGGACAGGTCGACGGTGTGCGCCGAGACCTTCCAGGGACGACGGTCCAGGTCGGCGATGCGCTGCAGCCGCTGGACCACCGTGTCCAGCTCGTCGCGGTAGGCCTCACGGGCCGCCGCGGCCTGCGGGCCGCCGTCCAGCAGACCGCGGTTGTCGGCCAGCAGCGCGGTCCCGCCGAACAGCTCCCGCGACACCGACTCGGCCCCGTGGATGCGACGCTGGCGCAGCATCTGCTGCCCGAGCGACAGGCAGCGGTCGACCAGGGTGTCGGGTTCGATGTGTCCCTCGGTGTCGACCAGCACGGCGGCGGTGACCACCTGTGCGTCGATGAAGGAGCGCAGGACGTGGTGGGCGAGCAGCGGTCCGGCAGGGGCGGCGGAGCTGCCGTCCTCCGCGGTCCGCAGGGCCCGCTGCAGGACACGCTCGGCCTGGTCGGCGCGTCCGTCGGTGCGGTTCCACGTCGGGCTCAGCAGCTGCAGCTCGGCCTCGAGCTCGTCACGGAACCGGGCCTTGGTCGGGAAGAAGAACTCGAACTTGAGCAGGTCGCGCAGCCGGAGGGCCTCCTCCCAGCCGCGGTCGAGGTGGTTCTCGCCGTCGGGGAGCGTCGCGACGTAGAGCACGACCAGCTCGACGATCGCCCGGTCGAGCAGGTGGTGCAGCGCGCCGTTGCGGTAGAACGCCGCGGTGTGGTGGCAGCCGGTCCGGATCGACCAGATCGGCGTGGGCCCCTCGTCGAAGACCTCCACGACGCCGGCGTCCTGCAGCCGACCCAGCGTGCGGCACAGGCCGACGGGATGGCGGAGGTCGTCCTTGGGCCGTTCGATCCCGCGCATGTCGAGGTAGTCCAGCAGCGGGGTGACCCGATGGCCGATCTCCTCCACGGTCAGGGCCCGGTCGCGTTCGCCGAGCAGGGCGAGGCAGACCAGCGACGTCGACGTGGCCGGGGTGACGTCGTTGATGCGCGTGGCCACCTCGAAGGCGACCTTCTCCAGCTGTGACGGGCCCTCGCCGGCATCCGAGAGCGCATCCCGCAGCGACATCGGCTGGCCGAAGCGCACCAGCACGTCACCGAGGTGGTGCTGCTGGGACCGCACGTACCGGGCGAACCAGGCCAACCCCTCGGCCTGCTTGGTGCCGCCCTGCTCCTCCTCGGCCATCGAGGCCACCTCGTGCAGCTGCTCGTAGACCAGCGACACGGGGACCACGACCGGGTCGGCCTCGGGATGCAGGTCCAGGCCGTCGACCAGGTACCGGAGGATCCCGTAGCGGGGGCGGCGCAGCTTGCCGGTGCGCGTGCGGCCACCCTCCATGAACCACTCGAGGTTGAACTTCTTGGCCATCAGGTGGCCGAGGTAGCGCCGCACCGCGAACTTGTAGACCTCGTCGCCGCCGAAGGACCGGCGGATGAACACGATGCCGGCCCGCTTGCCGAGGGGACCGAAGGGCCAGAAGGAGAGGTTGGCGCCGCCGAGGGTGTGGTTGCGGGGCAGGTCGTGCTGCAGCAGGACGTCGGCGATGATCAGCGGGTCGACGTAGCTGCGGTGGGACGGCAGGAAGATCAGCGAGTGGTCACGGTTGAGTTCCCGCAGGCGTGCCAGGGCCGTGTCGTCGACCTCGACGTTCCACGCCTTGGCGTGCATCGGGCGGAGGACCGTGCGCCACACGTCGATCGCCAGGGGCGACTGGACGGCGATCAGCTCCTCGAGGGCCCCCTTGGCCTCCGTGCGCAGCTCGCGGATGTCACGGCCGAGCTGGCCAGCCAGCTCGCGGAGGCCCTGGTCGAAGGAGGTGCTGTCGAGCAGCTGCTCGGCGATCAGGCGCGGCACCTTGTAGCGGTTGCCGAGCACCTGCCGTTCGGCCCGGTCGCAGGCGAGGACCGCCTGTCGGGCCACGAACGCCGCGAACCGCGAACCGGCATGGTCCTCCTCGCCGTACCGACGGCGGAACCGTCCCCGCAGCTGCTCCGTCGACGCCGGCGTGCCGGTGGTGACCACGGCGCCGTCGGGACGCCGCCGGGTGATCAGCTCCTGGAGGGGACGCCACGGCCGACGGGGTCCGCTGAGCAGCAGCAGCTCGCCCAGGTTGAGGCGTTCGCCCTTGCCACGTTCGTCGGGCAGCCAGGTGACCCGCGCGGGAACCACCCGCCCGGCGTCCTCCACGGCCGCGGGGAAGCGGTCGTCCTCCAGGGCGACCACCGGCGCGCCGGGATGGGCATCGGCCGCCCATTCCTCCACCAGTCGTCGCTCGGTCGTCGACCGCACATCCGCGGCCACCAGCGTCGAGCCCTCCGTCATGCTTCGGAGGCTAGGGGTTGTTGTCCCGCTTGTCGTCCGGCCACGCCTCCCATCGTTCGTCCTCGGCCTCCCACTTCTCCTCGCGGGCGTCGCGCGACTCCTTCCATTCGCGTGCGGCCTGCTCGGAGGGATAGGGGCCGAACCGGTCCATCGCACGGCACACGTTGCCGTGCTCCGGCCGGTCGTGGGTGAAACACCAGTACCAGGATTCCTCGTCCGACATGGTGCGATCATGCCCCGGACCCCCGTCGCCCGACACCTCATCTCCTAAGAGATGTCCCGTAATCCGGCGGCCGCGAGGCGGCGGTCGTCGGGTGGGGCATTCGGGTTCGTCATCGACCTCGCTCCCACGTGGTCGGCCGCGCCAGCGGCCGTCTCATTGGGGGTTGGGGTCGGGACCGTTCCCGTTCGGGGCGCAGAACCAGCCGTGAGGCTGGTGGCCGGGTCACCCTCACCCGGCAGGAGGCCGGGGTTGGGTGGGTCGGTTGACGCCTCCGGGTGCTCTTGCACACCCAAGGTCTTGCGGAGGGTGGGGATCGTCGCCGGGTCGGCCGCCAGCCGGCCAGCGAGGCCGTAGTCGACCGTCGCGGTCGTCGGCTGGTCGGGATCGACCATGTCCACACATGCGGCGAGGACGGCGGACACGGCGTCACGGCCGCCGATGAGGCCGCATTCAACGCACAGGTGGACGCGTTGGGACAGCGGCTTCTTCGCCCGTCGGCCGCACAGGCAATGCTGGCTGAGGGCAGTGTGGCGGGTGCCTGCGCGCTTCACCGTCTTGTCGGTGGCGACCGCGGCGATCACAGCTTCGATGGCAGCGATGAGCAGGCCCGGTGTGAACGCGTGGACGGCACGGCCCCACGCCTTGGCCCATGCGGTAAGGGAGCCGTGCTCGATGGTCAGGTCGGCCCCATGGATGGCGACCAGCTCACCGGCGACCTGACGGGCAGTGTCACGACGAGCGATCGCGGCAGCCCGTGCCTCCTTGGCCGCTGCGGCCCGGTTCTGCCGGTAGGAGTTGGAGAGCTGGTCCTTGCGGTACGCCTGCTGTGGCTTGCCGTCGGAGCGTGCCCTGCGTGGCCCCTTCGGGAACTGGGTCTTGGCGGGGAGACCGTTGTCGGCTCGCCGTTGCGCAGCCCTCTCCTGCCGCTTGGACAGGTGATACTGGTCGGGGTTGCTGTTGCGTCGGCTGCGGTCCAACGCCTTCTGACGGCGGCGTTCCTTCACCCGCCGCTGCTGCTCCCGTTCCTTCTGGTCGGCCGTCCGCTCTACGGTCATCACACGAAGGTCGGTCCCGTCGGTGTGGGATGCGACGCTGATGTTCGACACGTTGACGTCACCGCCCGCCCGACGGCCCACCGGCACCCTCGCCCGTCGGTCGATCGTTGACTGGCTGACGTAGGGGTCGACCAGGCAGAGCAGGTGGGCCTCGTAGGACCAGCCGCCGGCAACATGCGGGTCGCGGTGCCTCACGAGGTCGATCTTGTGCCACACCGACGGGTCCATGAGGAAGTGATCCAGGTGGGCCTGGGCGGAGGGTGCGGGCGGGAGTCGGACGGGCAGGACCAGATCACCGTCGCCGACGCCTGCCATCACCACCATGAGTGGGCCGTCGTAGGCCCACCATGAGTCCACATGGCTGGGTGCTGACGGTGAGGGGATGGGCTGGTGATGCCGCCAGCCGGCTGCCTGCCTGCCCATCGTGTCTTTGGTGGCGTCGAGTGTGCCGTGGAGCCGGAAGGTCTCCCACTTGTTGCCCTTCGCGGTGCGGGAACGGGAACGGCCGGGGACCCGCCGGAAGTCCCACCACGAGGCGATCCGCGGCCGGCCGGCGCGCTTGCCTGAGCTGTCGCCGAACAGATGCCGAGACGTGGGTTCCCACACGGTGTCGGCGAGGTGGAGTCCCAGGGCCTTGGACGACCAATGCAGCAGGTGCGGGGCGGCGTCCAGGTGGGCTTTGGCTGCCGCTTCGAGGCCCTTCTTGGACAGGCCCACCCGCTCACGGACCTGCTTCGGACCGTCCCTGTCGGTGGCCCGTTCGTGGCGGGCGGCCCAGTAGGCGTCGATCCGGTGTCGGGCGTCGGACTGCACCGCCCGCCGAAGCTGGAAACAGGCACTGAACAGCTTCTCGACCCGGCGGCGCTGGACGGGGTCGGTGGTGTCCAGGGCCAAGCGGATGGTGGCTTTCGGCATCCCGGTGGCAGACCAGTTCCCCTCCGGGGACCGGGTCTTCCCACGCCGCCGTGGCACGTCCGATGTCACAGAACAAACGTACGACAGGGGTATGACACCAACGGTCCGACGGCTGGTCGTGCTGACCGGCCTCACCGTCCCCCACATCCACCACATCGCCGGTGAACTCACAGAACCTGCCCGGCAGGGACGCCCGTGGGCGCTGCCGTTGCCAGCACGGATCGTGCTGTGCTGTGCGGCGTTGCGGACCAGCTTGACCGTCCGACAGCTCGCCGCCGTGTTCGGGATCTCCAAGTCCCAAGCCCACCGAATCATCACCGACCTCACGCCCAGGTTGGCCGGACTGCTCGGAAGCACTGTGGATGCTGACCGTCGGTTCAGCTGGACGGTCGACGGCACCCTGATCCCGACCCGCGACAAGACGACGGCGGGCAGGTCGAAGAACTACCGATACTCCACGAACGCCCAGATCCTCAGCCGTCGTGCAGACCTTCTGGTCGTGGCAGTGCATGGTGGTGGGCCGGGTCACCGCAACGACGCCATCCACTTTCGGGGCTCCGGCCTACAGCAGCGCTGCGTCGAGCACGGTCGGGTGTACGCCGACGGCGGCTACCGCGGCATCACCGAACTCCACACGCCGGCGTTCGCAGGCGGCCGGATCGTCCGAGATGCCGCCTGGCGACGCCACCGCCGACGCCGAGCACGCGCCGAGCACTGCATCGCCCGACTCAAGGACTGGCAGGTGCTGCGTGACCACCGCCGACGCGGCCGACACCTGCCCGACACCCTCCAAGCGGTCGCCTACCTCCACAACCTCCGCATCCTCACGGCGCATCCATGAGGTATCCGGGGCTATCAGGCGGACGCGCCCACTCGTCGACGGGGATGCGGTCGGTCCGAGCCCAACGGCGGGAAGACGCCATCCGGCCCCGCCCCTCCTTACCGGTGTCCCTGCATGACGTGTTGGAGAATGCTGCCGATCAGGCCGCCCGCCAGGGCCGCAACGATGCCAGAGGTGATTACGCAGAATCCGCCACATGGATAGGCGGCCCGCATCACGACGACGCCGAGAAGCGCTCCCCATAGGATCATGGTGCACCCTACCGCTCAAGCACCCGAGGGTCCTCGGGTTCTCCCGGTGGCCCCTCTTCAGGCAGGGAGGTAGCCCCAGTCCCGTCGGGAGAAGTGCCATCTGATAGCCGGCCATATCGGATGGCTGACGGACGCGATTACGGGACATCTCTTAGACTCCCCCGACGCAGCGCTTCTCCGACGCAGCGGAGCCGACGGACGGGGACACCGACATGACCAGACCCATCAACGTGACCATCCTGGGGAGCGGCTCCTGGGGCACGACGGTGGCGTCGTTGGTCAGCGGCAACACCCCGACGTTGCTGTGGTCGCGTCGGCCGGAGGTCGCCGAGGAGATCAGCACCCGACAGACCAACAGCCGGTACCTGGGGGACCATCGGCTGCCAGCGTCCCTGGAGGCCACCGCTGACCTGGACGAGGCGGTCGCCCGGGCCGACGTCCTCGTCGTGGGCGTGCCCACGCAGGGCATCCGCGAGACCCTGGAGGCCGCGGCCCCGCACGTCCGTCCGTGGATCCCGGTGCTGTCGCTTGCAAAGGGCCTGGAGCAGTCGACGCGGATGCGGCCGACGGACGTGATCAGCGAGTGCCTGCCCGGCCACCCGGTCGGGCTGCTCGCCGGGCCGAACATCGCGGGGGAGATCCTGGAGGGCAAGGCGGCGGCCGCCGTCATCGCCACCCCCGACCCCGACATCGCCGCGTCCCTGCAGCCGCTGTTCTCCTCGGTACGGTTCCGCGTCTACACCAACACCGACGTGCTCGGCTGCGAGCTCGGGGGCGTGCTGAAGAACATCATCGCGATCGCCGCGGGGATGGCCGACGGCCTGGGCGTCGGGGTCAACACCAGCGCGCTGGTCATCTCCCGCGGGCTCGCCGAGATCACCCGGCTGGGCCTTGCGATGGGCGCCGACCCCGCGACCTTCAGCGGGCTGACCGGGCTCGGTGACCTGATCGCCACGTGCATGTCGCCGCGGTCCCGCAACCGGCGGGTGGGCGAGGAGCTGGCCAAGGGGCGCACCATCGAGGAGGCGGTCGAGGTGCTCGGCCAGGTCGCCGAGGGCGTCAAGACCGCCCGCAGCGTGGTGGAGCTCGCGCACGAGCACGGTGTCGAGGTCCCGATCTGCCGGGAGGTCGACGCGGTCTGCAACGAGGGTCGCACCGCCCTGCAGGCCTACCGCGGACTCGTCCGGCTGCGGCCGGGCAGCGAGCACGACGCCGGCTGAGGCGTCGAGGCCGGTCAGCCCGACGGGGTCGGGTCGGGGCTGGCCGACGGCGAGGCGCTGGGCGACGTCGTCGGCGCGGGGGCGGTCCCCAGCAACGCGCTCTCCGTGCACCCCCACACCCCCACACCGGTGCCCTCGGCCGACGCCTGGGCCACGCGCAGCCGCTCGGTCAGGAACGGGTCGTCGTCGACCTGGTCGTCGTCCAGGATGGCTTCCCCGGCCACGGTCAGGGTGACGTTCAGCGACGAGTCGGGGTTGGTCAACGCCAGCACCTCCGCCAGGCGCCGCCCCAGCGCGTCGGTCTCGGGGGCGTCGGCGGGGCGGCGCAGGAGCACGTCACCCCCGGTCGCCTCGAGCCACGCCTCGGTGAGGGCGGTGGACTGGGTGTGTCGGCAGTCGCCCGGAGAAGGCGCGTCGGTGCCGGCGAGGCGGACCTGGATCGCCCGTCCGGCGTCGGGACCGTCCGCCAGCATCTCCCGCAGGTCGAACCCGACCAGGACGTTGCCGTCGACGACGTCGGTGATGTGCAGGGCGAGGTCGACGTCGTCGGTCTCCGCGACGGCGGTGGTGACCTCCGCGAGGCTGGTCGCCGCGGCGGCGTCCTCGCTGGCATCGGCCTGCGCGGCCTCGGCCGCGTCTGCGGCGTCCGCGGCCTCCGACCCCGAGGCCCGTGCGTCCGCCAGCTCCGAGGTCAGCGCCTCGAGCTCGTCCTCGAGGCGGTCGATCTCGCCGGCGCGGTCCTGCAGGTCGCCGCGCAGGTCGGCCAGGTCACCCCGCAGCTCTGCTGCCAGCGCGTCGGCCGCGTCGGCCCGGTCCACGGCCGCGTCGATGTCGCCCCGGGCGCCGCTGCCCGCCGCCCACACCGTCACCACGACGATGACCAGCACGGCGACAACCGTGCCGATGACCATCGGTGAGGGGGTCGGCAGGGACGGGCGATCGACCATCGGGTGGACCGTACTGCACCGTCCCCGCCCGGTGGCTCAGCCGCCGACCGGTTCGCTGGGGGCGCCGTTGGTGTTGCCCCAGGCGTCGGTGACCCCACCGGCCGCGACCCGTGCGGTCGCGCCGTCGGCGAGGACACCCTCGGCTCGCCACTGGCCGTCGGTGGTCCGGGTCGCCGGGACCGTGCGGACCGTGCCGTCGATCGTGGTGACCGTGACCGACACGGCCTCGGCCACACCGGTGTCGGCCCACAGCCGGAAGCTGCAGAACGGACAGTAGAACTGGTCGTCGGCGGTGCCGCTGCGGTAGGTGAAGCGGACCCGGCCGTCGGCGGCGGAGGTGTCGCGCCCGTCGACGTCGGTCAGCTGGACGTAGTCCATCGGCGAGTCGTAGCTGTTCGGGTAGTCGATCGGACCGAAGGTGTAGGTGGTGGTGCCCGCACCACCGTCGTCGTAGCCGACGACGGTGGTCGGCCCGACGGTCACGACCACGTCCTCGCCGTCGGCCGCCGTGTCGGCGGTGATGCCGGTCCACGGGCTGACGGTGAACGGCTCGGAGGTCAGCGCGTAGGGCTCGACGGCGTCACCCGGACCGGTCCGCCGCTCACCGGTGACGGTGAAGCGGTAGGTCCCCGTCGGCGTGGCGGTGACACGGGTGCCATCGACCTCGGGCAGCGGGATCGTGGTGTCGTAGCCCAGCCGGGGGCTGCCGCCGCCGTGCACGAAGGCCTCGTACTGGGCGGTCCAGACCCATTCGAACGTCCCTGCCTCGACGGCCGGGAGGTCCGCGGGCGTGGGGAAGTCCAGCCGCATCTGCACCTCGCCGTGCATGTCGCCGACGGTCGTCCAGGACCCGTCGGCCGCCTGTCGCTGGACGGTGACCAGCGGCATGTCGGTGTAGTTGGAGCCACCGACCCAGCTGACGTGCGCGGCATCGAACCGCTGGATGTCCTCGGGCTGCGCCACGATCGACGGCGTGCCGCCGTCGGCAGGCAGGGACGCGGCGTAGGCCCGCTCGTGGGCGTCGGCGATGGTGCCCAGCGTGGTGGACAGGGCCAGGGCCCGGCCGGACTCGGCCTGGTAGGCCAGGTCCTGCGGGGACAGCTGGACGACGGGGCCACCGTTCAGCTGGTGCCCCAGCGCCACCATGCGGTTGGCCAGGAAGTCCGCCCCGTGCAGGCCAAGGCCGTTCAGCGCCTTGCGGTAGTGGTCGTGGGCCCGCATCTCGCGGTAGTTGGGCACGTAGCCGAAGTAGTCGTTGGCCATGCCGACGCTGACCACCATCGGGTACCCCTCGGACGGGTCCACCTCGTCATGGGTGAAGTTGCCGAAGATGGCGGCGGGATCCACGGCCTCGGACTCGCCGAAGACGCTCGCCACATCGGCCTCCCACCCGTCGGCGTCGTTGCGGATCTGTGCCCGCATCCGCTCGACCATCGCGGTCGGGACCGGCTCGAGGTCGGCGGTCGGGTCCTGCGGGTTGGCGCAGGTCGTCATCCCCTCCGCGCCGGGCGTCGGGACGCACCAGTCGCGTCCGGGGTCCGGGTGGCCGTCGGGGGTCCCCAGCGCCTCCCAGTCCCACCCGATCCACACGTTGTCGGCGATGTCGTCCAGCCGGGTCTGCACGTTCAGCGCCGTGTCGGTGAACTGCTCGCAGGGGCAGAACGTCACCCCGAGGTCACCGATCCGCATGGCCATGACGTGCACGGCGGCGGTCTCCTCCACCCCGCCGAGCGTCGTGGCGGTGTAGCTGTCGGGGATCGGGACCCCGGCGGCCTTCAGCTGGTCGTACACCGCCGGCAGTCCGAGGGTGTCCGCGATCGGTCGGGTGTGCTCGTCCAGGCCACCGTTCTCGCAGTCGGGGAAGCCCAGGACCGGCGCCTGCACGTTGCCGTGGAACAGCTGGTCGGTGTTGCAGTTGGAGACGCCGGGGACCGGTCGGGAGCCCGGCGGGGCGAAGCGCTGGCTGGCCGAGGCGACGTCGAACCCGGTGGTGAAGGGCACCATCGCGATGGGCTCGATGGCGTCGGCGGGCAGGTGGAGGGGCTGGGCGACCGGGTCGAAGCCGACGACGGGCGTCCGGGCGTCGAGGGCGTCGAAGGCCATGGTGACGCGGTCGGCCCACAGCCGCGCGGCGTGGTCGAGGCCTGCGAAGCCGTTGTCCTGGAACTCGCGCCGTTCGGCAGCTTCGTGCACGCGCAGCGCCTTCTCGGGGCCCGAGGACCCGGTCTCGCGCTGCGACATGACGCTCGTGACCCCGAGCTCGCGGTCGATGACGCGCATGGCCGCGTGGGTCACGTCACCGTTGAAGACGTCGTAGCCCCACGTCCACTCGGGGTGGAGGCCGAGGATCACCCACGCGGCGTACGGGTCGGGGTGGGCGGGGTCGGTGATGTCGTCGAACCGCACGACCGACAGCTGCCCGGTGGTGTGGCTGTAGGGCTGGCCGGCCGGGGTGCCGTCGTAGCCGACCTTGGGGCCGTAGGTGTGCGCCTGGATCTCGTTGAAGGGGATGGTGACGGCCCCCATGCGGACCGGCCGGAGGGCTGCGGTCGCCTCGATGACCGCCTGCGCCATGCGCTCGGCCATGTAGTCGAAGAAGCGGATGTCGACGACGTCCTGGAAGATCCACACGCCCCACGAGGGGGAGGAGTAGAAGGCCGAGTTGTGGTTGTGGCTGACGGTGACCGCGACCTGTTCGTCGGTCAGCCCGACGAGCGGGCCGTCCTTCAGGCCGGCGGTGACCTCGGCATCGTGCAGCTGCAGCAGCTGGCCGACCCGGCGGTTCAGCAGGTCGTTGGGCAGGTACAGGTCGTTGGCGACCACCGCCACGCGTTCGCCGTCGGCCCCCTGCACGACCAGCGCCCGGGTCAGGATGCGCGACCCGAGCTCCTCGGTCGGCTCCTTGCGGACGGCGTGGGCGTGCGGGTCCACGAACTCGGGGCTGACCGGCGCGGCGGTGTCGGCGAACTGCCCGCCGGAGGCGCCCATGTGCCAGGAGGTGTCCACCGAGGCGACACCCGCCCGGCTGACGCCGTCCTGCAGCGCGTCGGCCAGCAGCAGGTCGGCGGCAACGATCGGGTCGACCGACGCGGCGGTCGTGCCGGTCAGCCCGGCGGTGGCGCTGGCGGTGGTCGCGAGGCTCGTGACGAGCAGTGCGGCGAGGGCGAGGCGAAGGAAACGTGCGGTCATCAGGTCGGCTCCTGGACGTGGCGGCTACCGGCTGGGTTCGGGGTCCGGAACCCGCGTTCCTGCTGGAGGATCTCCACACCTGCTCGTGATCCGTCACGAGCCGCGCGCCGCCCGCGCGTGGAACACGAGAGGATGGGCTCGTGGAGACCAGCGCAACGGTGGAAATGGCGGTACCCGCGGCCACGGCGTTCGCCTTCGTGGCCGACGCGACGAACAACCCGCGGTGGCAGAAGGGCATGGTCGAGTGCGCCTGGCTGGGCGACGAACCGCCGATCACCGTCGGGTCGCGGTACCAGCAGCACGCCCGGTTCCTGTCGCGGGACGTCCGCTCGACCTTCGAGGTCACCGAGTACGTGGACGGGCAGGTCATCGCCGCCCGCACGCTCGGGGTCGACGAGGGAGGGGTGGCCGGCGGGTTCCCGATCACCTTCCGGCGATCGGTGGAGCCGGTCGATGACGGGCGATGTCGGGTACGGACGGTCGTGACGGGCGAGCCCGGCCGCTTCTTCGGGCTGGCGTCGGGCCCGCTGGCGTGGATGGTCCGGCGGTCCATCCGTGCCGACTACGACCGGCTGGTCGACGTCCTGGAGTCCTGACCCCGGTTCGACTCCCACCGGGGTTCCCCTCGGTACAGGCCCGGCTGTCGGAGACGGCCAGGGTGCCGCCTACCGTGGCGGCATCGCCGCAGACCCGCACCGGACCGGTGCCGCAGACCCGCCGCTCGCCACCACTCGCCGACCAGTCGCCCCCAGCGACCGCGTCGCCGGGTTCGCGCAGCGGTTCCCGCTGGTGCTCATCGCCAGCGGTGTCGTGCTGTACTCGACCGGGCCGATCATGCTGCAGGCCTCGTCGTTGTCCGGGCCGGCGTTCTCCTTCTGGCGACTGCTCATCGGTGCGGGCCTGCTGGCCGCGCTGGCCGTGGGCAGCTCGCGGCGACGACGCGTCCCCGTGCTGCCGGGCGGGGAGGGGCGCCGGTGGACCGCCATCGCCGGCGTCTGCTTCGGGGTCCACCAGCTGCTGTTCATGACGGCCGTGAAGCTGACCAGCGTCGTGGACGTCTCGCTGATGAACGCCCTCGCCCCGGTCGCCACGGCCCTGGGCGCATGGTGGATGTTCCGCGAACGGCCGGGCCCCCGGTTCTTCGCCTGGTCCGCCCTGGCGATCGGTGGTGGTGCCTGGCTTGCGGTGCAGGCGTCCGGCCCGACGGGCAACCCCCTCGGCATGGCGATGGCGATCGCCAACGTCGTCTGCTTCGCCGGCTTCTTCCTGTCGTCCAAGCGGGGACGCGAGCACGTGGACGTGCTGCCCTTCCTCGCCGGGGTGATGACCGTCGGGGTGCTGCTGGTCGGGGCCTTCGTGGCGGTGGCCGGCGTCGACGTCGGCAGCGCGACGCGCACCGACCTGCTCCTGGCCTTCGGCGTCGCGGCGGGCCCCGGGGCGCTGGGCCACTTCGTGATGACGTGGCCGCTGCGCTGGGTGCCGGCCAACATCCCGCCCGTCATGCGGCTGGCCCAGCCGGCATTGTCGGGTGTGCTGGCGCTGCTGGTGCTGGGCGAACCGCTCGGCTGGGTGCACGCGGCCGGCGGGCTCGTCGTCGTCGTCGGTGCCGCGGGTGCGGTGCTGTCACGCGACGGCAGGGCGTTGCAGCGCGAGGCCCGGGAGGGGGCCGGTGTGCCGTCGGGTCAGACGACCGCGATCTCGCTGAGCACGTCGCGGGCGCTGAGGACCCCCACCGGCTGACCGTCGTCGTCGCCGACGACGACGAGGTGGCGGATGCCGCGCTTGGCCATCGCGTTGATGCCGTCCTGCAGGCTGGCGGATGCGTTGACGGTGATGATGTCACCCCGGGCACGGTCGGCCAGGTGCACCTCGTCGGGCCGGTCGCCGTCGGCCAGCGAGCGGACGAGGTCGCGCTCGGAGAACACGCCGACGAGCTCGTCGCCGTCGGTCAGCAGCAGCAGGCCGATGTGGCGGTCCCGCATGGCCTTCGCGGCCTCGCACAGCGTCGAGGACGCCGGCAGGGTGATGAACGTCTCTGACATGCAGCGGGCGACCGGCTGCTCGAGACGGCGGTCCTGGTCGATCGATGGCATCGGTTGTGCTCCCCCCGAGGGGTGGTTGCGTCCCGGGTCCAGTTCAGGGGCAGGGCCGGGTGACGGGCAGCCTAGTCGCCCGCGACCGTCTCGTCGCCCTCCGTCGCACCGGCACCCCGTGCGGCCAGCCCGGCCGTCGCTGCCCTGGCCACCGAGAAGATGGGGCTCCAGATGCGCGCGAGGTCCACGGGCAGGGGGTCCATCGGACGGCCGCCGAGGTCGCTGACGACCTCGATGTCCTCCTCAACAGCCGTGCGTGCCGTCTCGCGCAGCTCCACGCCGTAGGCGGTCGGGTCCTCGGGGTGGGGGAACGCCGAGGGGTCGGCCATGACGAGCGGGCGCACGATCCCGACGCCAGCGGCAGGGCCCTGGCCGTCCTCGACCGGGCTGAGCAACGCGGCGACCTCGACCAGCACCTGGTCGGACCGGGCCCCCTCCTCCGCGAGCGTCCGACGGCTGCCCGTCACGTCGGGAGGCGTGGAGAGGTCCGCGGGGCACAGCACCATCGCGGTGACCAGCAGGCCGCCCGTGGGGATCTCCAGCAGGCCGGCCACGGTCACGAGCGACGGGGTTGCCGAGGCCACGCGAACCGTGCCCGCCAGCTGCTCGAAGACCCGGGGGCTGAGCATGCCCGGGTCGAGCAGCGGCACATCGGCCAGCGGCCCCTCACCACGGGGCCAGTCGGCGAGGATCTGCGGGATGGCGGAGATCTGGGGACGGAGAAGCCGGCGGACCTCGTCGAGGTCCGGCGGCACGAGGGGAGCGTTGGCCATGGCACGGAGTTGTAGCGCGTCGGTGCCGGTTCGGCTCCTCGCGGGGGGGTGACCATCGGCCGCACCGACGAGGCGGTCGGTACGCTCACCCGCCCCCGCGGCGGGCGAGTAGCGTTCCCGGGCACATGAGCGACGCCGCCCCCACCGCTGCCCCAGCCCCCGCATCCGCTTCCGATGCCCGTCCACGGATCGTCGCCGACGGGCCGATGGCGGGCTGGGATGCCGTGGAGACCGCGTCGCGGGTGGGCGCCGGCGAGGTCACGGCCGCGGAGGTGCTCGACGCGGCGCTGGCGCGGGTCGACGCCGTCGACGCACACATCGGTGGGTTGTTCCACCTCGACGGGGACCGAGCCCACGAGGTGCTGGCCCGCCGCCAGCGGTCCGGCGACACCGACCGGCCGCTGCACGGCGTGCCGACCGCCGTCAAGGACCTCGACCAGCTCGCTGGCATGCCGACGACCTTCGGCAGCCGCGCGGCCGGCGGGCACCTGTCACGACGGACCGACGCCCCCGTCCGGCAGTTCGTCGACACGGGCCTGATCGCGCTGGGGAAGTCCGCCGCACCCGAGTTCGGCATGACCCCCACGGGGGAGGGGCTGGGCTTCGTGCCGACCCGCAACCCCTGGGATCCCGACCACACCGTCGGCGGGTCCTCCTCGGGTGCGGCCGCGCTGGTGGCCGCCCGGGCGCTGCCGATCGCCCACGCCGTCGACGGCGGCGGATCCATCCGCATCCCCGCGGCCTGCGCCGGCCTGGTCGGCCTGAAGCCGACCTACGGACGGCTGGTGGAGGACGAGGACATGCGCGGCCTGCCCGTCAAGGTCGTCTCCCACGGCGTGGTCAGCCGCTCGGTCCGTGACACCGCCGCGTTCATGGCCGCGGCCGAACGAACCTTCCGGAACCCCGCGATGCCCTCGATCGCCGGCGTGGACGGACCGGGCATGGGTGCCATGCGTCGCGTCGCGATGATCACCGAGTCCCTCACCGGCCCGGTCGACCCGGAGGTCACCGAGGCCGTCGAACGAACCGGGTCGGCGCTGGAGGCGCTCGGCCACCGGGTCGAACCCGTCGCCCTGCCGTTCCCGGCTTCGTTGACCGAGGACTTCCTCCTCTACTGGGGCGCGCTGGCGCAGGGGCTGACGGCCAGCGGGTACGCCAGGGTGGGCCGGGCGTTCCGGCCCGGCCTGCTGGACCCGTGGACGCAGGGGCTGGCCGCACACTTCCGTCGCAACCTGCCCCGGTTGCCCCTCGCGATCCGCCGGCTGCGGGCGTTCCGCCACCGGTACGCCGCGTTCACCGAGCGCTACCACGTCGTCCTCAGCCCGACGCTCGGCACGCTGCCACCCGAGCTCGGCTGGCTGTCGGTCGAGCTGCCGTTCGAGACCCACCGGGAGCGGGTCGAGCGGTTCGTCCCCTACACGCCGGCCTGGAACGTCTCCGGCGCGCCTGCGGTGTCGCTGCCGATGGCGCGCAGCCGGTCCGGCCTGCCGATCGGCGTGCACCTCGGTGCCGCGCACGGCGACGACCGGACCCTGCTCGAGCTCGCCTTCGCCCTCGAGGCGTCGGCAGGGTTCAACGTGCCGCTCGGCTGATCCCGGGGGACGGTCCCGGACCACGAGGGTCAGCCGCGCAGCACGATCAGCCGCGCTGTGCGATCAGCCGCGCTGTGCGATCAGCCGCGCTGTGCCATCAGTCGGGCAGCGCGTCGCTGACCTGCTGGCGGACGTCCGGGCCGATGACGGTGTCGCCGCCGGCCACGACAGCCCACGCGGCAGCGCTGGCTCGGCCCAGCGCCGAACGGCTTGCGTCCGGCAGCGTGTCCCGGCCCACCAGCAGCACCGGCGCCCCGTCGACGGCGGCCGGCGCACCGGCGACCACGGCGTCGGGGAAGTCGTCGCTGCGGGCCACGTACACCGTCGGTGCCGCGTCGAAGTCCTCCAGCGCCGCGACCGCCGCCGCGGTGGTCGTCCGGTCGGGGCCGGCCACCCGGGTGACGGGCCCACCGGTGATGGCGGCGATGGCGTCGGCCACCGCGTCGTCGACCGCAGCGGTCCCGCCCACGATGACCACCGACAGCGGCTCGCCGCCCGGAAGGCCCGTGCCGTCGGCCAGCCGTCGGAGCTCCTCGGCGGTCGCGTCGGGCAGGGTGCCGGCTTCGGTCAGCAGCAGGGGGGCCTGCCGGGCCGCCGCGAGGGGACCGGCGGCGAGGGCGTCGGGGAACCGTTCGCCGGTGGTCACCACGACGGTGGTGGCGGCGTCGAACCGTGCGGCGCTGACCGCCGCCGCTCGTTGGTAGGCGTCGCCGCTGCCGACGCGTTCGATGTCCTCGGCCGCGACGCCGAGCGCCGCCAGCTGCTCCTCCACCTGCGTGCCGATCACCGTGTCGTCACCGACGATCACGATCCGGGAGGGGCGAAGGCGATGCAGCTCGTCGGCGACGACGGCGGGGATGCCGTCGGGCCGCACGGTCAGCACGGGGGATGCGGTCAGGGCGGCGGCCGGCACCGCGGCCAGCGCGTCGCTGAAGGACTCGCCGGTGGCCAGCCACACCTCCTCCGCGCCCGGTGCGAAGCGTGCCTGGGACAGCCGGACGGCCGTGCCGTGGCGCTCCGCACCCCACCGACGGTCGATGCGCTGGCTCGCACAGGTGCTGCCGGGCGTCTCGTCGTCCCACAGCGGATCGTCGATGTCGAAGACCACCGGGACCATGTACTCGTCGGGGTCGACCAGGAAGCGGGTCGCCGGCTGGCCGATCCCCAGCTCCTCGTTCTCGACCTTCCACAGCGGGACGTACTGGGCCTGGCCGGCGGAGATGACCGGGGCCCACGCGTCGCCGTGCTGGGGGAGGTAGACCTTGGGCTGGACCGCCTCGACGTACAGGCGGGGGTCCTGGAGGCCCGAGACCACCTGGTCGAAGCCGAGTATGGCGTTGGACATCACGTCCACGCAGCCGGGGAAGGCGCCGAGGGCCTCGCCGACGGCCGGGTCGGTGAAGATCGGGCCCGAGGAGTTGCCCCACAGCAGCGTGAAGTCGCCGGCCACGAAGTGGTACATCCACGTGCCGCCCTGCGCGTCGGACTGCGACGCGACGAACCGGGCCAGCTCCTCGGGGTCGTCGGCGAAGTGTTCGATGTAGGGCGCCGGGTCGAACACCGGCACCTGTGGGTCGGGCTGGTTGTCGGGTCCCGGCGGGGTGGCGGCGGAGTGGATGTGCTGCAGCACCGTGATCGGCTCGGTGTCGGCGAACAGCCGCAACGACTGGGCCGTGCCCGGGGCGGGGCTGTCGGCCGTGCCGGTGATCACGCAGGTGATCGTGTTGCCCTCGGCGGTCGCGTCGGCCTCGGCGTTGTCGCAGATCTCCTCGCTGCCGACGATCGGGGCGCCCGTCCGCCCGGCGACGTAGCCGGCGTCGGCGGCGTGGTCGAAGTGGCCGTGTCCGATGAGGATCGCCTCGGGCTCCAGCGCCGCCAGCTCCTCCCGGCCGATCGGGGCGTAGTCGTTGGTGGCGCCGATGATCTCCCACGCGTCGAGCAGCAGCAGGTGGCCGCGGTAGGTCAGCACGAACCCCGAGACCCCGAACCAGTGCATCGTCACCCGTTCGGGGTCCAGCGCCTCGGGGCCAAGCAGCTCGGCACGCAACGCCCGCGCCTCGGCGCTCACGTCGGCCTGTCCTGCGGCAGGCAGCGGCGTCCAGTCCGCCAGCGGCACACGGGTGGCACCCTCCTGGGCAGTGACGGCGCCGTCGGGGGTGGCGGTCACCACCACGAGGACCACGAGGAGGACGGACAGCAGGGTGGAGGCGGCTCGCATCAGCGCATTGTTGCTGATCGTGATGCCAGAATCGCGCCATGCTGTCGACCACCCTCACCGCCGTCCATGTCGCCGACGAGCCGCTGGCCTGGCAACGGGCCGGGTTCACCGTCTCTGCGGGCGTCGTGCACCTCGGCGGGTTGGCCGTCGTGCTCGGGGCAGACGGCGAGGGTGGCGTTGTCGGCTGGTCGCTGGACCCGGCGGCCGAGCCCGTCGACGGGCTGCCGGTCCGGCCGGCCCCGGCAGGCGGCGACGACCTGCTGGCGGGGCAGCCGGCCCACGCCAACACCGCCACGGCGCTGGACCACCTCGTCATCGGCACCCCCGCACCGGACCGGACGACCGCCGCGCTGGCGTCGCTGGGCTGGTCGGTCCGGCGCAGCGCCGCCCACCCGACCCTCGACCGAACCATGCGCTTCCTGGTCGTGCCCACCAAGGGCGGTCGCACGGTGCTGGAGGTCATGGCCCCGTCCGACCCGCGCCCCGATGACCGCCCGGCCCGGTTCTGGGGGCTGGCGGTCACGGTCGACGACCTCGACGCCGCCGTCGGCCTGCTCGGCCCCGACCACATCGGGCAACCCAGGGACGCCGTGCAGCCCGGACGACGGATCGCGACCGTCCGCGGCGACCGGCTCGGCATCAGCGTGCCGCTCGCCCTGATGTCGCCCCGCACCTGACAGGACCGGGCCCGACGGCGTCGAGCTCGTCGACGGCTGGCCGGGGCCGGGTGGCGGCATGGCTGTCACGGATGGCACGGCCTGCGACACTCTGGCCCATGGAGAACACGGCGTCGACGTTGCTGCAGCTGCTGGACATCGAGACCCTGGACGTGGACCTGTTCCGCGGCACCGCGCCGAACACCGACGTGCAGCGGACCTTCGGCGGACACGTCGCCGCCCAGTCCCTCGTGGCCGCCGTCCGCACCGTGCAGGAGGAACGCAGCGTCCACTCGCTGCACGCCTACTTCCTGCGCCCGGGGTCGCCGAAGCACAACATCATCTACACCGTCGACCGCATCCGGGACGGACGGTCGTTCTCGACCAGGCGGGTCGTCGCCACCCAGCAGGGCAAGGCGATCTTCCACCTCTCGGCGTCCTTCCAGGTGCACGAGGAGGGGCCGGAGCACGCCGAGTCGATGCCGGACGTGCCCTCGCCTGACGAGCTGGAGAACCTGCCCGACCAGCTGAAGCGCTACGGCGTGGACTGGCAGCCGCCCCACCCGGAGTGGGCGTCGATGGACATGCGCTACGTCAAGCTGCCCAACGAGGCCGCCGCCGAGCGCACGGGTCGGCTGCAGGCGTGGATCCGGTCGCTGGACACCTTCCCCGACGAACCACACCTCCACGCCTGCGTGCTGACCTACATGAGCGACGTGTCGCTGCTCGGGGCGTCCATCACCCCGCACGGGTTGTTCCCCGGCGGCCCCGACAGGGTCCGGCTGGCCTCCCTCGACCACGCCATGTGGTTCCACCGTCCGTTCCGGGCCGACGAGTGGATGCTGTACGACATGCAGTCCCCGTCGGCGTCGGGCGCCCGCGGCTTCTCCCGTGGCCAGGTCTTCACCCAGGACGGACGGATGGTCGCCTCCGTCGTCCAGGAGGGTCTGACCAGGCCGAAGGCATGACGACACCTGCGACGGCGCCGGTCGCGACCACGGACCCGCCGGGTCGCTGGCGTGCGCTGGCGATCCTCTCCCTTGCCATGATCCTGTCGATGGCGACCTGGTTCTCCGCCGCCGCGGTCCTGCCGCAGCTCCGCCAGGACCTCGGCATCAGCGCCGCCCAGGGGTCGTTGCTGACCATCGCGGTACAGCTCGGCTTCGTCGCCGGGGCGGTCGCGACGGCGGCGACCAACCTCGCGGACCTGATCCGTGCCCGCCGCCTGGTCCTGCTGGGCACCCTCGGGGCCGCAGCGGCCAACCTCGGCCTGCTCGCCGCGGGGTCGTTCGGTCCGGCCCTCGTCCTGCGCTTCCTGGTCGGGGCGTCGTTGTCGGGGGTCTACGGGCCCAGCCTGAAGTCGATGTCGACGTGGTTCCGCCAGCAGCGCGGCACGGCGCTCGGCGTGATGGTCGGCGCCCTGACCCTCGGCTCGGCCCTGCCACACCTCGTCAACTCCGTCGGCGGGGTCGACTGGCGGCTGCTGATCATCGTCACCAGCGCCCTGACCGTGGCCGGGGGACTGCTGGCCGAGCTCGGGACCGACGACGGGCCGTTCCCGTTCCCCTCCACGCCGTTCGATCCGTCGAAGCTGGGGCTGGTCTTCACCGACCGGAAGGTCCGGCTGGCGTCGATCGGGTACTTCGGCCACATGTTCGAGCTGTACGCCATGTGGGCGTGGTTCGCGGTCTTCTTCACCGACGTGCTCGACGGCGACACCCGCGGCGCCGCCCTGGTCACCTTCGTCGTCATCGGCATGGGGGCGATCGGCAGCTGGGTCGGCGGGGTCCTCGGTGACCGCTTCTCGCGCACGACGTCGACGTCGATCGCCATGGGGATCAGCGGGACGATGGCGCTCGTGGTCGGCGCGCTGGTCGAGGCGCCGTGGCCCGTGGTCCTCGTCGCCGGGCTCGTCTGGGGGTTCTGGGTGGTGGCGGACTCCGCGCAGTTCTCCGCGCTGGTGACCGAACACGCCGATCAGCGCTACGTCGGCACCGCGGTCACCATGCAGCTCGCGGTCGGGTTCACCCTGACGGTCATCACCATCTGGCTGGTCCCCCTGGTGCGCGACGCCACGTCGTGGTGGCTCGCCTTCGCCATCCTCGTGCCCGGCCCGGTCGTCGGCGTGATCGCCATGCAGCGTCTGGCCCGCCTGGTGTCGTCGGAGTCGTCGTCCCCGTCACCCGATGGAGGCCCGTCGACCACCCCGGCCTGACCCCCGCCCCCGTGTCAGACGTGCCGCTGGGGGTACACAGGAGGATCGTGTCCACCGTTCGCAGTCCACAGCACGACCGTCACCACGACCATCGGCTCGACCGCCAGGGCGTCCGCCTCGCGGTCGCCTTCGTCGGCCTGTCGATCATCTGGGGGTTGGCGTTCAACCTGACCGGCCTGCCGTTCTTCCCGGTCGTCGTCGCCGGCGGGGTGGTAACCGGTCTGACGGGTTTCTGGGTGCGACGGGCCAACGACGAACCCGAGCCGTCCTTCGCGGTGACGTGGCCGATCGCCGGCCTGGCCGTCGTCGTGGCGTTGGTGCACTTCGCCGTCGGCCACCTGCTGTTCGGCCTGGCTTCGCAGATCCTCCCGGCCTTCACCGAGACGGCGCTGGAGGTCTACCAACGGACCGGCACCCTGCCGGTCTGGGGTCAGCTGCTGCTCGGCGGCGTGCTGACCGCGGGGTTGGAGGAGGTCTTCTGGCGCGGCGCCTTCACCACCATGGTCGCCGACCGGGTGCGGCCCAACCTGCCCGACGGCCTGGGTCGCAAGCGGCGGGGGTTCGCGTTGGTGGTCGTCTCGACGGCCGGGTACGCGCTGTTCCACGTCGCCACCCTCAAGCTCGCGCTGATCGCCGCGGCGGCGCTCGGCGGGCTCGTGTGGGGCAGCCTGCTGCTGGTCACCCGGTCGGTCGGCGCGACGATCATCGCCCACGTCCTGTGGACCTGCCTGATGATCCTCTTCCCGCCGACCTGATCGCGCGGTCGGGCCGGTCCGCGGGGGTCAACCGAGGACGTCGAGGTACCAGGGCGGCGGCTCGGCGGGCAGCCCCTCCGGCGGGAACCACGCGTCGGCGTCGGGCACCAGGTTGCGCTGGAACGCCAACCCCACCCCTGCGGGGAACAGCACGTCGCGGTCGCGCCGTCGGGTGAAGCCCATGCGCTCGTACATCGCGTGCGCCGCCGGCATCCAGACCATCGAGTAGATCGACAGCCGCTTGCGGCCACGGGCGGTCGCGGTGTCGATGCACCGCTGGACCAGCGTCCGGCCCACCCCGAGGCCCTGGGCGGCCGGGTCGACGCCGAGCATGCGGAACCCGCAGTCGCCGTGGGTGTCGTCCTCGAGGTTGGGGTCGCCGGCATCGGTGAAGGTGACGCTGCCGAGGACGCGCTCACCGTCGACGGCTACCCACACCTCCGACCCCGCCTCCACCCGCGCGGCGGTGTCCTCGATGCGCAGCCGGTAGGGCCCTTCTATCCGGCCGGCGGCGTCGTAGGCGGCCAGGACGATCCGGCCGGTCTCGACGTACTCCTCGGGGCGGACGGGGCGGACGACCAACGTGCTCGGCTGCATCGCCGGCCACGCTACCCGAGGTGTGTCGCCCAACGACGACGGGTGGCCGTTTCGACGACACACCGGGGGCGGGGTCGGCCTCGCTACCCCGAGGTGTGTCGCCCAACGACGACGGGTGGCCGTTTCGACGACACACCTCGAGCCCGTTCGCCGGCGCGGCGGGGGGACGGTTATCGTCGGCGCCGTGCAGGACCTCATGGAGTTCGCCGTCGACATCGCCCGTGATGCCGGCCGGGTGATCCTCCGCCATTACCGCGACAGCGGGCTGGCGGTGGACCACAAGGCCGACGACTCACCCGTCACCGTGGCCGACCGGGCCGCCGAGACGGTGCTCCGCGAACGGATCACGTCGGCGTTCCCCGACGACGCCATCGTGGGGGAGGAGCACGACGACGTCCCCGGCACGAGCGGCCGGACGTGGTTCCTCGACCCCATCGACGGCACCAAGTCCTTCGTGCACGGGGTTCCCCTCTTCACCACCCTGATCGCCTGCGACGACGCCGACGGGCCGCTCGTCGGGCTGATCGCCGCCCCGGCGCTGGACGAGATCACCGTCGCCGGCCGGGGCGCGGGGTGCTTCCACCGCGACGCCCCCGCCCGGGTCAGCCGGACCACCGACCTCGCACGGGCCTACGTCATGACCAGCGGGTTCGAGTGGTGGCCGGACCACCTCCGCGAGCGGGCGGCGACCTCACCGTTCACGATGCGCACCTGGGGTGACGGGTACGGCTACTCCCTCGTGGCGACCGGCCGGGTCGAGGCGATGGTCGACCCCGAGGCGGCCGTGTGGGACCTCGCCCCCCTGCCGGTCATCATGGCCGAGGCCGGCGGCCGGTTCTCCAGCCTCGACGGCGGGACCAGCGCACGCGACAGCTCGGCGCTGGCGAGCAACGGGCACCTGCACGACGCCCTGCTGGACTACTTCGCGGACTGATCCCGCTCGCGCTGGGGGGACGTCAGGTCCTGCCGCTCGAGGTTGGCCGCGATGTGGGCCACGTAGTCGAGGATCAGGTGGTCCTGCAGGTTGTCGACCCGTCCGCGCTTGAGCCCCTCGACGAACCCACGCCAGCGGTCCTCGGCGATGGCCTTGCGCGACAGCTTCCGCAGGACCCCGTCGGCGTCGAGGTACCGCAGCTTGCCGGCGTGCTGGTAGCCCATCCACATCGGGGGCACCCGCGCCACGACGTCGTTGTTGTTGACCCACCGCAGGATGTCGAGGTCGGCGTGGGTGACGTAGCGCTTGGTGCCCACCCGGGGCGCGCCGAACGTGACGACCTGGACCGGGTGGATCGGGATGTCGTCCAGCTCGCAGCGGCCGGCGCAGATCATGGCCATCGCCCCACCGAGGGAGTGGCCGGTGAACCAGACGTCACGCCCGTCCTCGACGAGGTGGTCCTTGACCAGCGGCCACAGGTCGTCGACCTCGCGCTTGAAGCCCCGGTGCACCCGGCCGACGGTTTCGGCCAGGTCGGTCAGGGCGTTGGCGTCGGCCCGGATGTCGTTCCACTCCTGCGGTTCGGTCCCGCGGCAGGCGACCACCCGGTCGTGCTCGCTCAGGAACACCGTGGCCTGCGCACCGTCGCGGTCGATGAACTCGATGTCGGCGAACCCCATGACCTCTGCCGGTTCGTCGGCGTCGTGGCCGTCGAGGTAGGCGATCATCGACAGCTCGGCCATCGCCAGGGACCTCGTCAGGTCGTCCAGCTCGGACAGGCGGCGACCGTCGAGGCGGGTGTGGAGCTCGTCGGCGGTGGGGGCGGGGCGACTGGCCATGCCCTCGGAGGGTAGGAAACGTCCCCGAGGAGGCACAAACCCGCCATCTCCACGACCCGCACGGCGACATGTGCCATCATTCCATGGCATGAACGTTGCCGTGCGTCCCACGCCGTCGCGAACCCAGGACGATCCTGCCGCCGTCGACCACCAGGTCGTGGTCGTCGGGGCCGGCTTCGGCGGCATGGGCATCGCGATCCAGCTGCGCCGCGACGGCATCGAGGACTTCGTGATCGTCGACCGCGAGGACGGGGTGGGCGGCACCTGGCACGTCAACCGCTACCCGGGGCTGGCCGTCGACATCGCGTCGGTCACCTACTCCTACAGCTTCGCGCCCAACCCGTCGTGGTCGCGGGTGTTCGCGCCGGGGGAGGAGCTGCGGGCCTACGCCAACCGGATCGCCGACGACCACGACCTCCGCCGCCACCTCCGACTGTCGACCGATGTCACCGGGGTCCGCTGGGAGGAGGAGGGACAGCGATGGCACGTCGACATCGACGGCCGTCCCGGCCTGACGTGCCGCTACCTCGTGATGGCGACCGGGTTCCTGTCCCACCTCAAGGTCCCCGACCTCCCGGGCCTCGACGACTTCGCGGGCGACGTCATGCACACCGCACGTTGGGACGACGACGTCGAGATCGACGGCCGCCGCGTCGCGATCATCGGGACGGGGGCGACGTCGGTGCAGCTCGTCCCCGAGCTGACGGCCCGGGCGGCCCACCTCGACGTCTACCAGCGAACGCCCATCTGGTGCGTCCCGAAGGTCGACGGTCCCATCCCACGCCCGCTGCGGGCGGTGTTCCGCCACCTCCCGCTCGTGCAACGCCTGGCCCGCCACACCAACAGCGGCCTGCTGGAGCTGCTCAGCCTGTCGGTGCTGTTCCACCGCGACGCCCCGGCCCTCACCGCGATCGCCGAACGGCTCGGCCGTGCCCACATCCGCCGGCAGGTTCGCGACCCCGAGCTGCGCAGGAAGCTGACGCCGGACTACGAGTTCGGCTGCAAGCGTCCCACGTTCTCCAACGACTACTACCCCTGCTTCGGTGAGGATCACGTCGACCTGGTCACCGACGGCATCCAGCGGATCACCGCTGACGGCATCACCACGGTCGACGGCGTCCACCACCCGGCCGACGTGCTGGTCCTGGCCACGGGCTTCCGCCTGATGGAGGAGGGGAACTACCCGCCGTTCCCCGTCCACGGCCGCGACGGTCGCGAGCTCGGGACACAGTGGCGTACCACTCGCTTCACCTCCTACGAGGGCATCACCGTCCACGGGTACCCGAACCTCTTCTACCTCCCCGCGCCCTACACCTACTCGGGGCTGTCGTACTTCTTCACCGTCGAGGCGCAGATGGCCCACCTCTCGCGGGTCATGGGGCACCTGCGCCGCACGGGCACCCGGGTCTTCGAGGCCACCGCCGACGCCGAAGCGCGCTACGTCGACCGGATGCGTCGCAGCGCGGCACGCAGCCTGTTCTCCAGCGGCGACTGCGGACGGGCCAACAGCTACTACTTCAACGAGCAGGGCGAGGCGGCGATCGCCAGGCTGTCACCGACACCGATGGCGGGGCTGCGTGCGCGGACCTTCGACCTCGACGACTACCGCTGGACCGCAGCGACCCCGACGGGCTGACCGGGCAGAGGGCACGAACCGGGCGTCAGATCCCGGGGATGATCGACGCCGTCGCCAGGTTGTCCAGCCGGCGGAAGCCGATCAGCCGGCCGACGGCCAGCCCGGCGGTCTCCCGGACCATCTGCTGCAGCGCCGACGCGGTGCCGTACGGCGACCCCTCCGCTGGGGAGGGATGCGGGTCCAGGCCGACCGACCGGGCGATCTCGGCGCTGCGCTGCAGGTGCCATCCGTCGGAGACCAGGATCACGTCGGTGATCCCCTCGGCCCGCATGAACCGGGCCGAGGCGGCGAGCGATTCGTACGACGTGCGCCCGTCGACCTCCAGCCGCAGGGCCGTGTCCGGCACCCCCCGTGCCTGGAGGTAGGCGTCGGCGGCGTTGGCCTCCGACAACGTGTCGCCCGGCTGGCGGCCGCCGGTCACCACCACGACGGGGGCAAGTCCCGCCGCGTACAGGGCCGCCGCATGGTCGAGGCGGGCAGCGAAGACGGGGGACGGCTGGCCCTGGTACTGCGCAGCACCGAGGACGAGGATCGCGTCGGACGGCTCGGCCTGGTCCCGGACAGCCGTGATCGCGACCTGGGCGAACGTGAGCGTGGCGTAGAGCAGGACGGTCACGAGCACCCAGACCAGCACGCGCACGGGCATCGACAGGCGGGTCATCGGTTCGTCCACCGACGCTACCCTCCGGGCCCCGGGGCAACAGTCCCTTTCGGCCGAGCCACCCGGCTGCCCAGCCACCCCGACGCGCAGCCGCCGGACACGACAGCCACCGGACACGACAGCCCCCCGACACGACAGCCCCACGACACGACAGCCACCCGACACGAGAAGGTCTCCCGTGCCCGATCCGCGCATCGTCACCGTCCCGCTGACCCCGCCCCAGTCGGTGGAGTCCACGACCGCCCAGGTCTGGGAGGGGAGCGATCCGGCCGCAGCCGCGATTGTGCTGGCCCACGGTGCCGGCACCGACATGAGCCACCGGCTGATGCAGCGCCACGCAGCGGACCTCGTGGCACGCGGCCACGCCGTCGCGCTGTTCAACTTCGCCTACACCGAGAAGGGGGGTCGCCGACCCGACCCTGCCCCTCGGCTGGAGCAGGCGTGGCGCGACGTCATCGCCGCGCTGCGCCCGCTGCTCGGTGCCGACCGGCCCTTCGTGATCGGCGGCCGCTCGATGGGTGGCCGGATCGCGAGCATGGTGGCGGTCGACGCCGAGTCGCTCGGCGTCGACGGGGTGGCCTGCCTCGCCTATCCGCTGCACCCGCCGGGCAAGCCCGAGAAGCTGCGGGTCGCCCACTGGCCATCGTTGACCGCGCCGATCCTGCTGCTCAGCGGTGACCGCGACTCCATGGCCCCGCTGGACCGCCTCAGGCAGCAGCTGGACGCCGAGATGCCCGATGGTCTGGCGACGCTGCACGTGGTCGCCGGCGCCGACCACTCCTACCGGGTCCGCAAGTCCGACGGCAGGACCGAGGACGAGGTCTGCGTCGAGGTGGCCGACGTCATCAGCGAATGGACCGTGAAGCTCGGCGCGAGCTGACCGGCACGCCCGCGAGGGTCAGCCCAACGGCCAGTCGGGCATGCCGTCGCCCACGGCCAGGTCGTCGGGTGGTCCCTGGGCGCCCCAGAAGTGGTGGAGTGTGTCGGCCCTGACCGCGTCGAGGCACGCCGACAGCGACTGGCGGTGCCGACGGCCGCGAACCACGACCGGCCACCACTCGCCCTGCACTGCACGGCGGTAGAGGTGCCACCGGCCGTCAGCGGTCCGCCGGAGCTGCATCAGCGGGTGGGGGTCCAGCGACCCGGTCGGATCGTCGGTCGGTCGCATCCACCAGACGGTCAGGCGGTTGCGCCAGACGTCGACCTGCAACGCGTCGAGGGGGAAGTGTCGGCGACGCCATGTCTCGATCACGTCGCCGGCCCGTTCCATCAGCCCCTGGTCCACCGGGATGGCCGGCCCGAGCGCTTCGATGCCCTGTCGTCCGGCCTCGGCCCAGGCATCGGCCAGCAGCCGCAGACGTCGGGGGGCCACGTCGTGGTCCTGCGCCAGGCGTTCGAACCGGGACACGTCACGACGCCGCAGCCGGTCCGCACGACGCGCCAACCGAACCGTCGAGTTCGTCGTCAGGTCGTCCAGCGGATCCCTCGGCCTGGTCGTCGATCGGGGCGTGGCGATATCGAGGGTGACGTGGAGGTCATCCTCGGCCCTCGTTCGTTCGCGACCCGACATCGTCGGTTCAGCATGACGGACAGCCCTCGTCGCGTCCATGACCAACAGTGACATGGCTGACCCTGCATTTCATGTATCAGGGGAACCGTTCACGCTGCGTAGTCTCACGAGGGCGCCCTTCAGCCCTGCGTCAGCTCGGTCGATGGCGGCGTCCCAGCCGAACCACGCCACGTCCTGTGACTCCTCCGGCGGCGGCGCCGGATCGTCCGGGGGCGCGTGCACCAGGTAGCGCAGGTCGAGGTGTCGGTGGCCCCGCCCGCCGTCGTGGGCGTCGACGTGGACCAGCCGGGGGCCGCCGTCGGGGTGGCTGACGGCCAACCCCGTCTCCTCCGTTGCCTCCCGGACGGCGGCGGCCGCGGGGTCCTCCCCGGGATCGACGTGGCCACCGGGCTGCAGCCAGATCCCCAGCCGCTTGTGCTTCAGCAGCACCACCCCTCGTTCGGACAGCACGATGGCCGATCCGGTGACGTGCGTGGGGTCGGCGTCGATGTCGAGCGGCTGCGGCAACGTCCGCAGGCCGTGCAGGACCTCCTCGATGGACCGGGCCTCGCGATCGTCCACCGGGGACAGCTCACCGACCTCCTCCACCAGGCGAGCGCGGAGGACCTCCAGCCCCGCCGCCGTCCAGGAGGACATCTCAGGCGTCCTCGACCGGGGCCACTCCCGACCGGGTGGCCGCGTCGGCGACGGCGGCGGCCACGACCGGGACCACCCGCCGGTTCAGGGGGGACGGGATGATCATGTCCGGCCCGCGCTCGGCCGGGTCGACGATGCCGGCGATGGCGCGGGATGCCGCCAGCTTGACCTCGTCGGTCACCGCCGAGGCTCGCACGTCCAGCAGGCCGCGGAACAAGCCGGGGAAGCACAGGACGTTGTTGATCTGGTTCGGGAAGTCGCTGCGGCCGGTCGCGACGACGGCCGCGTGCTGGCGGGCGACCGCCGGGTCGATCTCGGGCGTGGGGTTGGCCATGGCGAAGACGATCGCGTCGTCGGCCATCGAGGCGACGTCGTCGACCGACAGCGTGTTGCCGGCCGACAGCCCGATGAACACGTCGGCCCCGTCGAGCGCCACGGACTTGTCACCACGAAGGTCACGCGGGTTGGTCTGCTTGCCGAAGCGGCGGAAGATCGGGTCGCGGGCGTCCTTGCGGCGAGCGGTCACGATGCCGTCGCGGTCCACGCCCACCACGTCGCTGACCCCGGCGGCCATCAGCAGGTTGGCCACCGCGATCCCGGCCGCGCCGATGCCCTGGACCACGACCTTCAGGTCCGGACCCAGCGTCTTGCCGACCACCTCGACGGCGTTGATCAGGGCGGCCAGGACCACGACCGCCGTACCGTGCTGGTCGTCGTGGAAGACCGGGATGTCCAGCCGCTGCCGCAGCTTGCCCTCCACCTCGAAGCAGCGCGGGGCAGAGATGTCCTCGAGGTTGATGCCGGCGAACCCAGTCGACATCGCCACGATCATGTCGACCAGGCGGTCGGGATCTCGTTCGTCCAGGCAGATCGGATAGGCGTCGACCCCCGCGAAGTCCCGCATCAGGATGGCCTTGCCCTCCATGACGGGCATGGCCGCGAGCGGGCCGATGTCGCCCAGCCCGAGCACTGCGGACCCGTCGCTGATCACCGCGACGGCGTTGCGCTTGATGGTCAGGTCGTAGGCCTTCGCCGGCTCCTCGAAGATGTCCATGCAGGGACGTGCGACGCCCGGGGTGTAGACGAGGGCGAGGTCGGTCAGGTCGTGGACGGTCGACGTGGAGGAGATCCGCAGCTTGCCGCCGTCGTGGCGGGCAAGGACCACGTCGACGTGGTCGACCACGGTGATGTCGGGCAGCCCACGGATGGCGTCGACGATGGCCTCGGCGTGCTCGATGGAACCGGCGCGGAAGGTCACCAGGTCCGTGTCGGCAGCGGTCGGGTCGCCGGCCAGGGCGTCGACGACCGCGCCACCGTGGTCGGTGACACATGCACGCACGGTCTCGAGCCCGTCGGTGGCGCCGGTGAGGCGCACCTCGTGGGTGTGGCTGACGGAGGGCGGGGGAAACGAGGCAGTCACGACCGCGGCAGCCTATCGGTGGTCGGTCAGGACGCCACGTTGATCCACACGAGGGAGGCGGCGTCGGGAGACAGCACGACCTCCTTGGAGTCCACGGTCAGGACGACGTCGCTGCCGCGTGCGCTGAGGGCTGCGTCGGTGCCCGGGGCGATCCCGGCGGCGTGCAGCTGGCGCATCACGTCGACATCGGCCTGCAGCTTCTCGCTGATCCGCTCGACGGTGCCGTGCATCGTGCCGGCCGCGGCCTCGCGGGCGGTGATCAGGTTGGCCCACGACTGGGTGTCGTCACCCGCGGGGATCGGGTTGCCGAACGGGGACGTCGTCGGGTCGCCGAGGACCTCGATCAGGCGCGCCTCGACCATGTCGGAGATCACGTGTTCCCAGCGGCACGCCTCGTTGTGGGCCTGCTCCCAGTCCAGCCCGATGACGTCGGTCAGCAGCCGCTCGGCCAAGCGGTGCTTGCGCATGACGCTGGCCGCCAGGTGCCGGCCCTGCTCGGTGAGCTTGACCCGACGCTTGTCGTCGAGCTCGAGCAGGCCGTCGTCGACCAGGCGGTTGACGGTCTCGCTGACCGCCGGGGCGGACACGCCGAGCCGTTCCACGAGCCGTGCGCGCAGCGCGGGGATGCCTTCTTCCTCCAGCTCCCACACGGTGCGGAGGTACATCTCGGTTGCGTCGATCAGCGGCGTCACGTCAAGTCCTCCTCCATCTGGCTGCCGATCCTACCCGGCCGGTGCGACACCCGGGCACGGACTCGCACCTCGTCCGCCCGCCACCCCCGGCCGTGACATAGGTTCACCGGCACCGATCCATGACCCACATCATCGCCGTGCACCTCGACCTCCGCGACGTCCAGAGCGCCCGTGTCTGGGGCTGGATCAGGGCGCTCGGCCTCCACGAGCAGGTCGAGGCCCGACCGTTCAGCCTGGACGTCGCCGACCCGTGGGACTGCGAGGCCCCGTCGTTCGGGCTGGAGCTGCTGATGCTGATGGAGCAGGCACGGGACCACGGGCCTGCCGCCGTGGCCCGGCTCGTCGACACGGCCTTCGCGCGGATCGGCGTCGACGCGGAGGCCGCCCATGCCGAGCTGGCGATGTGGTTGCAAGTCGGTGCCGCCGCCGGCTTGCCGCTGGCGGAGTACGACGAGGAGATGGAACGGCTGAAGGCCGAGGTCGGCTACTGGATGGAGGAGGCTCGTCAGGACCACGGGGTCATCCGGCCCCCGACCCTGCTGTTCGACGACGGCACCACCGCCTACGTGCAGCTCGACGCCCCCGTGGAGGACCCCGAGGACGCCCGGCGCGTCCTCGCCGTGGTCCTCGATCGGCTGGCGGCCATCGACGGCGCGGACAGGGGCGCGTAGCGCCGCGCGATAGCCTGCACGAACATGGCAACCGAACAGCGCAACGCCCTCGCCGAGTACCGGACCAAGCTGGCCCAGGTCAAGGAGTATCTTTGACCTGGACACCAAGCGTGCCCGCCTGAGCGAGCTGCAGCTCGAGGCGGCAGCACCCGGGTTGTGGGACAACCCGGCGGCGGCGCAGAAGGTCACCAAGGAGCTCTCGGCGGTCGAGGACGACGTCAAGGTCCACGACTCCTTCGCCCAGCGGCTGGATGACCTCGAGGTGCTCGAGGAGCTCGCCGGCGAGGAGGACGACGCCGAGGCGCTGGCCGAGGTCGACGAGGGGCTCGAGGGGCTGGCCAAGGACTTCGTCGAGCTCGAGACCCGCGTCCTTCTGGGCGGTGAGTACGACGGCCACGACGCCGTCGTGACCGTGCACGCCGGCGCCGGCGGCACCGACTCCCAGGACTGGGCGGAGATGCTGTACCGGATGGTGCGACGCTGGGCGGAGTCCCACCGCTTCAAGGTGGAGGTCTACGACGAGCAGTTCGGCGACGAGGCCGGCATCCGCTCGGCGACCTTCGCCGTGTCCGGTCCCCGGGCGTACGGCTGGTTGCGGTCCGAGCACGGCGTGCACCGCCTGGTCCGCATCTCCCCGTTCGACTCCCAGGCCCGACGCCACACCGCGTTCGCCTCCATCGACGTCATCCCACAGATGGAGGAGGGCGACGAGGAGATCGAGATCGCCGACGACGACCTGCGCGTGGACGTCTACCGCTCCTCGGGCCCCGGTGGGCAGGGCGTCAACACCACCGACTCGGCGGTCCGGCTGACCCACATCCCCACGGGCCTGGTCACCAGCTGCCAGAACGAACGCTCCCAGCTGCAGAACAAGGCCACGGCCATGCGGTTGCTGAAGGCCAGGCTGGCGGTGCTGGAGCGCGAGAAGCGCGAGGCCGAGCTGGCTGCCGTGCGTGGCGACCAGCGGTCGGTGGAGTGGGGCAGCCAGCTGCGGTCCTATGTGCTGCACCCCTACCAGATGGTCAAGGACCACCGGACCGGGCAGGAGACCGGCAACACCCAGGCCGTGCTCGACGGGGCGCTCGACGACTTCATGACGGCCTTCCTCCAGTGGCAGGCACGCGGCGGCGAGCCGGCTGGGGGAGATGATGTCGACTGACCGGTCCCCGCACCGGTCGATGCAGGTCGTCGGCGCCCCGCGCCGCAGCCTGTTCGACGCGGTCCGGCCCGCCGACGTGCAGGCGGCCGGGGACCGGATCCGGGGACCCGGCGGTGTGGCGCTTGCGGCGCTGCGCCATGCCGGGGTCACCGGCGGCGAGCTGACCCCGGCCGACGCCGTCGTCCTCGGTGGTCGCGCCTTCGGGACGTTGCGTGACGGGTGGATGGGGGCCGGGGAGGACGACGCCCTGGCGCTGGGGTACGGGGTGGCCGCCATCCGCAGTCGGCGGACGGCAGGCGGGCGGACGTGGGTGCTGCTGCGCACCGCCGCGTTCACGCAGGGGGCGACGATGGAAGCTGCCGCGATGCTGCCGGGGCTCGACCCGGTCCGCCTGTGCCCCGTGGTGGTCGGGCCGCGGGACGACGCCGACCGCATCGTCGGGCTGCTGCGGGCGATGGGCCTGTCGGTGCATCCCGCCGACAACGACGACGCCTGGTCGGTCCTGTCGGCCCTCGACCACGCCGTTCGTGACGCAGATGACGGGGCGACCGCCGTCGTGGCCACGAGGGCGTCGCGGTGAGTACCGAGGTCGCCCCGTCGCTGGCCCAGTCCTTCGGGGAGGTGCTGGTCCGGCTGGCGGGTGAGCGGCCGGGGTTGCTGGTCGTCTCGGGACCGGACACGTCCCTGGTCAGCTGGTTCACCCAGATCTGGCCCGAACGCCTGGTGACCGTCGCACCGGCGGCGTCGCGGCTGTCGGTCGGCCAAGGCATCCGGCGCGGCGGCGGTGAGGCCATCGTCGTGCTCGACGAGACCGTCGGTGTGCTGCCGTCGGGGTTGACGGCGCCGATGGTCCTGCTGAGCGCCGACCGAATGCACCTCGGGGCGGCCCACCGGGCCGGGATCACCGTCTGCCAGCCGGGCTGGGAGCTGGACCTCCCCGCCCTGCTGATCGGGTCCCTGGGTGCCGACGAACCGGTGATGCTGCACCTGCCCGAGCCGATGGAGGGCTTGCCGGAGCAGCCGGACCCCGAGCGCACCTCGTTCGGGGATCCCCGGGTGCTGCACCGGGGCCGCCGGGGCCTGGTCGTCGGGGCCGGTCCGACGGCACCCGTTGCCGCCTGGGTGGCCCGACGGCTGGCTGGGCAGCAGGTCGACGTGCTGGCCCTGGACAGCCACACCATGGGGGCCGACAGCGGCGTGGACACCGACGTGCTCGTCGACCACCTGCTGGTCGGCCCGGTCACCGCCCCGCGGGCCGGTGCGCTGGAGGCCGTCCGTGTTGATCCCAGCGACCTCAACGGCCTCGTCAGGGCGGTCCGACGGACCCTCCCGGGCATGTCGGGAAGCTGACGGGGTCACCGTCGAACCAGCGACGTGGCCTAGGCTCCTCGGCACCATGACGGTCGATCCGGATTCGCGTGATCCCTATCAACGGATGGGGGTGCATCGCAACCCGTTCGTCGCCGAGGACACGCCGGGTGTCGAGGAGTCCGTCCGCGTCGACGTCGGGGTGCCTGCCCCGCCCGCCCGCGGCGTGGTCGAGGTCATCGGATGCAAGGGGGCCGGCAAGACCACGCACCTGATGGCGTGGCTGCGGGACCGGCCGGGGCCCTACCGCCACGTCGACCCCGGGCTCGCCAGGTTCGGGCCGTTCCCCATGCCGACGGTCGGGGGGACCGTGGCCTGGGACGAGGTCGACCGCGTGCCCCCGACACTGCTGCGCATCGCGGTGGCACGGGCCCGGCGTCGTGGGGCCCTGGTCCTGCTGGGCACCCACCGACGCACGGGGCTCGCCGACCACAGCCACGTCCTGCCGGTCCCGACCGCGACGACGGTCCTGGCCTTCGCCGAGCGCCGGATCGCGGCGGCCAGGATCCGACCGGACACCAACAACGTGGAGCCATCGCTCGAGCTGCCCACGGCCGTCGCCGCCGACATCGCACGACGGGCCGCCGGCTGCTGGTGGACCGTGGGGACCGAGCTGCACCGCTGGGCCGCTGCGCGTGCGGCAGCCACGGGCGTGGCCGTCGAGCACCGCTGGGCGTCGTCGCCGGCCGGGAGCGGATCGTGACCCAGGACCTGCCGCACACCATCGCCTCCCGAGGGGACACGGGTCGGCTGACCGCCGTCCCCCTTGTCATCGCGATCGTCCTCGGGATGCTGGCCGCCGTCCTCCTCGCCGTCCCCACGACCGGGACCCGGGTGGCCGGGCTCGTGATAGCCGTCATCACCGGGTTCCTGGTGTGGGTCTGGCGGCGCAACAAGCGGATCACCGACCGCCTGGAGCCCGGGGTCATCGACGTGCCCTCGACGGTCTTCTTCCTCGGCAGCAGGGTCCCCGCCCGGTTCCGACGGCTGGTCAAGCAGGGCACCACCGACACCGTCGACCTCACCGCTCGGCTCGTGCTCAAGGAATGGGTCAGGTACCGACAGGGCACCGACACCCGAACCGCCAGCGAGGAGATCCAGTCCATCCCCGTGGAGGTCGTCAGGGCATGGGACGGCCGCCACGTCATCGGGGAGATGTTGCTGGAGATCCCCGCCTTCCCGCCCAGCTTCGCGGCCACCGACAACACGGTGTCCTGGGAGCTGCACGTCGACATGACCTTCGCCGACGGGTTCACCGAGGACTCCGTCATCCCGCTCTGGGTCGTCCCCGCGGCGCAGCGCAGCGACCTCCAGCGGCTGGGGCTGATGTGATCACCCTGGAGATCGACCGCCGCGTCGCCGTCGTCGGCGACACCCTCCGCGCCCGTGCCAGCTGGCAGCACGACAAGGCGCCCAAGGAGGTCCGGGTCGAGCTGCGCTGGTACACCGAGGGTCGAGGCACCCGCAACCGCGGGGTCGCCGGTCGTGTGGTGCACCGGGCCGACGCGGGTCCCATCCCACCGGTCATCGACGCCGTCCTGACCGTGCCGCGCGAGGGGCCGGTCACCTACGACGGCTCGATGATCCGCATCCGGTGGGAGGTGCACGCCACCGTCGACGTGGCGTGGGCGCGCGACCCCGACGCCTCCGTGCCCCTCGTCGTGCGACCGGGAGTGGCCGAGGATGGGCGCTGAGGACTACCCCGACCGCTCGCCCCACGCCATCGGCCGGGCCGCCGCCACCCAGCTGTGGCGTGACGTCACCATGCTGCACTGGCGGATCGACGCCGGCCGGCTGCAGGCGCTGCTCCCCGACGGGCTCGAACCCGACCTGTTCGACGGGTCGGCCTGGGCGTCGCTGGTGCCATTCGAGATGGTCGACCTGACCCTTCCGCCGCTGCCGGCCATCCCCCGGCTGACCACGTTCCCCGAGACCAACGTCCGCACCTACGTCCGCGGTGCGCTCGGCCCTGCGGTGTGGTTCCACTCCCTCGACGTCACCCGTGCGTGGATGCCACCCACCGCCCGGACCCTCTTCGGGGTGCCCTACACGTGGTCGCGCATGCGCATCCTCCGGCGGGGCCCCGCGGGGGAGGGGCAGGAGCTGCGGTACTGGTGCCGTCGTCGCTGGCCGCGTCCCGTCGGCGCCACCAGCCTCGTCGGGGTTCGCGTCGGCACGACGGTTGCCGCCGACGACCTCGACCGCTTCCTCGTCAACCGCTGGGCGGCCTACAGCATGGTCAGGGGTGTCCTGCACCACGCGCCGGTGATCCACGACCCCTGGCCGCTGCACCGGGCCGAGACCACGGTCGTGCGCGACGAGCTCGGCGCCGCCGTCGGGTTGCCGCTGGCCGACGTCGAACGGGTTCGGTTCTCGCCGTCGGCGACCGCCGTGGTCTTCGACTGGGCCAGACCCGTCCCGAAATGACGTGTTACAGGAAACGCCATTTGGTCTATGATCGTGTAACACGACGTTGCGCACCACGACGTCGTCTCTCGCCGAACACCCGTGGAGGGCCGAGCACATGACCACGCTGGACACCGATCTCGAGCAGCGCACCGCCGCGTTCGTCGAGCACGTGCAGGGGGGCGGCACCGTCGAGGCCGACGACTGGATGCCCGACGAGTACCGCCAGATGGCGATCAAGTTCATCGAGATGCACGCCAACTCCGAGCTGATGGGGGCGTTGCCGGAGCGCGAGTGGATCTCCCGCGCACCCACCCTCCGCCGCAAGATGTCGCTGACGGCGAAGGTCCAGGACGAGGTCGGTCACGGCCACCTCATCTACCGGGTCGCCGAGGACCTCGGCAAGCCTCGCCCGGAGATGTTGTCGGACCTGCTGAACAAGCGGACCAAGTTCCACAACGTCTTCCACTACCCGACGATGTCGTGGGGTGACGTCGCCGTCATCGGCTGCCTCGTCGACGGCGCCGCGATCATCACGCAGACCGCGCTGCTGACCACGTCGCTGGCCCCCTACCGGCGGGTCATGAAGCGGGTGTGCGCCGAGGAGTCCTTCCACCAGCGCCACGGCGAGGACCTGCTGCTGGAGCTCGGCGCAGGCACGCCGGCGCAGCGCGAGATGCTGCAGGACGCCGTCAACCGCTGGTGGGTGCCGGTGATGCACTTCTTCGGTCCCAAGACCCCGGCGGAGTCCGACCGCCTGCTGTACTGGCGGATCAAGACCGAGACCAACGAGGAGCTGCGCCAGCGGTTCTTCGACCGCTACGTCCCCAAGCTGTGGGACCTCGGCATCTCCGTGCCCGACCCGGCGCTGTCCTATGACCCCGATGCCGACCACTGGACCTGGACCGAGCCGTCGTGGGACGAGCTGCGGACCATCGCCAAGGGCAACGGGCCCATGACCGACACGCGGCTGTCGTGGCGGATCTGGATGACCGACGCCAACGCCTGGGCACGCGAGCTGATGGGCGAACCCCGCCTGGACACCGCCGACTCGCCCGCGCTGCAGGGGGCGGGTGCCTGATGGGCCGCTACCCCGTGCTGCAGAAGCGCCGCGAGGACGACCAGTGGGAGACCGTCGGCTACGTCCGGGCGCCCGACCGCGAGATGGCGCTCGGCTTCGCCCTCCACTCGTTCTTCCGCCACGGCGAGGGTGTGGACTGCGCCATCCGTGACGGCGAGGACGTGGTGCCGGTGGCCGACAACCGGGACGTGATCGGCGCGACCGACAAGTCCTACCGGGTGTCCGCCGGGTATCCGCTGGGCCCCAAGCGTCGTCGCGCCGAGCAGCGCATCGCCGACCTCGGCGTACGCATCGAGGGAACGCGTCCGGGGGTGCACCAGTGACCCGCATGACCAACCTGCCCCGCGCGACCCGCGGGTCGTGGACCGCGCCCGATGACCCCAAGCTGGCCCTCGTCCTGTCGCTGGCCGACGACGAGCTGATGATCGGGCACCGCCACTCCCACTGGACCGGCGTTGCGCCGACGCTGGAGGAGGACCTGGCGTTCTCCTCGCTGGCCCAGGACGAGATCGGCCACGCCGCGATCTGGTACGGCGTCGCCGAGGAGCTGACCGGGGAGGACGAGGACACCCTCGCCTTCGGCCGGCGGCCCGAGGAGTACCGCCACGCCGTCCTGCTGGAACGCGAACCCGGGGACTGGGCGTACACGATCGTCCGGCAGCACGCCTACGACCTGTACGACCACGTGCGGATGTCGGTGCTGACGGAGTCCACCGACGCCTCGATCAACGGGGTGCTCGGCCCGATCATGCGCGAGGAGCGGCTGCACCGTGCCCACGCCCGCGCGTGGCTGGACCGCGTCGCCGATGGTCCGGCCGACGGCATGGAGCGGATCCGGGCAGGTGCCCGACGGGTGCTGGCCGAGGTCGGCGGGCTGTTCGAGACCCTCCCGTGGGAGGAGGAGCTGGTCAAGGTCGGCATCCTCCCCGTGTCCTCGCCGGGCATGTTCGAGCCGTGGCGACAGGCCATGGCGGAGGACTACGACCGCTTCGGCCTGGCCGACACCCTGGACGCCATCGATCCGGCGGGCGGCCTCGGTGGACGTCAGGGCACCCACACCGACGACTTCCCCCCGATGTGGGAGGAGATGACGGCGCTGTACCGCGAGCACCCGGGGGCGACATGGTGACCGAGTTGGTGGACGACATGGCGACCGACCTGGTGGACGACATGGCGACCGACACCGCGGTCGACCTCCTGGCAGCCGTGCGTCGGGCCGTCGGGGCCGTCGAGGATCCGGAGATGCCGCCGGTCACGATCGGCCAGCTCGGCATGGTGCACGACGTCGTCGTCGAGGGCGCGCGTGCTGGCGTGGAGGTCATCCCGACCTTCTCGGGTTGCCCGGCGATCGCCTACATCGGCGCCGACATCGAGTCGGCCGCCCTCGGCGTCGACGGGATCGAGGCCGTGGACGTCGTCTGGCGTCGCGACATCGGCTGGGGGCCCGAGCGGATCACCGAGTCCGGCCGCGCCACCCTGACCGAGGCGGGGATCGCCCCGCCCGGGTCCGGCCAGGCGCTGGTCCAGCTCGGTCGGCGCCCGTCCGCCGATCCGGTGGTCGACGGGGTCACCTGCCCGCACTGCGGGTCGCGCAACACCCGCGACGACTCGCCGTTCGGGTCCGCGCCGTGCCGCTCGACCCACTCGTGCCGGTCCTGCAGGACCCCCTTCGACGCGATCAAGGACTTCTGACCGCGCCCGTCGGCGTGGCGATCAGCGGCCCGCGGGCGTCGTCGCGACCGAGAGCAGCTGCTCGACCGTCGGGTAGTCGCCCAGCCGTTCGCCGCGGTGCACCCAACGGACCGCGAAGTCGGGTTCGAAGACGGCCACTCCCGGGGCCTTCGTGGCGTCCCCGGTGACCTTCTGTGGACGCAGCCCCTTGCCCAGCAGCGCCCCGGCGTAGCTGGCCAGTCCCTTGCCGGACAGCAGCTGCGTGGCCGACAGGTCGCCCAGCTGGACCAGGTCGCGGACCTGCTGCTCAGGGTCCAGCAGCAACGGCATGCCGACACCCTTCTCCCGCTCCAGCCATTCGGCCTGGAAGTCCGCGGAGCCACCGACGGCCACGACGCTGGCGCCGGGTGGGAGCTGGTCGCGTGCTGCGTCGAGCTCCTGGACGAACGCCTGGCAGGGCAGGCAGCCGAAGTAGCGCACGAGCACGACCACGAGCGGATCGGCGGCCAGGTCGGCGAAGGGCACGGCGGTGCCGTCGTGGGTGTGCAGGACGATGTCGTCGATGTCGGTCATGCCGCCCACAACCCGGTCCTGCTGCGTTGTGTTCCCGAACCCAGGGAATCGCGCGTTCCACGAGAAGTCGTGCAGGAGTCCGGGCGAAGACCGCGAACAGGGCACCAGCGGGATCGGACGGGTCGGTCCCGACGACGAGGATGGTGGGACGTCTATGGCTGTTGGACGAACGATGCTGGCCGTGCTGCTCCTGACGGCCGTGGCGCTCCCGGCGGGGGCGGTGGCGACGAGCACGGCGACGATCGAGGACGACTGCGCGGGTGACCCGATCCAGGAGGGATGGACCGAGGTCGTGCTGGAGCCCGTCGACATCTGCGCAGGCACCCTGACGCTGTCCAGTGTCGACGGTGAGCTGGTGGCCGAGGTGGTCATCGACGTCGTCGGGGGGCTCGAGGCCGGGATGCCGACAAGCCACCGGTTCGGCTGGACCGGCGAGGACGGCTGCGAGCGCTACGTCGAGGTCCGTGACGAGGCGCCCACCGCCGACGGCAGCGCCGCCATCGCGAAGGTCGACTGCGAGCAGGACCTGCAGAACGTCGGCAGCACCACCCTGTCCCCGGACGCCTGCCCGGGCGTGCTGGACCGTCGGCGCGACTGCGTCGGTGACCCGGGCACCGTCGTGGCCATCGCCGACACCGCAGTCCAGCGCACCGACAGCCGCATCACCGTGACCTGGGACGTCACCGCGACCCTGCCCTCGACCGTCGAGGACGCGACCGTGGCCGCGTTCGCGCCCGGGGCGGAGCTCGCCGACCTCGAGGTGCGGGCCAGCCTGCGGGCCGGCCACGCCAACCAGCTCGGTCCGATCTCCTCGGGTTCGAGCTGCGTGCTCGGCTACTGCCACCGTCCGCAGGGCACCACCGACACGCTCACCTCGACCATCGGTATCGTCGTGCCCCAGCCCGAGGAGGGCTGACCGCGGGTCAGCGCACCCAGGGTGGCTGGGGAGCGTCGATGCGGGCCAGGTCGGAGGGGACCTCGGGGAAGCGGTCGGTGTCGTGGGCCTGCCAGTCGCGCCACGCCTCGGTGATCTCCTCGCGGGTGCGGGCGACGAAGTTCCACCACATGGTCACGGTCTCGAAGGGCACGCCGCCGAGCAGCAACATGCGGCCGCCGGACTCGCCGGCCTCGAGGTGCACGTGGTCGTTGCCCGGCGGGACGTAGCCCAGCCAGCCGGGCTCGACGATGGCGTCGCCGACCTTCACCGGCGTGTCGAGGGGCACGACGGCGTACTCGAAGGTCCGGTCGGCCTCCAGCTCCATCGCGCCGGCCCGCAGCGACAGGTCGATGCCCACCATCTCGCTGTCCCGTCGGGCCGGTGAGGTCTGTCCGAACATCGAGCCCATCAGCACCGTCGCCGGGCCGAGTGGCGTGTCGGCGACGGGCAGCTCGGCGAGGTGCTGGAACGCCGCGTCGCCGTGGCGGGTCTCCTCCGGCTGGGCAACCCACAGCTGCACGCCGCGGATGCCGGGCGCGAGCCCGAGCTCGGCGTGCGCGATGCCGGCGCCCGACGTCATCAGGTTGAGCTGTCCCGGGCGGATCACCTGCTCGGTGCCCAGCGAGTCGCCGTGCACCGCCTCGCCCTCGAACAGCCACGTGACCGTCGACAGTCCGATGTGGGGGTGCGGCCCGACCTCCATGGGGTCGGGATCCTCGGCGTCGGGCGGCAGCATGCAGTCCACGAAGCACCACGCCCCGACCGTGCGACGCCCCTTGGTCGGCAGCACGCGGACCACGTCGACGCCGGGCAGGGTGGCCCGTCGGCCCTCGCGGACCTCGATGCCGGTGTGGGGGTCCTCGGCCGGGACAACGTCCTGGGGCTCGACCGGTCCGCTCATGGCCTACTCCTGTTCGGGGGTGTCGGGGGTACCTCGTCGACGTCGAAGGTCGATGACCGCCCGGGGGTGGTGGGGGTCCTCCAGCACCCGACGCCGTTGCCCGACGTCGGGCACGTCGTCGGCCCCGACGGTCAGCAGCGCGGTGGCGACCCGGCCGGATGGGTGCCGGACGTCGACCTCGAGCACCTCGCGGGCGGCCTGCCAGGTGCGGTGCGTGCGCAGGTGCCGGACCGCGGTGACCGTGCCCGTCCACGACCGCCAGATGGGGTCGAGCGCCGCGAAGCCCTCCGGGTGCTGGACGGCCGCGATCCGGTGGGTGCCGCTCAGCCCACGGACGTACACGGCCTGCCGACGCGTCGCTGGGTCCAGTCGCCGTTCGGCGTTCTTGACCGCGATGGTCCGGGTGATCCAGCGCACCCCGATCCAGCCGGCGAACAGCGGGATCATCCCGGGGAAGAGGAGGGCCAGCCAGTCGCCGCCCGCCACCTGCACGACCGTGACGTAGCCGACCAGCACCGCGACCACGACGGGCACGGCGGTCAGCAGCGTCGTGGACCACCACCCCTGCCTGAGCTCGCCCTCGACCCGCTCGACGACCTCGGCTGGCGCGGGCGTGGTCACGGGCTGGGTGGCAGGCACCCGACCAGCGTAGGCGACCTACGATCGACGGCATGTTGATCGGTGCCCACATCTCGCCCTCCGACCCGCTCGCCACCGCCGAGGCCATCGGCGCGGACTGTGTGCAGGTGTTCCTCGGCAACCCGCAGAGCTGGAAGAAGCCGGCCCCGCGCGACGACGCGGCGGCGCTGCGGGCGGCCGAGCTGCCCATCTACGTGCACGCGCCGTACCTCGTGAACGTCGCGTCGGCCGAGAGCCGCATCCGCATCCCCAGCCGCAAGATCCTGCAGCAGACCTGCGACGCCGCCGCGGAGATCGGGGCCGCCGCGGTGATCGTGCACGGGGGCACCGTCACCGGTGACGAGGACGTCGCCGAGGGATTCGGTCGGTGGCGCAAGGCGTTGCAGCAGCTGGACAGCGACGTGCCCGTGCTGATCGAGAACACCGCGGGCGGGGACAACTCCGTGGCCCGGCAGGTCGAGTCGATCCGACAGCTGTGGGACACCATCGGCGACCTCGACCCCGGGTTCTGCGTGGACACCTGCCACAGCTGGTCGGCGGGCCTCGACGTCGTCGACGCGGTGGCGGCCTTCGCCGAGATCGCCGGGGGCATCGACCTCGTGCACTGCAACGACTCCCGCGACGAGCAGGGGTCCAGCCGCGACCGCCACGAGACCCTCACCAAGGGGCAGATCCCCGACGACCGGCTGCTGGAGGCCGTGCGCCTGGCCGACGCCCCGGTGATCTGCGAGACCCCCGGCGACACGGTCGCCGACGACATCGCCTGGCTGCGCGACAACCTGTAGCCGCGACGACGTCGATGTCGGACGAGGTCAGCCCTCGACCAGCGCGAAGCCGACCTCGACCGTCACCGCCACGGTGATCGGTTCGGGGTTGACCCGGACCAGCAGGGGTTCGTCCTCGTCCTGCCCGGCGCCGCCGCGCTTCATCGCCCGCGGTGACGCGGCCGACATCGTCTCGGGACGACCGATCCCGCCGGAGTCCCCACCGATCCGCAGGCCCGGCTCGGCGATCCACAGCAGCGAGCCGACGCGGCTGCCGAGGCCTGCGGCGTAGGACTCGGCCTTGCGGCGGGCGTCGCCGGCTGCTGCCTCGCGCAGGGCGTCGTAGCCCGGCGCGTCGGGGGCGATCGCCCAGCGCGGACCGTGGACCTGCACCTCCTCGATCTCCCCGACCTCCCGGAGGAAGGAGGTCAGCCCCTCGCCGTTGGGCTCGCACTCCACCTCCGTGGACCGGGTCGCGAAGTAGCCGATGAGCCGTCGGCCCTTCTGGCCGGAGTAGTCCCACTCCTGCCCGGTCCGGACCGAGTAGTCCACCGCCCCCCTGACGAGGGAGTCGCGCCGGCCGTCGACGGCGGCGTCGACGGTCCGGCAGCGGATGGCCGCGCGGTCGACCGCCTCGGCTTGCGTACGGGCCCCGGCGACCTTCACGGTGATGGTCATGTGGGCAGCGGTGGGGGCCAGCCTGGCTTCGGCCTGGCCCCGCACGAGGATGTCGGCCATGTCCGCAACGCTAGACCGCGTGCCCCTCGGCGGGCACCGGAACCGCAGAAGTTGCCGCCCGAGTGGCCAGTGCACGCCTCACTGCCGGGGGAGGGGGGCGGTGTTACGTTCGGCTGGCGGGCCGCTCTTCGCCTCCACCCGGGCGCTCCGTCCTCTCCGATGATTCGTTTCGACCACGTCTCGAAGACCTACAAGAAGACCATCCATGCCCTTGACGACATCTCCGTGGAGATCGGCAAGGGTGAGTTCGTGTTCCTCGTGGGGTCCTCCGGGTCCGGCAAGAGCACGTTCATCAAGCTGCTGCTCAAGGACGTCGACCCCGACCGCGGCGACATCTTCGTCGCCGGCAAGCGGGTCAACAGCCTGCGGTCGTGGCGCGTCCCTGCGCTTCGTCGCGAGCTCGGCTGTGTCTTCCAGGACTTCAAGCTGCTGGACAACAAGACGGTCTTCGAGAACGTCGCGTTCGCCCAGGAAGTGACCGGGCAGCCCCCGGCGCAGATCCGGGTCGACGTGCCCGACGCCCTGTCCGTCGTGGGCCTGTCCCACAAGTCCGACGCCATGCCCCACGAGCTGTCCGGCGGTGAGCAGCAGCGTGTCTCCATCGCGCGCGCCATCGTCAACCGGCCGCGGATCATGCTGTGCGACGAGCCGACGGGAAACCTCGACCCCGAGACCTCCGTGGGGATCATGAAGCTGCTGGACCAGATCAACCGCACCGGCACCACCGTGCTGATGGCGACCCACGACTCCCACATCGTGGACTCCATGCGCCGCCGCGTCATCGAGCTGCAGCACGGCCAGATGGTCCGCGACCAGGCCCGTGGCACCTACGGGTACGCGGGGTAGCGGCATGGCATCACGCTGGCGGTACCTGATCGGCGAGGTCGGCATCGGCCTGCGCCGGAACCTCGTCATGACCATCGCGACCATCCTCACCGTCACGGTGACGCTGACGATGGTCGGGACCAGCCTGCTCGTGCAGCGGCAGATCGACCTCGCCCAGCGCGTGCTGTACGCCGACGTGGAGGTCTCGATCTTCCTGACCGACACCATCACGCCCGAGCAGCAGGCGGCCCTGGAGTCCGACCTCCGCGACCAGGCGGTCGTGGCCGAGGTGCTCTACGAGTCCAAGGAGCAGGCGTTCGCCAACGCCCAGGAGATCTTCGCCGACGATCCGCTGATCCTCGACGGGTTGACCGCCGACGTCCTGCCGGCCTCGTTCCGCGTCAAGCTGACCGACCCGGAGGAGTTCGCGGTGATCTCCTCGTTGTTCACGGGTCGCCCCGGCATCGAGGACATCCGCGACCAGAGCGAGATCCTCGACGGCTTCTTCACCGTCATGGGCAAGATCCGCGGGTTCGCCATCGCGCTTGCGGTGGTCAACGCCATCGCCGCGGTGCTGCTGGTCGCCACGACCATCCGCCTGACCGCGTTCGCCAGACGCGAGCAGATCGGCATCATGAAGCTGGTGGGTGCCTCCAACACCTACATCCGGCTGCCGTTCGTGCTCGAGGGTGTCGCGGCGAGCTTCATCGGTGCGTCGCTGGCCAACCGCCTGCTGCGTGTCGGCATGGCGTTCTACCTGCCCGACCTCAAGGCCGAGGTGGCGTTCCTGCCGTTCATCGACGCCGGTGACGTGCTCGCGATCTACCCGTTGATGGCGATCGCGGCCGTGCTGGTCGGTGCCGTGACGAGCGTCGTGGCGATCCACCGGTTCCTGTCGGTCTGAACCCTCGACCCGTACTCGACCCGTACGTCGGTTCACCGCAGATGGGTGTCAGAAGGGTTACGGTTCGTACACCGTGACGCACCTTCCCCCCTCGCGTGCCGGTCGTGCCGTTGTGGCGCGCTGGCGTCTGCTCATGTCCCTGATGGCCGTGCTGGCCATCCTGGTCCCGACCGTCGTCCCCGGAACTGCCACCGCGCAGAGCCAGGACGACCGCCTCGACGAGATCGACGAGGAGATCGACCAGGCCGAAGACCGGATCGGCGAGATCGACGCCCAGGTCGACATCTCCCTCGAGGAGCTCGATCGGATCCTCGCCGACCTGCAGGTCCTGCAGGAGGAGCTGAACGCCCGTACCGCGGAGCTGCAGTTGTCGGAGGCCGAGCTCGCCGACCGTGAGCGCATCCTCGTCGCCACGACGACGGAGCTGGACCGGACCGCCGAGCGGCTGGAGGCCACCCGGACGACGCTGGACACCCAGCAGGCGACCTACGAGGCCCGGGTTCGCCAGTCCTACATCACCGCCCGGCCCGACCAGACGCTGCGGGTCTTCAGCTCCAGCGACGTCGCCCAGTTCACCCAGGCCAGCCGTTACGTCGAGGCCATCGTCGAGCGCGACCGTGCCGACTTCGAGCAGATCGACGTGCTGCGTCGCCAGATCGAGGCCGACGAGGCCGAGCTCGAGCGCCTTCGTGGCCAGCAGGCCAGCGACCGCGAGGCCGCGGAGTCCGAACGCAACCGGGTCGCCGACCTCGTCGCCCAGCAGGAGTCCCTGGTCGCCCAGGTCGAGTCGCGTGCCGCCGACAAGCAGGCCGTGCTCGAGGGCCTGGAGGCCGACCGTGGTTCTGCCGAGGCGCTGATCGCCAACCTGCAGGCCGAGTCCGACCAGATCGAGGCCGAGCTGCGCGCCGCCGCCGAGGCCGCCGCGGCCCGTGCCGCTGCCGAGGCCGCCGCCGCGCAGGCAGCGTCGGGATCGTCGGGGTCCTCCGGTTCCTCGGCGTCGCCCGCGCCGGCCGTCAGCGGGTCGGGACGGTTCATCTACCCCGTCAACGGCCGGATCTCCTCCAACTACGGCTACCGCGTCCACCCGATCTCGGGTGCGCGTCGGCTGCACGCCGGCATGGACATCGCCGCCGGCACCGGCACCCCGATCGGGGCGGCCGGCAACGGCACCGTGATCTTCGCCGGCTGGCGTGGCGGCTACGGCAACTGCATCATGATCGACCACGGTGGCGGGATCGTGACCCTCTACGGGCATCAGAGCAGCCTGGCCACGAGCGTCGGCCAGTCGGTGTCGACGGGGCAGACGATCGGCTACGTCGGCTCGACCGGTTACTCCACCGGCCCGCACCTGCACTGGGAGGTCCGTGTCAACGGCTCCCCCGTCGACCCCCGCGGGTACGTGTAGGGCGTCAGCCCGTGTAGCGCGAAGCGCGTCCAGGGCGTCAGCCCGTGTAGCGCGAAGTGCGTCCAGGGCGGCAGCCCGTCCAGCGCGAGCAGCGGTAAAGAGTCCTTCAACGATCCCGCGGGTCCGCTCGTGGATCGCCGAGGGCTGGCAGGCTGGGAGATCCACCTCATGGACGTACTGCCCTCCACCCCAGCCGACGCGCCGGTCACCCCCGACGCCCCTTCCGCCTCCACGGACTTCCTGCGGCAACCCGGACGGTTCACCACCGTCCTGGCCATCGGGGTCGCCGCGCTTCTCATCGCGGCCACCGGCATGGCGGGCTATCGGCTGGGCTCCGACAGCGCCGTCCGTGGCCTGCCAGAGGAGTTCGCCAACGTCGAGCTGCTGTTCGACGCGGTCGGCAACGACGCGGTGGACAGCCCCGATCCGGACGCGCTGGTCACCGGCGCCATCACCGGGCTGCTCGCAACCCTCGAGGACCCCTACGCGGTCTACTACGACCCGGAGCGGTACTCCGCACTCACCGCCGACCTCGACGGCGAGTTCGTCGGCATCGGCGTCACCATCGAGGAGCGCACCGACGGCATCTACGTCATCGGCGTCGTCCCCGAGTCGCCGGCGGAGGAAGCCGGCGTCATGGTGGGGGAGCGCATCACCAGCGTCGACGGGGTCAGCGCCCTCGACGGGGCCACCTCGCGCGACGTGGTCGACATGATCGCCGGTGAGGAAGGCGGCATGGTCACCGTCGGCTTCGACATGGGCGAGGACGGGCCCCGCGAGCTGACGCTGGTCCGCCGCGTCCTGAACCTGCCGGACGTCCGGTCGCGCGTGCTCGACTCCGGCCATGCCTACGCCCGGATCTCCCAGTTCTCCCGCCAGGTCGACACCCAGCTGCAGGAGCAGGTCGAGGACCTGCTCGCCTCCGAGGACGTCAACGGCCTCGTGCTGGACCTTCGAGGCAACCCCGGCGGCCTGCTGTCGGAAGCCGTGGAGGTCGTCAGCCTGTTCGCGGAGGAGGGGCTGGTGGTGCGGGTGGACTCCCGTGACTCCAGCGTGGAGCGGGAGGTGTCGGGCGAGGCACCGTTCGCCGACATCCCCCTGGTCGTCCTCGTCGACGGCAACTCGGCCTCGGCCAGCGAGATCGTGGCCGGCGCCCTCCAGGACCTCGGGCGGGCCGAGGTGGTCGGCACCCAGACGTTCGGCAAGGGGACCGTGCAGACGATCCGCGACCTCGACCTCGGCGCCGGGGTCAAGTTCACGACCGCGGAGTACTTCACCCCGAGCGGTGACTCCATCGAGGGGGTCGGTGTGACACCGGACGTGCCGACCGACGAGGATCCGGAGGCCCAGCTGGCCGCGGCCGATGACCTCCTGACCCAGCTGATCGCGGAGAGCCCCGGCTTCTGACCGGCCGGGCTGGACGGCACCGTCTACCGTTGGACCATGGCCAAGAAGACCAAGTCCGACGCGAACACGATCGCGGTCAACCGTCGTGCACGCTTCGACTACGACATCGACACGACGGTTGAGTGCGGCATGGTCCTGGTCGGGACCGAGGTGAAGAGCCTGCGTGCGGGCAAGGCCTCGATCGCGCAGGCGTTCGCGACCGTGCGCGACGGCGAGCTGTGGCTGTACCAGGCCGAGATCGCCGAGTACGAGTTCGGCAACCGCAACAACCACGAGATCCAGCGTCGCCGAAAGCTGCTCGCCAACCGTCGTGAGATCGCGGCCATGGAGATCTTCACCCAGGAGCAGGGCCGCACCCTGGTCCCGATGAAGATGTACTGGAAGGACGGCAAGGCCAAGATCCTCATCGGCCACGGCGTCGGCAAGGCCCAGCACGACAAGCGTCGGGACCAGGCCAAGAAGGACGCCCAGCGCGAGATCGACCGGGCGCTGCGCCACCGGTGACCGACTCGCCCACGGCACCCATCCGATGGTGCCGGCGGGATGACGCTGGTCAGATCACGCTGGTCAGATGACGCTGGCGCGGGCGTCGAAGCCGGCCACGAAGTCCAGCAGCGCCTCGGCCTCCATGGGCCTTGCGAACAGGTACCCCTGCACGGCGCGGCAGCCCAGCGCCTGCAGCTGCGAGAGCTGCTCGGGTGTTTCGATCCCCTCCGCGACGCAGTCGAGGGAGAGCGTGCGCGTCAGGTCGATGATGGTCTTGGCCACCGCTGCGTTGCGCTGGTCGTGCAGCTCGTTGATGAACGAGCGGTCGATCTTGAGGATGTCGATCGGCAACCGGCGCAGGTAGCTCAGCGAGCTGTAGCCCGTGCCGAAGTCGTCGATGGCCACGGTCACGCCGATGTCGCGCAGCCGGCCGATCAGCTTGATGCGGTTGTCGTCGTCGACCAGGCCCGACTCGGTCAGCTCCAGCACCAAGCTGGCGGGTTCCAGCCCGCTGGACTCCAGCAGGGCACGGACGGTCTCGACGAAGGCCGGTCGCAGCTGCAGCCCGGAGACGTTCACGCCGATCTTGAGGTCGCGTCCGCTGACGTCCCAGGCGACGGCCTGGCGGACGACCTCGCGGATCGCCCAGTCACCGAGCTCGATGATCTGGCCGGACTCCTCGGCGACGGGGATGAAGTCATCGGGCCCGACGTTGCCGCGGGTCGGTGAGCACCAGCGCATCAGCGCCTCGGCACCGATGACGGTCCCGCGGCCGGTGTCCACGAGGGGCTGGTAGACCATCCGCAGCTCGCCGTTGTCGATCGCCTGGGCGAGGTCGGCGGTCATGCGTGCACGATCGACCTGCGCGGCGCCCATGGCGGCGGTGAAGACCTCCACCCGGTTGCGGCCCTTGCGCTTGGCGGCCTGCACGGCGAGATCGGCTTCGCTCAACATGTGGTCGTGGGTCATGTCGAGCCGCAGCTGGTCCAGCGTCCGGTGGCTGACGCCCACGCAGACGCTGATCCGTTCGCTCCGGGCCGCGTACCGCAGCCGCTCGGCGAGCTCCGCGACGTCGTCCGGGTCGTCGGCCGGGACGATCACGGCGAACTCGTCGCCCCCGACCCGGAACAGGGTGTGGGTGCCGACCGCGGCTTCGAGCCGACGGGCCATCGAGCGCAGGACCTGATCGCCCACGGCGTGGCCGTCTCGGTCGTTGATGCGCTTGAGGTGGTCGACGTCGAGCAGCACGATGCCGAGGCCGGAGGAGGGCGTGGCACGCAGGGCGGTGAAGGTGTCGTGGAAGGCCGACGCGTGCTCGAGCCCGGTCACGGAGTCCCGTCGGGCCCTGAACCGCAGCTCGTCGAACGCATCGGTCATGCGGAGGGCCGACGCGACATGTGCGGCGTAGACCTCCAGCACCTGCACCAGGGTCGGGTCGGTTTCGATGGGGGCGGTGTCGGCCAGCAGCAGCACGTCGCCCGGGTGGCCGCTCCGCAGGGGAACGGCGATCCACGACCGGAGGCCCGCATGGGCCAGGCCGGCATCGTCGGCCCTCGTCGACGGGGTGCCGTGTGTGTAGACGCTGACGGTGCCGCCGGTCCATCCGACGATCACGTCCAGCTGCGAGTCGTCGAGGTGGTCCAGGATCGGCGATGCCGGCCCCCAGCTCGCGGTTCGTGTGCGGCCGCCCTCGACGCGCCGGATCAACGCCGAGCTGGTGCCGGCCAGGCCGGGGGCGCGTTCGACGGCGAGGTGCAGGATCTCACCGGGGTCCCGTGCGGTCGCGAGGTCGGGGGTCTCCCGCGCCAGGGCCTGCCACGGCGAGTCCGCGCCGGGGCCACCGATGGCGTCGATGGACGCCTCGAGGTCGGCGGCGATCGCCATCAGGTGGATCAGGTCGTCGTCGGTCAGGCCGACGGCGGACTCGATGTTGAGCACCCCGATCACCCGGTTGCGGTACCGCAGCGGGATGCAGACCTCGGCGCCGGTCGTGTCGCCGACCGACAGGTGGCGGGGGTCGGTGGACACGTCACGGACCACGGTCACCTCGCCACGGGCGAACGTGGTGCCCAGGATCCCGACCTGTGGGGGGATGCCGTCGTGCACCTGGTCGAACCCGCGCTGGGCCAGGCAGCGCAGTCGCTTGGCGCGCTCGATGTAGAGGCCTGCCCGCGGGAAGCCGGCGTCGACGACCCGGTCGACGGCGTCGCCGGCGATGGCCTCGATGGTGGTGGCGACCGCGATCGGCGGCAGGGGGAGGTGGGTCATGGTGCGTCACCTCGCACATCGGCCCGTCGGCGTGGAACTTGAGCCCCACCCGGACGCGGTCTGATCGTGGGTCCGGTCGACGACCGCCGCGGGTTGCAGGACGGCCAGCACCTGCTACGTTGAGTGGCTCCCGCCATACCCGGGCGGGACGATCGACAACTGCATAGCGACCTTCGATCTCCGGGGGCGACTGGTTTCGACGGGTGTCGGTCGACTTCGAGAGAGCGAGCCGAGGATGTAGGGCTGCCTCGTTAATCCGCTCTGCAACCTATTAGGTGCCGAAGACAACTTCGCCCTGGCTGCTTAACTAAGCGCCTGTCCGCCCGAGCCACCGCCTGAGGCAAGGGGTCGGACATCGCAATCAGGCTCCACCGCACAGCCGTCTCCATGGGCTGAGCGGGACACCTAACCGTGGGGTACGGCGGAAGGCAGATCTGGACCAAGGAGGCCTCCGCCCGACAATATTCTTGGTCCTACGCTCGTAGCGCTCTCGAGGACGAGACATTCGGACGGGGGTTCGACTCCCCCCGCCTCCAAGACGACTTGATGGACCACCGGTTCACGAGGCGTCTTGCGGGCGTTCAGCTCTGACTCGGCAGATCGTATTTCTGGAGGATCTCCTTCGCCCACGCGACGGCATCCTCCACCCGGATTCCCGAGGGGTGTGGCTTCGTCCACAGCTCCAGGTTCTCCACTCGGTTGTCATCCTTGACCCCGTTGAGGTGATGCACGTTCTCCTCGTCGGTCAAGTATCGACCGAGGTGTTCCTCCATGACGAGGATGTGCTCGAACACGTAGGGCGAGGACCGTGCACGTGGATGCTCAGGCGCCCGCCGCATGACGTATCCCTTCTTGTGATACGTGACTCCGCCCTTCCAGTTGCCGTTGTGCTGGCCCGAACTCCGTCGGCATCCCGTGCACACCGCAGAGCGTCGCTGCTTCGGGGCGCCGCATTCGCACCGGTCGCGTGAGCGACAGGACGGGCAGTCACGATGTCGCGAGGACGGCACGAAGACTCGGCTGCACGAGCGGCACCCTCGAGGTTCGGGGACGTTGGCAGGTTCGGGGACGTTGGCATCGTTGATCGCGGCCATCCGGCGATGATGGTCCATGGGTGTGACACCGGTTCGTGCGACCCATCGCTTGCGCGGTTGATCACCCGCCGCCAAGGGCACCCTCGGATGCATGTCCGTGGAACCGCTCGTTGACCAGTCGATCTCGACGGACGAGCTGGTTGTTCCCAGCAGCGCGCTGGGGGGCCTGCGACGGCTCAACCTGCTCGTGGGGTTGCTGCATGCGGGGTCGGCGGCCGCGATGCTCGCGTTGTCCAACGACTTCGCCGTGCCGATCACGGCGACGTTCCCCGATGGTCCGCCGGGCAGCCCGCTGCCGGCTGCCGAGACGCTGTTCGAGCTGCCCCTCGGGCCCGCGGTCGCAGCCTTCCTGATCCTCTCGGCGATCGCCCACTTCGTGGTCGCCTCACCCCTGTGGTTCGGCCGCTACGCCCGCGACCTCGCCGGCGGCATCAACCGTGCCCGCTGGGTGGAGTACTCCCTGTCGGCGTCGTGGATGATCGTCCTGATCGCCCTCCTGCCCGGCATCACCGACGTCGTGGCCCTCGGGGCACTGTTCGCCGTCAACGCCGGCATGATCCTCTTCGGCTGGATGATGGAGCTGCACAACCGGCGGCTGGCCGAGACCCGCTGGACGGCCTTCGTGTTCGGCTGTGTGCTCGGCATCGTCCCCTGGGCGCTGATCGGGTTCCAGGTCATCGGCGCCGGCTCGGCCGTGCCCACGTTCGTGTACGGGATCTTCGTCAGCCTCTTCGCCTTCTTCAACTGCTTCGCGGTCAACCAGTGGCTGCAGTACCGCCAGGTCGGCCGCTGGCGTGACTACCTCTTCGGCGAACGGGTCTACGTCTGGCTGAGCATCACGGCAAAGAGCGTCCTGGCCTGGCAGGTCTTCGCCAACACGCTGGTCCCGACCTGATCCCGGTCGGGCGTCACGGGTCGCTCAGCGGCCAGTCCCGCCCAGGTCGGCGAGGCCGATCGTCCGGACCGACCGTGCGACGTCGATGACCTCGTTGATGAAGTCCTCCTGCGCCCCGTGCGCTGGGTCCTCCCGGGTGTCGACGGCGAAGGCCACCAGCAGCCGGGCCGCCCGGCCGTCGTCCTTCAGCCGGAGGACCCGACCGAGCCGCTGGATCATCTGCCGGCGTGTCCGGAACGCGGCCAGCACCAGCGCGAGCTCGGCGTCCGGCACGTCGACCCCCTCGTCGAGGACCCGCGGCGCCACCACGACCTGGAGGTTGCCGTTGCGGAACTGCGCCAGGCGGATGCGGCGCTTGTCCTTGGGCAGGTCGCCGTGGATCTCCTCGGCCGGCACGTCGTGGCGGCGCAGCGCGATGGCCGCGAGCTCGGCCTGCTCGACGGTGTCGGTGAAGACCAGCCCTCGCGTGCCCTCGGCGGCCAGCGACGGGGCGAGGGCATGGACCACCTGCAGCTTGGCGTCGGCCTGGGCGGCGACGTCGCGTCGTCGGCGCAGCGCCGACAGGAACGCCCGTGCGGCGACGACCTCACGACGCACCCTGGTGTTCGGCTTGCCCTCCGCCCCCGCGGACAGCGCCGCAGCAGCCGCGATCAGCTCCAGTGGCGACTTCGGCAGCCCGTGGGCGACCAGCTCCTTGCGGTGCTGCCGGACCTGTCCGTCGGCGTTGTCGTAGGCGGACCGTTCGCCGTCGGTCAGCGGGACACCGACGAAGGTGACGTCGAACGGGGCGATGACGCCGTCCGCCGCGGCGTCGGCGAAGGAGTACGACTGCACGACCCCGCCGAAGTAGGGCGCCAGCACCTCCACCAGCCCCTCGTCGTTGCGTTCGTAGGTGGCCGTCAGCGCCAGCCGCATCGCGAACGCCGGCTTCAGCGCCTCGCCCCAGGTGGGGGCGCCGTAGCGATGGGCCTCGTCGGCCACCAGCAGCCCGACGGCGCCTGCCGGCAGGTCGACGGGCAGCGACGCAGCCGAGTGCGGCGTGGCGATGACCACGTGGTGCTCGTGCAGGTCGTCGGCCCGACCGCCGCCGAGCTGGCCGACGCGTGCGCTCGGGACCAGCTCGTGCAGCTGGCGTTGCCACTGCGTCAGCAGGTCCAGGGTCGGCACGATGACCAGCGCCCGACCGTCCTGGGCCAGGCACGCCCGGATCGCGGCGATGGCCAGCCGCGTCTTGCCGGTGCCCGTGACCGCCTCGACCACACCGCGACAGCCGGCCTGCGCCCACGACGCGAAGGCCGCGATCTGCCAGTCGCGAAGGGCGAGGCCGTCCAGGGGGCTGGTGGACGGCACGACCGGCGCGTCCGGGGCAGCGGTGACGGGCTCGTCCAGGAGGATCCAGGTCGGCTTGCCCAGCACGTCCTCGCGATGGAACCGGGCGTCCCTGACCAGCGCCCGCTCGAGCGCCGGACGCGAGGCGGGCACGCCCGAGGCCTTCACCGCCCTGACCAGCCTGGGCGTGGGCAGGCCATCGGGGTTGTCGGCCAGGACCTCGGCGGCCACGTCTTCCACGGTTCGCATCCCGGAGGACGCTACCCGGGGCCTGCGACATCGACGCCGTGTGCCCACAGCAACGCGCGGACCGCCAGCCCGAACGTCGCCAGGGCCAGGGCAACGGTGACGACCTGCTCGGCGATCCCGGCGGTCCGGAACAGCCCGACCCCGAACCGACGGCGCCACGGCCACAGGAGCGGCACACCCTCGGGCGTCAGCATGTCCCCGACGACGTGGACCAGCAGGCCGCCCGCCACGGCGACGGTGAACCAGTCATTGATCGGGACGCGACCGCCGAGGACGAGCCCGGCGCACCCGGCCGCGGCCACGACGAAGCCGAGCAGCGACACGCGGCCACCGAAGGACGCCGCGAGCAGCGGCCCCGCGACGGCGACGAGGCCGCCCACGATGGCGGCAGCCGGCACGACGGCAGGTGGGCCGACCACGAACAGGTGGACCGCCGACGCGGCGGCTGCGACGAACAGCAGGCTGTGGGTCGCCTGCCGGTGCCCTCCGGCGAGCGCCCGGATGGCGACACCCACGGCCCGCGTGGCCAGTCCACCGGTTCGGGTGATCGTCGATCCGGGATGGTCCAGGTCCGGCGCCGTCGCCGCCCCGGCGCACAGCAGCGTGCCGACCAGCACCGCCGCTGGAGGGATCGACAGCGTCGGGGCGACGGCGAGGAAGGTCGCGGCCCCCGACAGCGCATGCCCCTTGGCCTGCATCAGCGGGCGCCGGGGTGGGGGTCGTGGATCACGTCGCCCAGTGTGGAACCGGGGTGTGACGTTCAGCTCGCCGCCGGCAGCGACCAGGTCGTGGGCGGGTCGTCGTCCGGGAGGCCCGACGGATCGCCGGAGGGGGTGCCTCCGCCGGACCTCGACGACCGCAGGCGCACGATCTCCACCGCGAGCACCGCCACGGCGCCCAGCCACAGCACCAGCCCGGACCCCCACGCCAGCCGTGCGAGGTCGTCGGCGGCCCACATGGCGTCCAGGTGACGCGGACCGAGCAGCGTGCCCCAGTCGTGGACGCCACCGATCAGCGGCAGCCGCTGGACGGGGGCGTCGGCGATGTAGACCGAGGCGTCCTGGGCCGACGTCGAGGCCCACCCGAGGGCCAGCGCCGCCCCCAGCCGATCCCGGGACCTCCACCACAACCCGGCGGCCACCACCAACGGCACGAGCACCTGCGTCCCGCTGCCCATGGTCAACATCCCCGCCCGCGGGAGCCACGCGAAGGCGACATGGCCGAACTCGTGCACGGCCAGGTCGATCCAGCCGAGCACCGGGACGCGGGTGCCCCGGACGAACGCGTACCACCCGAGCAGCAGCACGACGGGCAGTCCGATGGCGTGGTGCCACCACTCCCGTTCGGGTGCCGTCGGCCAGAAGCCCCCACGACGTGTCGTGGTGGCAGTCACCGGGCTGGAGAGGCTCACGTTCCCTGTATCGGCACGCCGGCGCCCGACGTTGAACGAGCGGTTCTCGTTGGTCGGTCCTGCCGTTGGGTGCCGACGGGCCGCGTCAGCCGGGACGGTCGACGATCAACGACTGGCTGGCACGGCCGACGGGACCGTCCAGGTCGTGCAGGACGGAGTGGGCGTGGCCGACCCCGTGGTCGGTGAGCACCGTGTGGGCGTCCAGCCCGATCCACTCACCCCGGGGTTCGCGGGTCAGGTGCACCGTCAGGTCGACGTTGACGAACAGCCCGTCCTCGCCGAGGGCGGTTCCCGGGCCGCTGCGGGCCGACACCCCGTTGCCGGAGTCCGCCGACACGAGCAGGCGATCCACCCCGGTCAGGTCCTCGTCGTCGAGCAGTCGCACCGGCATGCGCATCCACGCCCGGGCCGGGCCGGGCACCTCCCAGCCGCCCTCGACGAACCGTGACTCCATCGTCGAGACGTAGCCACCCTCCGGGACCTGCTTGAAGAAGCCGACCGATGCGGGCAGCCCGTCGGGGCCGGGCATCGGCTCGCCCTCGATCCCCACGCCGAGGTCCAGCGGCGTGGTGCGGATCCGCCACTCCGCCGCCGTCATCACGACGGTCCCGTCGTCGTCGGCCAGCTCGGCTGCGACGAGCTCGACCTTCCTGCCCGGTCGCTGGACGTGTGTCCGGACCGAGAGGCGTCCGAGGGGCACCGGGCGGAGGATCTCGTAGCTGACCCGCGTGGTGATCCGGCCCTCGGGGTCGTGGTGCCGTCGCATGGCCGCGTGCAGCAGCGCCGACGGTGGGCCGGCGTGCAGGGCGCCCGGGTCCCATGGGCCGACCGCGATCTCGTTGGCGGCCACGACGAGGATCGCGGCGTCACGCCCGGCAGGCCCACTGCTGGGACGGGCACCTCCGGGGCGGTCGCCGTCGGGGATGCGGTCGTCGATCGTGGTGAAGAAGGCGTCTGCGGTCACCGGCGGATCGTAGCCACCGGCCCCCGGACCGGTGGAACTAGTGCGAACAGGCAGCTTGCTCGTGCGTGACTTCACCGCTGCGGTGGGTGAGGATGGCAGGGTGCAGCGGCCTGCGTCTGCTCGCGCGACCCGCATGCGCGACACACGTCGACGTCTGGGGGAGCTCCTTCCCCGAGGCGCGACGCTGGACGTGCGCCGAACCGGACGACGACATCGTGCCGTGCTCCTCGTCGGCATCGTCTGTGCGGCGGTGCCGCTGTTGTCGGGTCTCCTCGTCGGGGCGGACCCGGCCCCGGCGCTGACCGCCAGCGCGGTCGTCGGCGCCATGGTGACGGCCGCGACGGCGATGGGCGACCGGCTGGCTGCCCGGACGCTCGCCGCGACCGCCCTGGGCATCGTCCCCGTCGCCGCCTGGGTCGCCACGGACGGCGCCGACGGGATCCTGCTGAGCAGCGCCATCCTCCTCGGCGTCGTCGCGCTGTACCAGGAACGCCGCCCCTACGCCGGGGCTGCTACCGCCGCCCTCGTCGGCGTCGGCGTCGCAGCGGTCGGCCCCGCCGTGGGCCTGGTCTCCTCCTCCGCGACCATGGCCGCCACCCGGCCGACGGCGTTCGTCGTCGGGCAGCTGCTGCTCCTCCTCGCCGCCATGGCCCTGCACCTCCTCTGGTGGCGCTTCAGCGAGGCCGACCAGCTCGTCGGTGAGGCCTCCATGCAGGAGATGGTCGCCGTGCAGCGCACCATGCTCTCGCGCATGCAGGACACCGAACGGCTGAAGGACGAGCTGCTGGCGGTCGTCAGCCACGAGTTCCGCACCCCCCTCACCGCAATCATCGGGTTCTCCCAGACCCTGCGCCGATCGGCGTCGATGGGTCAGCTGCCCGCGGAGATGGTCGAGCTGTCGGCGGACAGGATCGAACGCAACGGCCTGCGACTGTCACGGCTGATCGGCAACATGCTGGCCGCCACGATGGACGTCGAGCCACACACCGAGCGGTACTTCCCGATCCGTGCGACCATCGAACGGCTGGTGGAGGAGTTCGCCGGCGGGGAGGACGGCGCGACCGACGTCGAGGTCGACGTGCCCGAGGACATGACGGCCCGCATGTCGCGCGAACACCTGCGGCTGCTGCTCGGCAACCTCGTCGACAACGGGATGAAGTTCGCCGACCCGGGGACCGCGCTGCGCATCCGCGGCCGCACCGCGGGGGAGGAGATCGCCCTGGTCTTCACCAACCACGGGCCCGAGGTCCCCGAGCACATGCGCGAGCAGATCTTCGCCCGGTTCGTGCAGGTCGACCTGTCCGACACACGCCCCCACGACGGCATCGGCCTGGGGTTGCACGTCGTCCGCAAGCTCTGTGACGCCCACGGGGGGTCGCTGGAGCTGCGCTGCCAGGACGGCCTCGTCGTGCTCGGCGTGACCCTTCCGGCAGGACCCGCGCGGGTCGTGGGCGTGGTCGGTGAGTCCGACGAGCCGGCCGTCGATGCACGGACGGCGCCGCACCGGGCATAGGCTCCCACGCCATGACCCGCCGCCTGACCGAGTTCAGCCACGGCGCCGGGTGTGGATGCAAGATCGGCCCAGGCCAGCTCGCCGACATCCTCGCCCGCGTCGCCCCGCCCCGCCACCCCGACCTGCTCGTCGGCACCGACGCCGGTGACGACGCCGCCGTCTGGCGCCTGACCGACGACCGAGCGCTGGTCGCCACCACCGACTTCTTCACCCCGATCGTCGACGACGCCCGGACCTGGGGCCGCATCGCCGCGACCAACGCGGCAAGCGACGTCTACGCGATGGGTGGACGCCCCCTGTTCGCCCTCAACCTCGTGGCCTGGCCCACCGACGCGCTCGGCAACGACCTGCTGGCGGAGGTGCTGGCGGGCGGCGCCGACGCGGCGGCCGAGGGAGGGTGGCTCGCCGTGGGCGGCCACTCCATCGACGACGCCGAACCCAAGTACGGGCAGGCCGTCATCGGCGAGGTGCACCCCGACCGGGTGCTGACCAACGCCGGCCTGCGGACCGGCGACCACCTCGTGCTGACCAAGGCGCTGGGCACCGGGGTCATCACGACCGCGGTCAAGCACGGGCAGCCGGCTCCCGGGGCCCTGGAGGCCGCCGTGGCCTCGATGTGCACGCTCAACGCCGACGCCGCCACCGCGGCCCGGGACGCCGACGCGTCGGCGTGCACCGACGTCACGGGCTTCGGGCTGCTCGGCCACCTGCGCAAGATGCTCGACGCGAGCGGGGTGGCGGCGACCGTGTGGGCCGACCGGGCGCCGGCGCTTCCGGGCGCCGTCGAGGGGATCGCGGCCGGCATGGTCTCCGGCGGCACCCGACGCAACCACGAGTGGGTGGAGGAGCGCCTCGTGGTGGATGACGGGGTCACCGGCGACGCGGTGATGCTGCTGGCCGACGCCCAGACGTCCGGCGGCCTGCTGTTCGGTGCCACGCCCGAGCGCGCCGACGAGGCGGTCCGCTGGCTGGTCGAGCGGGGCCACCCGGCGGCCGTCGTGGGCGTCGTCACCGCCGACACCGTCGGCACCATGACCATCAGCCGCGGAGGCCCGACCGACGTCGCCGGGTAGCCTGCCGTCGATGACTGTTGCGCCCATGCACGGCACCCTGGAGCTGCCGCCACACATCCGCGACGAGATGGTCGCGCATGCCCGCAGCGACACGCCGTTCGAGACCTGTGGCCTGCTGGCCGCCGACGACGAGGGACGCCTGGTCCGTCACTGGCCGATCCCCAACGCCGACCGCTCGATGACGTGGTTCCGCATGGAGCCGAAGGCGCAGCTGAAGGCGATGCGGGAGATGGACGACGAGGACCTCGAGTGGGCGGCCATCTGGCACTGCCACACCCACACCGAGGCCTACCCCTCGCCCACCGACATCGAGCAGTCGGCGTACTGGCCGGGGATCGTCGCGATCATCGTCAGCCTGCAGGACCCCGACCCGGTCATCCGGGCATACGACATCACCGATGGACAGGTCAGCGAACGAGTTCTCACCGTTGCGCAGGAAGCCCAGCCCCAGGGCCCGCGTTAACGTCGTAAACCGTTCACCACGCAGGCCCGCCGCACCCTCGGCACGGGCCGCGCGACCACGAAAGGCACCCCCCATGGCCGTCACGGTCCGCATCCCCACAGTCCTCCGCAAGCACACCGGTGGCGAGAAGGCCGTCGAAGGCGACGGCGCAACCCTCAAGGCGCTCATCGACGACCTGTCGACCCGCTACGAGGGCCTGACCGACGCCGTCACCGCCGACGACGGACAGCTCGCGAAGTTCGTCAACGTCTACCTCAACGACGAGGACGTCCGCTTCCTCGACGGGGCCGACACCGCCCTGGCCGATGGTGACGAGATCGCGATCCTGCCGGCCGTCGCGGGCGGCTGCTAGCCCGCAGCTGCTGGCCCCTGCCCTCGTGCTCGCCCGTTCGATCGCCGACGCCGTCGGCCGCACCCCCTTGGTGCGGCTGCCGAACCTGTCCCCGGACGGCTACGAGATCCACCTCAAGCTGGAGGGGCACAACCCGACGGGGTCCATCAAGGATCGCGTCGCCAAGTACCTGATCGAGTCCGCCGAACGGCAGGGGCTGCTCCACGAGGGCTCCCGCATCCTCGAACCGACGTCGGGCAACACCGGCATCGCCCTGGCCGCCCTCTGCGCCCCGCGTGGCTACAAGCTGACCTGCGTCATGCCGGAGAACACGTCCGAGGAACGTCGGCAGATCCTCGAGCTGTTCGGCGTCGACATCGTCCTGTCGCCGGCCAACGAGGGCTCCAACGGCTCGGTCCGGGTGGCCCGCGAGATGGCTGCCGCAGACCCCGACCTGTACATGCCGTTCCAGTACGGCAACCAGGCCAACCCGCAGGCGCACTACGAGACGACCGGCCCCGAGATCCTGGCGGACCTGCCCGACATCACCGCCTTCGTGGCGGGCCTCGGCACCGGCGGGACCGTCACCGGCGTGGGTACCCGGCTGAAGGCCCACGACCCCGACATCAAGGTCTACGCCGCCGAACCGCAGTACGGCGACCTCGTCTACGGGTTGCGCAACCTCGACGAGGGCTACGTGCCCGAGGTCCTGGACCAGTCGGTGCTCGACAGCCGCATCAAGGTCGACTCCCTGAAGGCCCTGCGGGCGACCCGTGCGCTGGCCGCCGAGGAGGGCATCTTCGCCGGCGTGTCCACGGGGGCGTCGCTGGCCGTCGCGATCCGCGTCTGCGGCCGCCTGCCGAAGGGGTCGAAGATCGTCGCCATCTCACCCGACGGCGGCTGGAAGTACCTCTCCACCGGCGCCTACGCCGGCGGCAACGTCGAGGACATCGCCGAGTCGATCGCCGACACCCTCTGGGCCTGAGGGGCCGAACAGGTCACCCGGTCACGACGCCGGCGTCACGCAACCGCTGGTCGTACCCGGTCCGGTCGGAGTCGCTCGCCGGATAACGAGTCAGGCGCACACGCCGATCCCCGCTGATGGCGTGGAGCAGGTGCGTGGTCACGGGTCTGCGTCCACCACCACGGACGGTCTCCCATCGCAGCTCGTCGACCTCTGCCCACGCCAGCACGCGTGGCCCACCCGACGGCGGCCGTGGTCCCGGGCGTCGCAGGGCGTCGGGGTCCAGCACGATGGCGGCCGAACGCCAACGCGCCGCCAACCACGTCCAGATGACCACGGCCAGCGTGACCGCCAGCCATCCCTCTCGTGGGTTCTCCGGGACCAGCACGATGGCGATCGTGCCGGGGATGGCCATGGCGACCAGGACGATCAGGGCCGAGGCGCCAGCGGACCGGATGGCCCACGGCTGCCGCAGCACCACACGACGGTCGAGCGGGGGAGGACGCATCGCCCCGAGAGCCTGCCAGCCCGTCCGCTCGACCGCCGCGTGTGGTGCCTCAGCGGGGTGTGACGGTCCCCGCCAGGTGCGGCTTGCCGTCGCGGCTGCGGACGCCGAACGTCCAGCCGCCGTCGTCGGTGCGCTGGGTGGCGTACTCCACGGTGCGGGGCAGCAGCAGCGGCAGCTTGAAGGCCACGTCGATGTCGCAGGCCGCGGGGATGCCGCCCTCGAGGCCCGCCAGCGCCCGGGCCTTGGTCCACATGCCGTGGGCGATGGCCTTGGGGAAGCCGAACGCCTTCGCGGTCAGGCCGGACATGTGGATGGGGTTGCGGTCACCCGAGACGGCGCCGTACCGACGACCGATGTCGCCGGGGACCCGCCACAGGCCCGTGAGGGGCAGGGTGGCGACCTCGACGTCCACGCTGCTGCCCTTGGCAGCCTCGTCCGCGCCGGACCCACGCGTGAGGTAGGTGCTGGTGGACTCCCAGACGGTCGCGCCGTCGACGGTGGCGACGACGACGTTGTCCATCTGCCTCCCCTTCGGGTGGGGGCGCAGGTTGGTGACCGATGCGGTCAGCTCCAGCGTCTCCCCGACACCGACGGGACGGTGCTGGGTGATGCGGTTGGCGACGTGCACCATCCCCATCAGTCCGAACGGGAAGTCGTCGCGGGTCATCAGCTGCACCGACAGGGGGAACCCCAGCATGTGCAGGTAGGTGGGGGGCAGGGTCGACCCCAGGCGGAACCCGCACACCTCGGCGTAGGACGCCAGGTGGTCGAGGTCCACGGTCGCGTCGTGCAGCACGACGGTGGTGTCGGGCAACCCCGCGTCGCCCTTCCCGCCGCCGCGACCGGGCAGCGGGAGGGCCCCCGCCGCCACCTTCGCCAGCATCGGCGTCAGGTCGGGCGGGCTGTCGAGCTCGATGACCGTCGGTGCGGTCTCGGGCCGGTCGGTGGTGTCGGCCATCAGCGGATCACGCCCCCAGCAGGTTCTGCCCGCACACGCGGACGGTAGTGCCGTTCAGCCATGCGGCGTCCGGTCCGGCGAAGAAGCCGATCGTCTCGGCCACGTCGACGGGCTGGCCACCCTGCGACAGGCTGTTGAGCCTGCGGCCGACCTCGCGGGTCGCGACCGGCATGGCGTCGGTCATCTTGGTCTCGATGAACCCGGGGGCAACCGCGTTGATGGTGATGCCGCGGTCGGCCAGCGTCGGGGCCAGCGCGGCCACGTGGCCGATGACCCCCGCCTTGGACGCGGCGTAGTTGGACTGGCCACGGTTGCCGGCGATGCCCGACATCGACGACACGCACACGATTCGCGCGCCGGCCTCGAGGACGTCGGAGGCCAGCAGGGCGTCGTTGATGCGCTCGATGGCCGACAGGTTGATGTCGAGGACCATGTTCCAGCGCTTCTCGTCCATGCCCGCCATGGTCTTGTCGCGGGTGACCCCGGCGTTGTGGACCACGATGTCGATGCCGCCGTGGCGCTCGGTGGCGTGGTCGATGATCGTCCGGGCCGCGTCGTCGGCGGTGATGTCGACCTGCAGGGCCGTGCCGCCCACGTCGTTGGCGACCTTCGCGAGGTCGTCACCGGCCGACGGCAGGTCCAGGCAGACGACGGTCGCGCCGTCGCGGGCGAGGGTGCGGGCGATGGCCGCGCCGATGCCACGGGCCGCACCGGTGACCACGGCGACCTTGCCGTCGTGGGGCCGGTCGGTGTCGGTGGGGACGACCGGCGGGTGCTCGGTCCGCGGGCCGACGGTGAACCGCTGGCCGGACACGAAGGCCGACCGGCCGCTCAGCAGGAAGCGCAGCGGGGCACCGACGCCGGCCTCGGCGCCCGGGTGCACCTCGACCAGGTTGGCGGTGCCCCCGGCACGCAGCTCCTTGGCGATGGAGCGGACGAAGCCCTCCAGGCTGCGCTGCGCGGTGTGCTCGGCCGGGGAGTCGGTTGCGGTCGGCACGGTGCCGAGGACCACGACGCGGGCGCTGGCGCCGAGCCGGCGGATGGTGGTGTGGAAGAAGTCGTACAGGGCGACCAGCTGGTCGCTGCTGGTCAGGCCGGTCGCGTCGAACACCAGCGCGGCGTAGCGCGGGGTGTCCTCGGCGTCGGCGAGCTCGGTGTGCACCTCGACGTCGGCGGCGGCCAGCGCCTTCGCGACGGTCTCGCGCAGCCGGCCGTCGCCGCCGAGCAGGACGGCACCCTCCAGGAGGGGCTGGCCGGGCTCGTGGCGGCGCAGGGTCGAGGGCTTGGGCAGGCCGACGAGGTCGGCCAGCTTCTCACCGATCTGGGAGTTGACGAACTGGGTGTAACGATCTGCCATGTTGGGGTGCTCCTCGGGTGGAGAGGTGTGTCGCCCGATCGCGTCATGTGGCCGGTTCGGCGACACAGGGGGTGTTGGGGGAGGGCTGGTCAGGCCGGTGTGTCGCCCAGCGGCGTCATGCGGCCGGTTCGACGACACACCGTGGGAGGGGTTACGCGCGCTCGACGATGGCGACCAGGCCGTTGCCGCCGGCCGCACAGACGCTGATCAGCGCACGGCCGCCGTTGGTCCAGTCGTCGCGCTCGGCCAGCAGCTTGGCGGTGGTCGCCACGATGCGGGCACCGGTGGCGGCGAAGGGGTGGCCGGTGGCCAGCGACGACCCGGCGACGTTCAGCTTGTCCATGTCGATGGTGCCGAGGGTGTCGTCCAAGCCGAGCTTCTCGGTGCAGAACGTCTTGTCGTCCCAGGCGGCCAGCGTCGACAGCACGGTGGAGGCGAACGCCTCGTGGATCTCGTAGAGGTCGAAGTCCTGCAGGGTCAGGCCGTTGCGGGCGAGCATGCGGGGCACGGCGTAGGCGGGGGCCATCAGCAGGCCCTCGTGGCCGTGCACGTAGTCGACCGCGGCGGACTCGGCGTCGACGAAGCGGGCCAGCACCGGCAGGTCGTGCTCGGCCGCCCACTCGCGGGTCGACAGCAGCACGGCTGCCGCACCGTCGGTCAGGGGAGTGGAGTTGGCGGCCGTCATGGTGCCGGTCTCGCGGTCACCGAAGACGGGCTTCAGGGTCGCCAGCTTCTCCACGTTGCTGTCGGGCCGCAGGTTGTTGTCCTTCGACAGCCCCAGGAACGGGGTCATCAGGTCGTCGAAGAAGCCGCGGTCGTAGGCGGCTGCCAGGTTGCGGTGGCTGGCCACGGCCAGCTCGTCCTGCGCCTCGCGGGAGATGCCCCACTCGGCGGTGGTGATGGCCTGGTGGTCGCCCATCGCCATGCCCGTCCGGGCCTCGGCGTTGCGGGGGATCTCCGGCACGATCTGGTCGGGCCGCAGGCTGCCGAGCAGCTTGACGTAGTCCATCGGACCCTTGGCGCGGTTGGCCTCCATGAGCACGTGGCGCAGGTCCTCGTTCAGCGCCACCGGCGCGTCGGAGGTCGTGTCGACGCCGCAGGCGATGCCCGAGTCGATCTGGCCGAGGCGGATCTTGTTGGCCACCGCGATGGTGGCCTCCAGCGAGGTGTCGCAGGCCTTCTGGATGTCGAAGGCGGGCGTCTCGGGGGACAGCGCGCTGCCCAGCACCGACTCGCGGACGAGGTTGAAGTCGCGGGCGTGCTTGAGCACCGCGCCGCCGGCCACCTCACCGAGGCGCTGACCGGCCAGCCCGAAGCGGGCGACGAGGCCGTCGAGGGCCGCGGTCAGCATGTCCTGGTTGCTGGCCTTGCTGTAGGCCGTGTTGGAACGGGCGAACGGGATGCGGTTGCCGCCGACGATCACGGCGTCCCGGGGAGTCTGGCTCACGGGTGTGCTCCTTGACTTGACATGGGGTGGATCTGTTGCTGTAACCTGCGGTAACGCTACCGTTGGTAGCACCCTTCGACCAAATCGGGGTCGGGGTGCATGTACCCGGCCCTCTGGAGGATCCCACATGAGCTTGGCAGGAGATGGAATGGGCTTGGCCCTCGGCGGGCTTCGCCGTCTGGCCAGCAGCGAGCTGCTCGACCGTTACGGCCTGCGCGAGCGCGTCGAGGCGCTGGTGCAGTCCAGCACCCGCAACGGCTTCACCGCCGCCGTCGGCGCCGGCCGGCAGTTCGCGAAGGCCAGCAAGGCGATCAACGGTGGCAGGGCTGCCCGGCAGGCCCCGGTCGAGGGCGGCGCGACGCTGTTCGACCTGACCCCCGACGAGGAGCAGCAGATGCTCGTGGAGGGGTTCGGCGACTTCGCCGAGACCCACCTGCGTCCCGCGGCGCGGGAGGCCGACGACACGTGCACCACCCCGGACAAGCTGCGGGCGATGGCCAACGAGATGGGCGCCATGGTCCTGGGCATCCCCAGCGACCTCGGCGGCGTCGTCGACGAGCGGTCCGCCGTCACGAGCGTCCTGGCGCTGGAGGCCATGGCCGCCGGCGACATGGGCCTGACCGCCGGCATCATGGCCCCCGCGGCCGTCGCCTCGGCCCTGTCGCTCTGGGGGGATGCCGACCAGCAGGCCCGCTTCCTGCCGGCGTTCACCGAGGACAACCCGCCGACCGCGGCGCTGGCGATCAGCGAGCCGCACCCGCTGTTCGACCCCACGGTGCTGCGCACCACCGCTCGCCGGGAGGGTGACGAGCTGGTCCTCGACGGCGTCAAGGCGTTGGTCGCCCACGTCGACCGCTGCGACCTGTACCTGGTGTCGGCCGACCTCGAGGGATCCGGCCCCGCGCTGGTCCTGGTCGAGGCCGGCACCGCCGGGCTGGCCGTCAAGGCCGAACCGACCATGGGCGTGCGCGCGACGGCGTCCGGCGAGCTGCTGCTGGAGGGCGTGCGCGTGCCCGCCGCCAACCTGCTCGGCGACGGTGCCCCCGAGGTCCACAGCGAGATGATCGCCCGGACGCGCATCGCCTGGGCCGCCCTTGCCGTCGGTACCGCGCAGGCGGTCCTCGACTACGTCATCCCCTACGTGAAGGAACGCCACGCCTTCGGCGAGCCCATCGCCAACCGGCAGGCCGTTGCCTTCACCGTCGCCAACATCGGCGTGGAGCTGGAGGGCATGCGCCTTGCCACCTACCGCGCCGCGTCGCTGGCCGACCAGGGCAAGCCGTTCGCCCGTGAAGCCGCCGTCGCGGCTCGCCTGGCCGAGGAGAAGGGCATGCAGATCGGCTCCGACGGCGTGCAGCTGCTCGGTGGCCACGGCTACGTCAAGGAGCACCCGGTGGAGCGGTGGTACCGCGACCTGCGCGCCGCCGCCGTCGTCGACGGGATGGTCCTGGTCTAGCACCGGACCACGACCACACCCCGACCGCGACCACGACACCAGGATCCAAGGGAGCACACCGTGATCAACCTCGAAGTCCCCAAGAAGTTCACCCCGGCCATCGACCAGGCCAAGGCCGTCGCCGAGCACGTCCTGCGGCCGATCAGCCGCCAGTACGACCGTGACGAGCACACCTACGCCAAGGAGCTCGACATGCTGGCCGCCGCCATGGCCGGCATGGAGGAGTCCGGGTCCATGAAGGGCACCGGCGCCACCGGTGTGAAGCGCGAGAAGCCGACCAACGGCGAGAACCGCAACGCCTCGAACATGTCGACGGTGCTGTCCATCAAGGAGGCCGCCAAGGGCGACCTCGGCCTGATGCTGACCATCCCCGGCCAGGGGCTGGGCAACTCCGCGATCGCCTCGGTGGCCTCGGAGGAGCAGATGGAGCGGTTCAAGGGCAAGTGGGCCGCCATGGCCATCACCGAGCCCGACGCCGGGTCGGACTCCTCCGCCATCAACACCACGGCGGTCCGCGACGGCGACCACTACATCCTCAACGGCACCAAGATCTTCATCACCGCCGGCGAGCGGGCCGACCTGCTCGTCGTCTGGGCCACGCTGGACAAGGACCTGGGCAAGGCGGCGATCAAGAGCTTCGTCGTCGAGAAGGGCACCCCCGGCCTCAACTTCGTGCGGAGCGAGGACAAGCTCGGCATCCGTGCCTCCGACACCGCCCAGTTCGTCCTGGAGGACTGTCGGGTGCCTGCGGAGAACCTGCTGGGTGACCCCGAGGTCAGCGTCGAGTCGGGCTTCGCCGGGGCGATGCAGACCTTCGACAACACCCGTCCGCTGGTCGCCAGCATGGGCATCGGTGTCGCCGAGGCCTGCCTGGAGCGCACCCGTGAGCTGCTGGCCGAGGCCGGCGTCGAGGTCGACTGGGACAAGCCCGCGCACAGCCAGTCCGCGGCCGCCCAGGCGCTGCTGGACATGGAAGCCGACTTCGAGGCCGCCCGGCTGCTGACGCTGAAGGCTGCCTGGATGGCCGACAACGCCAAGCCCAACTCGCTGGAGGCCAGCTACGCCAAGGCCAAGGCCGGCCGCATGGTCGTCGACGTCGCCCTGCGCTGCGTGCAGCTGTGCGGTCCCGTTGGCTACGGCGAGACCGAGCTGCTGGAGAAGTGGGCCCGTGACGCCAAGATCCTCGACATCTTCGAGGGCACCCAGCAGATCCAGCTGCTGATCATCGCCCGCCGCCTGCTCGGCCTGTCGTCGGCGGAGCTGCGCTGACCGTTCGTCGGGAGCTCCCCGTCCCGATGCCGAGTTGACCGGCGTGGGGGCGGGGACCTACCGTTCGTGGTCGTCCCGCCGTCTGCGGTGGGACGGTCCTGCAAAGGGGAAGCCGGTCCGAGTCCGGCGCTGACCCGCAACCGTGGGCACCATCGAACGTGGTGCAAGCCGGAATGCCTGCGCAGGTGACAGGCTCCTCACACCGTCGTGGTCTGCGGACGGAGCCCATGCCGGCCCCGACGCCACAGGTGGAGCCGCCGGTGATGGGCCCGCTGGGCCCCCACCGAGAAAGCAACTCCCCGAATGACGTCCGTCGTGTCGATCCGTACCCGGGTCACCGTGGTGGCCGCGCTGTGCGCGCTCGTTGCCACCCTTCTCGCCCTTCCCGCCGCGCCCGCCGAGGCGCAGGACGCCAGCGATCAGCAGGCCGCCGCATCGGCTGCCGCCGCGTGGCTCGTCGACCAGCACGCCGAGGGCAGGGTCACCAGCCCCGGTGGCATGGCCGACGTGATCTTCGCGCTGTCCGGTGCCGGCCTCCACGGTGACACCGTCGCCACCATCCGTGCCGAGCTCGAAGCCGCCGTCGTGGCCTACCTCGACGAGGTCGAGACGCCCGACGAGGGCCAGACCGCCAAGGCCATGCTGGGCCTCCGGGCCAGCGGTGGCGACTACACCGACGTCGGGGGAACCGACCTCGAGGCCGAGCTGCGCGCCCTGATGGCCACCGACGGCGGAGACGCCGGCCGGTTCGCCGACGCCACCGTCTTCACCCAGTCCCTGGCGCTGCAGGCGCTGGCCACCACCGCTGGTGGCGTGCCCGAGGCCGCCGCGACGTGGCTGGCGGACCGCCGCTGCCCCGACGGCGGCTGGGAGAACGGGCTGACGGAGATGGCTGGCGTGTCCATGCCGTGTCAGACCCCCGCGGGCGGCGACATCGACACCACCGCGATGGCCGTGCAGGGCCTCCTCGACATCGAGCCGACCGCCGACGAGCGCGATGCCGCCGCGACATGGCTCGCCGACCAGCAGGCCGATGACGGCTCGTTCGGTGGCAACGCCAACTCCACCGGCCTTGCCGCCCAGACACTCCGGGCCCTCGACCTGACCGACGCCGCCGACGCGGCGGCCGAGTTCGTCATCACCCTGCAGAAGCCCGCCGAGGACCCCGAGGCCGGCGCCATCGCCTACACCGTCGACGACGACGGCTCGCTGCTGCTGGCCACTACCCAGGGGATCCTTGCCCTCGGGGCCCCCGCGTTCCCGTCCATCGCCGCCCCTGCGATCGAGGAGCCCGTCAGCGGTGCCTGCACCGACGCCGAGGGCGTCACCGTCACCGTCGACCTGACCTTCTTCGACGGTGGCGAGGTCCTCACCGGCTGTGCGCCGGGGGATCCGGCGTCGGGCCTGGACGCCCTTCGCGAGGCGGCCTTCGACATCACCACGTCCTCCAGCGACTTCGGCGAGTTCGTCTGCGCCATCGAGGGCCTGCCCGAGCTGGCCTGCGAGCAGCCGTTCGAGGGGCAGTACTGGGCGTACTTCTTCGGCAACGCCGACGGATCGTGGACCGGCTACCAGGTCGGTGCCGACACCTCTGACCCCGCTCCCGGCGACGTCGAGGGCTGGGTCTACTCCGACGGGTCCGCCCCGTCGGTTGCCGCCGCCACCGACGGCACGCTGACGCGCGTCGCCGAGGCCGGCCGCATCGAGACCGCCATCGCGGTCAGCCGGGCCACCGTGGCCGATGGTGCGGCGACCGGGCTGGTCGTGGCCCGCGCCGACTCCTTCGCCGACGCGCTTGCCGGGACCCCGCTGGCGGTTGCCGTCGGTGGGCCGTTGCTCATCAGCGGCGCGGACGCGCTGGCCGACGCCGTGGCCGAGGAGATCCAGCGGGTCCTTCCCGCGGAGTCGACCGTGCACGTCCTGGGCGGCACCGCCGCGCTCGGGGACGACGTGGTCGCCGGAATCGAGGCGCTCGGCTACACCGTCGAGCGCGTCAGCGGTGCCGACCGCATCACCACCGCCACGGCCGTTGCCGACGCCGTCGTCGCCGTCCGTGGGACCGAACCCACCGACATCCTGCTGACCACTGCCTTCGACTTCGCCGACGCGCTGGCCGCTGGCACGGCCGCAGCGGCCACCGGCGAGGGTGTGGTCCTCCTGACCCCGTCCGGCGCGCCGCACGATGCGGTCGACGCTTGGATCGAGGCCCACGCCGACGCCACCGTGCATGCCGTCGGCGGCCCGGCGGCCACGGCCTACCCCGACGCCAACCCCATCGTGGGTGCCACCCGAGAGGGCACCGCCGTCGCGGTGGCCGAAGCGTTCTTCGACGGCCCGACCAGCGTCGGTATCGCCCGTCGCGACGACTTCGCCGACGCGCTGGCCGGTGGCCGGCACGCGGCTGGCCTGGGCGCCCCCTTGCTCATCACCCCGACAGACGGATTGTCCGCCGACGTGGCCGCCTACCTGTGCGGAACCGACAGCGTCGAGCAGGCCTTCGTCTACGGCGGCGAGGCCGCCGTGTCGGCTGGTGTGGCCAACGCGGTCGCCGACGCCATCACCGGGGAGGGCTGCGCCTGATGTCACGGGGCCGGCCGATGACCGTGACGTCGCTGCACACGTCGGCGTCGGTCGTGGCCGGCCTGTCGCTCGCCCTGCTCGTCGGCCTGCTCGCCCTGCTGGGCGGGCCCATGGCCGGGCCCGCGCGGTCGCAGGGCGGCGCGTGTCCCGACCAGACGGGGGTCACGGTCGTCGTGGACTTCCAGTCGCTGGGTGGTGGCACGGTCATCGGCTGTGCCCCCGGCCCGGTGGGATCGGGCTTCGATGCCCTCCAGCAGGCCGGATTCGGGTACACCACCGTCACCACGCAGCCGGGCTTCGTCTGCCGGATCGACGGACGGCCTGCCGACCGCGGGTGCGCCGATACCCCACCCGCCGATGCGTTCTGGTCCTACTGGCACGCCGACCGCGGTGGCGACTGGGCCTACTCCACGTCCGGCGCCGGGAGCCGTACCCCGGCCCCGGGAAGCGTCGAGGGCTGGTCGTACAACGTTGACCCGGCAGGCCCGGATCGCACGCCTCCACGCACGGCGCCGCCCGCTCGGGCAGCCGCGCCGGAGCCCACCCCCGGCCCGGACCCGACACCGACGTCGGCGCCGCCAGCGCCGCCCGCCGCGGCCACCCCCGCCCCTGCAACCGGGGGCGACGGACAGGGCGGCGGGCAGGACGGCGACGGGAACGGGCAGGGCACCGCCGACGGTCAGGCCAGCACCGACCCGCAGGGCACGCCCGCGCTGGCGCCTGCTGCCGCGACCGAACGGCCGGTCCCCACGGCCGCGCCGGCGAGCGCGGCGCCCGCTGAGGAGGCCAGCGCGACGCCGACCGCCACACCCACACGGACGGCCACACCCGCGCCCACCACCACACCGACGCCGACCGAGACCACCACCACGGCCCCGACCGGGCCGCCCGACGACGAGCTGGCGGAGGCCGAACCGACCGAGGCCGACCCGACCGGGCCGCCCACGACGCCCCCGGCGACCTCGACCCCGTCCGGGCTGGCCGTCGACGAGGGTTCGCCCGTCGGCACGGTCGTCGGCGCGTCGGTGCTCGTGGCCGTGCTCGGCGCCGCCGGTGTCGTGGTCGTTCGCCGCAGGGAGCCCTGATCGCGATGCACCCCGGCGCCTGGTGGCTGTGGGCACTGGGGCTTGCTGCTGCCGCCAGCCGCACGACCAACCCGCTGCTGCTCGGGCTTGTGCTCGCCGTGGCCCTGCTGGTCGTCGTCGCCCGCCGCACCGATGCGCCGTGGGCGCTGGGCCTTCGGACCTACCTCTTCCTTGCCGGCCTGGTCATCGTCATCCGCCTGCTCTTCGCCGTGGCCGTCGGCGGAGGGGCCGGAACCACCGTGCTGTTCGTCCTGCCCGAGATCCCGCTGCCCGATGTCGTCGCCGGGATCCGGCTGGGTGGCCCCGTCACCCGTGAGGTCCTGCTCGCCGCGTTCTACGACGCGCTGCGCCTGGCCACGCTGCTGCTGTGCATCGGCGCCGCGAACCTGCTGGCGGACCCCAAGCGGCTGCTGCGGCAGGTGCCGGCGGCCCTGCACGAGCTGGGGACCACCGTCGTCGTCGCCCTCACCGTCGCCCCGCAGCTGGTGGAGAGTGTCCAGCGGGTCCGCCGAGCCAGGCGGCTGCGGGGCGAGGACCCCGTGCGCGGCCTCCGTGGACTGCGTCGCGTGCTGGTCCCCGTGCTCGAGGACGCACTGGACCGGTCCCTGGCCCTGGCCGCCGCCATGGACACCCGTGGATACGGCCGGCGGGCCCACGTCCCTCCGGTGGATCGCCGACGCACCGCCCTGCTGCTGCTCGGGGGACTGGTCCTGCTCGTGGTCGGCACCTACGGCCAGCTCGACGCGGCCTCCCCCGCCGTGCTCGGGCTGCCCGCGCTCTTGCTCGGGGTCGGCATGGTGGCGCTCGGCCTCCGCTCCGCCGGCGCGCGCGTCCAGCGGACGGTCCACCGGCCCGACCGCTGGGGCCCGACCGAAACGGTCGTGGCCGCAGCCGGGCTGACCGCCGCCGTGACCGTGGTCGTTGCGGGAGGGCGCGCGCCGGACCTGCTGTTCCCGACCGTGCAGCCCTTCGCGTGGCCGGTCCTCCCGATCCTCGCCACCGCCGGCGTGCTGGTCGCGCTGCTCCCGGCCGCCCTTCCGAACGGTCGTCGCCGATGATCGACCTGCACCGGGTGACCATCACCCACGCCGGGTCGGACCGGCCCGCCCTCCGCGGGATCGACCTCCACGTCGAGGAGGCCGAGCTGTGCGTCGTCGTCGGGGCAACCGGCGTCGGCAAGTCCACCCTCCTCGGCGCCATCAGCGGCCTCGTGCCCCACTTCACCGGTGGGCTGCTCCAGGGACGCGTCGTCGTCGCCGGGCGCGACACGCGCGACCATCCGCCACGAGAGCTGGCCGACGTGGTCGGCACCGTGGGGCAGGACCCGCTGGCCGGGTTCGCCACCGACATCGTGACCGACGAGATCGCCTTCGGCATGGAGCAGCTCGGCGTCGACGCCGCGGCGATGCGCAAGCGGGTCGAGGAGATGCTGGACCTGCTCGGGCTGGCCGACCTCCGCGACCGTCCGCTGCGCACCCTGTCCGGCGGACAGCAGCAGCGGGTCGCCATCGGCGCCGTCCTGGCCGCAGGCCCACGTGTGCTGGTCCTCGACGAACCGACATCCGCGCTGGACCCCACCGCCGCGGAGGAGGTGCTGGCCGCCGTGACCCGCCTGGTCCACGACCTCGGGGTCACCGCCGTCGTCGCCGAGCACCGGCTGGAGCGGATCCTGCAGCACGCCGACACCCTCGTGGAGGTCCGAACGGACGGCACCATCCGCAGCGGCGAACCGGGCCGGATCGCCGCCGACGCCGCCGTCGCGCCCCCGGTCGTCCACCTCGGCCGCGCGCTGGGCTGGACGCCGGTCCCGCTGTCGGTGCGCGACGCCCGCCGCCGCGCGACCTCGCTGCGCGACAGCCTGGGGGCTTCGCCGACCGACTCCGCCCCCGAGGTCACGGTCACCGAGCCCGACACCGCCACCACCCCCCGTCGGTGGCTGCGGTCCGGCCGACGCGCATCCGCCGCCTCCGGCCCGCCTCCGGCGCTCCTCGCCCACGACCTGGTCGTTCGCCACGGCGACGTCCTCGCCGTCGACGGGGTCGACCTGGCGGTCCCCCCGGGACAGGTCGTCGGCCTGATGGGCCGCAACGGCTCGGGCAAGTCCTCGCTCCTGTGGGCCCTGCAGGGCAGCGGCACGCGTGATGGGGGGACGGTGACCGTCGACCAGCGCGATCCGGCCGAGCTGTCCCCGGCCGCCGCGCGACGGCTGGTGGCGTTGGTCCCCCAGACCCCCAGTGACCTGCTGTACGCCGCCACCGTGGGGGAGGAGCTCGCGATCGCCGACCAGCACGGCGAGGTCGCGCCGGGAACGTGCCGTGACCTCCTCGACCAGCTGGTCGGCGACGTCCCCGACGAGCGCCACCCACGCGACCTGTCCGAAGGGCAGCGCCTGGCCCTCGTCCTGGCCGTCCAGCTCGCCGCGGCGCCATCGGTGCTGCTGCTCGACGAACCGACGCGCGGCCTGGACTACGCCGCCAAGGACCGGCTGACCGGGGTCCTCGCACGGCTGGCCGCCGACGGGCTGGCCGTCGTGGTCGCCACCCATGACGTGGAGTTCGCCGCCGGCACCTGTGACCGGGTCGTCGTGATGTCACAGGCCCACGTGATCGCCGACGGTCCCGCGGCAACGGTGATCGGTGCCTCCCCGATGTTCGCCCCGCAGGTGGCCAAGGTCATGCACCCCCACCGCTGGTTGACCGTCGACCAGATCATGGCGGCGCTGCAGGACCGGGCGGGGGCGTCGACGTGAGCGAGACCGCGCTGCGGCCGGGTCCGCACCCAGCGACCACGCCGGTCGTCGGCCTGGGGCGCCGTACCGCGGTGCTGCTGGGTGTGGCGACCGTGCTGGGGCTCGCGTTGTTCTGCTGGCCGCTGCTGCTGCGACCGGGGCCCGGGTGGTCCCACACCACCGACGCCCCGTTCGTGTTCGTGCTTGTCGTCCCGATGGTGCTGGCCGTGGTGCTGGCCGACCTCGCCGACGGGGGCCTCGACGCCAAGTCGCTGGCCCTGCTGGGCATCCTGTCGGCCGTCGGGGCGGTGCTTCGCCCCCTCGGTGCCGGTACGGCCGGGATCGAGCTGGTGTTCTTCCTCCTCGTGCTGGGTGGCCGGGTCCTTGGGCCCGGGGCTGGCTTCGTGCTGGGGTGCACGACGTTGTTCGCCTCGGCCCTCCTGACCGGTGGGGTGGGGCCCTGGCTGCCCTTCCAGATGCTGGCGTCGGCGTGGATCGGCATGACCGCCGGGATGTTGCCCTTCCGTGGTCTCCGGGGGCGGGCCGAGATCGTGCTGCTCTGCGTGCACGGCGTCGTCGTGGCCTACGCCTTCGGGTTCCTCATGAACCTGTCGTTCTGGCCGTTCGCGCTGGGGGCGGACACGGGGCTGTCCTACGTGCCCGGGGGGGCGGTGCTGGAGAACCTGCAGCGGTTCGTGCTGTACACGATCACCACGTCCGCACTGGGATGGGACACCGGCCGGGCGATCACCAACGTGCTCGCGATCGCCCTGCTGGGTCCGGCCGTCCTGGTGGCGCTGCGGCGCGCCACCAGGCGTGCGGCCTTCGGTGCTCCCGTCGTCTTCGAGGACGCCTGACGCCCGGCCGGCGCAACCACAGTGCTCGACGGGAGCCCCGTGGCCACCCGGCTCACAGGGCGCGGATGTGTGATGGCGAGCGTGCGATGTAGTCCAGCGCCCGCTGCATGTCGCCCTCCAGCGATGGGTGGTACCCGGGTCGGACGTACCGGGGTCCCTGCATCGCCAGCCACAGCAGCTTGGGCAGGCGCCCCTTGTCCATGCCAGCGACGTAGCCGCCGATCGGGCGGAACCGCGGCGCGTCGGCGTCCTCGCCCATCAGCACCCGAGTCCCGTCCAGCATCAGGGCGAGCAGCACCGGGAAGACGACCTGCGCGACCGATGCTCGGAGTGCCCAGCTGCCGTTGAGGTGCTGGTAGAGGTCGAAGGCGACGGAGCGGTGCTCGACCTCCTCCGCACCGTGCCATCGCAGCAGGTCCAGCATCACCGGGTCCGCACCGGCCTCGTCGAGGGCGTCGGCCCTCAGGATCCAGTCGCCCAGGACGGCGGTGTAGTGCTCGATCGCCGCGATGATGGCCAGCCGCACGTCGAGCCAGGCCCGTTGCATCCGCCGTCCGGGCAGCCGGTGGTCGCCGAGCAACCGGTCGAAGACGACCTCCAGCCGACGGTCGTAGCCGGCGTGGTCCAGCCCGTGGGCCCGCAGGTGTGCAGCCGCGGTCCCGTGGGCCGTGGCGTGGATGCCCTCCTGGCTCATGAACGCGCGGACCTGGTCGTGCAGCAGGTCGTCGGTGACCAGCGGCAGGGCCTGCTTCATGACCTTGACGAACCAGCGTTCGCCCGCGGGGAGGAACAGGTGGAGGCTGTTGATGACGTGCGTGGAGTGGGCGTCGCCGGGGATCCAGTGCAGCGGGACGTCGGCCCAGTCGAAGCGGGCACGGCGCGGTTGGGGGACGTGCGCGTCGGCACGCGTCGGTGCGTCGGCCCGGGTCTGCGCGGACGCACGGGTGTCGACACGAGGGCGGGGCAGGGCGGTCATCGTGGGTCCTTGCTGCGCGAGCGGGACAGGCCGAGGGCATCGACGGCGGACAACCGCCGCGTGAGGGCGGGGGACAGGCGGGACAGGATCCAGCCGACGTGGGCCTCGGGGCTGACCGGCACGATCGCGCGGTCGTGGCGGATGGCGTCGACGATGGCGCTCGCCACCCGGTCGGGGGTGTAGGCGCGCCGGCGGTACATCGCCGACGCCGTGGTCCGCTTGCGGTCGGCTTCCGCGTCGTCCACGCCCACGAAGGCGGTGCGATCGGTGATGCCGGTGTCGACCACCCCCGGGCAGATGGCGCTGACGCCGATGCCGTGGTCGCCCAGCTCGGCGCGCAGCACCTCCGACAGGCGCAGGACGGCTGCCTTCGTGGCCACGTAGGCGGACATGTCGCGGGCCGGCGTGTAGGCCAGCCCCGAGGAGACGTTGACGATGTGCCCCGGGAGGCCAGCCGCCACCATCTCGGCGGCGAACAGCCGGCTGCCGTGGATCACGCCCCAGAGGTTGACCCCGAGGATGCGGTCCCAGTCCGCCGTCGTGGTGCCGAGGAACGGGCCGGACATGCCGATGCCCGCGTTGTTGACCACGACCGTGGGCACCCCCAGCTCGGCCACGACGTCCTTGACCAGCAGTGCCATGGCGTCGCCGTCGGCCACGTCGACCTCGTGGGTGGAGACCCCCACACCGACGGCGGCGACCTCCACGGCGGTGCGGGCCAGTCCTGCGCCGTCGAGGTCCGCCAGCGCCACGTGCGCGCCGACATCGGCCAGGGCGAGCGCCGTGGCACGGCCGATGCCGTTCGCCGCGCCGGTGACGACGGCGACACGTCCGCCGAGGGGTTGCTGCACCGGTGTGCCCGGGCACAGACGGCTGCGCTCCAGCCGGGGACTGGTCGTCCCGTCCTGAACGTGGCGGACCAGGTCGTGGACGGCGTCGGCGATCGCGGTCGGATGGGTGCGGGGCAGCCAGTGTCCGCCGTGGATCCGCTGGAGGAACGCCTCGGGGGCGAGCTCGGCCAGCTCGTCGAACAACCCCATGGAGACGAACGGATCCTCGGTCCCGATCACGACCTGGGTGGGCACGTGCACCGTGCTGCGCCGTGGACGCATGACGCGGTGCAGGTTGGCGCGGTACAGCTCGACCCCGTTGGCGCCGTCCTCGGCCAGGGTGTCGGCGGGATGGCCCGGGCGCGGTTCGAGGTGTTCCAGCGCCTCCAGGATCCGCACCCCGGTGCCGTTGCGGAACGCCCGTTCCGGCAGGACGGGCAGCTGGAAGGCACCGATGTACCAGGACTTGGCCAGCTGCCGCAGCGCGTTGCGGAGCAGCCGTGGGGATCCCCCGAGCGTCGCGCGCAGCGCCCGCCCCGCATGGTCGAACGACGCGCCCGAGACGCACGTGAACGAGGCGATCCGCGTGGCGATCTCGGGCAGGCACACCGCCTCGAACGCCTGGATGGCGCCCCAGTCGTGGCCGACGACGTGCACCGCTTCGTCGGGCTGGACGTGGTCGAGCACCGTGCGGAGGTCCTCGGCGAGCTGCGCGAACCGGAACCCGTCGCGGTGGTCGGGGCGTCCCGAGGCACCGGCACCGCGGACGTCGTAGGTGACCACCCGAGCCCATGGTGCAAGCGCCTCGACGACCTCCTCCCACACCCGTTGGGTGTCGGGGAAGCCGTGCACGAGGACCACGGTCGGCCCGTCGGTGGAGTGGTGTTCGACGGCCAGCCGGACCCCATCGGTAGCGGTCAGGGTCGTGCGCACGGGAGCGGCTCCTCGGTGTCTGTGATTCGTACCATCACAGAATGCTCCATCAAATGATGGCGCATGGCAAGATGTTCCGGGCGAGTGCCGTTGTCGCCTGTTCCGCAAACAGGGGCTGGTTCGAGCGGCGGCGAGGGCGCACACTGGGGGCATGGAGGCTGAGGGGCGTTCTGGTTCGACGGTGCCGCGTGTGCCGACCGCGCAGCCGATCGCGGACCTGCTCGACCTCTTCTGCCGCCGGTGGAGCCTGCGGATCCTCTGGGAGCTGCGGGACGGGGGCTCCATGACCTCCCGTGCGCTTCGCGCTGCCTGTGGAGGAGTGTCCGCGGGTGTCCTCCAGCAGCGCCTCGACGAGCTCCGGAGCGCCGGCATCGTGACCGTCAACGGGGGGTATCGCCTGACCCCCGACGGCCTCGACCTCCTGGCGCGCATGGCCCCGCTGGAGGAGTGGGCCGAGGCCTGGGCACACCGCTCGACCTGAGGCCACGTTTGCCTGCGCGCCGACCGGAAACGGTCATCGCGAGGAGGCGATCGTCCATGACAACCCGTTCGCGCGTCCAGCGCACCGTCGCTGGCCTCGCGCTGCTGGTCGGGGCGGGCTGGTCGGGGACCGCGGTGCTGGCTGGGCTCCTGCTCCAGGCGTTCTCGTGCCCCACCAGCTGCGCCCCGGACGTGGCCGCCCTGCTGGCCGGCACGGGCGTCCTGATCACCATCCTGGCCCTGGGCGGCTTGGGGCTGTACCTCGTCGTGACCGCCGTGCTCGGCCGGACCGACCCACGGGTCGGCTCGATGGCCACGGCCACGACCGCCGCCATCGTGCCGGTCGGCCTGCTGGTCGTCGCCGCCGACAGCACCGGCCTGGAACCCATCGCCGGTCAGCTCCTGGCGGCTGCGGTGCTGCTGCTCGGCGTGGCGGGGATCGCGGCCGCCCGAGCGCGCCGGCCCACCCTTCGGGCGACCGCCGCAGGTGCGGCGGGCCTCCTGGCGGTGGTCGTGCTGACCGTGCTGACGCTGATGTGAGGCTGGCCCGATCCGAGGCGGTCCCCGGAGGTGTGGTTGTCGCGGGACGTGCGGTAGCCCGGGGTCCCGCCCGACCGGCCGGGCGACGTCGAGGGTTGCGATCGAGGGGGTGGCTACCATTCGACGACGATGGCTGACCCTCGCCCCATCGGGGTGTTCGACTCCGGCGTCGGCGGGCTGACCGTGGCCCGGGCGCTCATGGACCTGCTCCCCGACGAGCGGGTCATCTACCTCGGTGACACCGCCCGCGGTCCCTACGGGCCCCGCACGGTGGAGGAGGTCCGGGCGTTCACCGCCGACGACGTCGGCTGGCTGGCCGAGCAGGACGTCAAGTTCGTCATCGCCGCGTGCAACACGGCGACAGCCGCCGCGCTGGAGCTCGACCCGCTGACGTTCGACCTGCCGGTCCTCGGCGTCATCGAACCGGCGGTCGAGACCGCGATCCGCGTCACCCGCAGCCGACGCATCGGCGTCATCGGCACGCAGGTCACGATCTCCTCCGGCGCCTACGACCGGGCGGTCGAGCGGCTGGGATCGGTCGACACAAAGCTGACGAGCGCTGCGTGCCCGCGCTTCGTGACCCTCGTCGAGCAGGGTCGGACGACCGACCCGGAGGTGCTGGAGGTCGCCGAGGAGTACCTGGCGCCCATGAAGGCCGCGCAGGTCGACACCCTGATCCTCGGCTGCACCCACTACCCGCTGCTGACCGGCGTGATCAGCTACGTCATGGGACCCGACGTCACCCTCGTCTCCTCGGCCGAGACCTGCGCACGGGCCGTGTTCGCCCACCTCGTCGACGCCGACCTGCTGGCCCACACCCAGACCCCCCAGCACCGCTTCGCCGCCACCGGCGACCCCGCCGACTTCGCCCGCCTCGCAGAACGGTTCCTGGGCCCGAGGATCAGGGACGCCGATGTCGAGCCAGCCTGAGGACCCGAGCGGAGCGAGGCCCGGAGGGCTGGCTCCGGGGGGTCGAAGGGGGGGTGGAGCGTCAGCGAGCCCCCCTGGGTGAACATGTCGAGCCAGCCTGACCCGAGCCCAGCGCGGACGGGCGTGGACCGCATCTCCTAGACTCCCCGGCCATGAGCCGCACCACCACCCCGCCGCACCGCCGGGACCGCCACCCGTGACGGTCACCGTCACCGTCATCGGCAGCGCCGGGACGCACTCCTCCGCCGAACGGGTGTGCTCCTCCTACCTCGTGACCCACGAGGGCACCGACCTCCTGCTGGACATCGGGTCGGGTGCGCTGCACAACCTGTCGAAGGTCCGCGACATCGCCGACCTCGACGGGTTGGTCATCAGCCACATGCATCCCGACCACTACATGGACGTCTTCGGGCTGAACTACGCGCTGCGCTTCCACCCCGCGACGCCCGACCCGATCCCCGTGTACGGACCGGCCGACATGTACCCGGTGGTCAGCACCACCCTGCCGGAGGAGTCGGTGGAGAAGATGGCCGACCTGCTGCACTTCCACACGGCCGCGGCCGGGGACCGTGTGCACGTCGGGGACATGGCCATCGAGCTGTTCGCGATGAACCATCCGACGGAAACCCTCGGCAGCCGCATCACGATCGGGGACACCGTCGTGGCGTTCACCGGCGACACCGCCCCGACCCCCGAGATCGACCGGCTGGCCGCCGACGCCGACCTGCTGATCTGTGACGCCACGTGGCTCGAGTCCCAGCGGCCCCTGCCCGCTGACGTGCACTGCACCGGCGCCGAGGCCGGTCGGGCAGCCGCCTCCGCCGGGGCTCGCCGTTTGCTCATCACCCACGTCTCGCCCTACAACGACCCACAGGCGGTCGCCGACGAGGCCGCCACCCACTACGACGGCGAGGTCATCGTCGCCGTCGACCTCATGGAGATCGACCTTTGACCGACCAGCCCGCACGTCCCGACGGCCGTGCCACCGACCAGCTCCGCCCCCTCACCATCACCACCGGCATGCAGGCCTACGCGGAGGGATCCGCCGACATCACGATGGGGGAGACCCGTGTCCTGTGCTCGGCGAGCATCAGCGACGACGTGCCCCGCTGGCTGCGCGAGTCCGGGTCGGGCTGGATCACCGGTGAGTACTCCATGCTCCCCCGCGCCACCCGAGAACGGACCGACCGCGAGGCCACCCGCGGCAAGCAGAAGGGCCGTACCGTGGAGATCCAGCGGCTCATCGGCCGGTCCCTCCGTGCGGCCGTCGACCTCGACCACCTCGGTGGGGTGTCGATCACGCTGGACTGCGACGTCCTGCAGGCCGACGGCGGCACACGAACCGCATCGATCAGCGGCGCCTGGGTGGCGCTGGCGGTCGGGCTGCGCACGGCGGCCGAGCGGGAGATCATCACGGCCGTCCCCGAGCTGACCCAGATCGCCGCGGTCAGCGTCGGCATCGTCGACGGCGAGCCGCGGCTGGACCTGTGCTACGACGAGGACGCCGGCGCCGAGACCGACATGAACGTCGTCATGTCCGGCGACGGCCGGCTCATCGAGGTGCAGGGCACCGCCGAGGGCGTGCCGTTCAGCCGCGAGGAGCTGACCGACATGCTCGACCTGGCCGCCGCGGGCTGCGAGCAGCTGTTCGCCGCGCAGCGCGACGCGGTCGCCGCCGCGTGACCGCCCGGCTGGTCCTGGCCACCCACAACGCCGGCAAGGTCGCGGAGCTTCGTGACATCCTGACCGGCCTCGACGTCGAGCTGCTCGGTGCCGACGACGTCGACCTGCCCGACGTGGAGGAGACCGGGGAGACGTTCGCCGCCAACGCCGTCCTCAAGGCGACCGTCTGCGCCGCTGCGGTCGGGCTGCCGTGCGTGGCCGACGACAGCGGACTGGTCGTCGACGCCCTCGACGGTGCACCCGGGGTGTACTCCGCCCGCTACGCCGGCCCCCAGCGCGACGACGAGGCCAACCTGCAGCTGGTGCTCGACCGCACCGCGGGGGAGGAGGCCCCGACCGCACGGTTCGTCTGCGCCGCGGCCATCGCCATGCCCGACGGCACCGTGAAGGTCGTCGAGGGCACGATGGAGGGCACCATCGTCCGTCCCCCGCGCGGCGACAACGGCTTCGGCTACGACCCGATCTTCCAGCCCGAGGGACACGACCGCACCTCCGCGGAGATGGCCCCCGAGGAGAAGCACGCCATCAGCCACAGGGGGAGGGCGTTCCGGGCGTTGCGGCCGCACATCCACGCGATGCTCGCCGCGGCACCGTCGAGCGAACCGCCCACCGAGCAGGGCTAGGGACACCGGCCATGGAGGACGCCCGGGCCGCGCTGGCCTTCGCCGACCACCTCGCGATCCAGCTGCGCGCGGACTTCCCGCTGATCGTCGTCGACTCCCTGGAGGAACAGCGCGTCGTCGCCCGGGCCGCCGAGGTGTGTCGCACCCTCCACGTGCGCTGCCTGACCTGGGACGTCATGACGGGGTTCACCTCGGTCACCGAGGGGCGGCCGATGGCCCCGGCGACCGACGCCATCGACGTGTTGTCCCGCCTGCGACAGATGAGCAGCGACACCCTGGTCGTCCTGAAGGACTTCCACCACGAGTGGGAGGACCACCGGATCCTCCGGGCCGTCCGCAACTACGCCCAACGCGGCGGCGCGGCCGGGCCGACCGTGCTGGTCGTCGGGGCCGGCGCGACGGTGCCGGAGGCGCTGCGGGACACCGCGGTCACCCTCACCCTCCCCCCGCCGAGCCGCAGCGAGCTCCAGGAGGTCCTCAGCGAGGTCTGCCGCACCCGCTGGGCGGAGTCGCGACTGGACGCCGCTGGCCTGGAACACCTCGTCGACTCCGCGCTGGGGCTGACGCTTGAGCAGGCACGACGGGTCTTCACCAAGGCCGTGGTCAACGACGGCGTGCTGGACCTGCGCGACATCGAGCTCGTCCTGGAGGAGAAGAAGGCCGTCATCGCGTCCTCCGGGGCGCTGGAGTACGTCGAGCCGACCGTCCGCCCCGAGGACGTCGGTGGCCTGGATGCCCTCAAGGAATGGCTCCGCCTGCGCGAGCGGACCTTCAGCGCGGCCGCCCGGGACTTCGGGCTGCCCCCGCCCAAGGGGGTCGCCCTGATCGGCCTCCCCGGCACGGGCAAGTCGTTGACCGCCAAGGCCATCGGTGCCCTCTGGGGGGTCCCGCTGCTCCGCCTGGACGTCGGCGCCATCTACTCCTCCTACATGGGCGAGTCCGAACGTCGGGCCCGCCACGCGCTGCAGGTCGCCGAGGCCATCGCGCCGTGCGTGGTCTGGATCGACGAGATGGAGAAGGCGCTCGCCCACGGTGGCAACGACACGGGCACCTCCACCCGGGTCATGGGGACGCTGCTGACGTGGATGGCGGAGAAGACCTCGCCCTGCTTCGTGGTGGCCACCGCCAACGACGTCGGCGCCCTTCCCCCGGAGCTGCTGCGCCGCGGACGGTTCGACGAGATCTTCTTCCTCGACCTGCCGAGCCGGCAGGAACGAGCCGAGATCCTCGCCGTCCACATCCGCCGCAGCGGACGGGACGTGACCGGGTACGACCTGGACGCCGTCGCCGACCGGACGGAGGGGTTCGTCGGCGCCGAGCTGGCCCAGGTCGTCCACGACGCCCTCCTGACCGCCTTCGATGCCAGCCGGGAGCTGTCGACCCCGGACCTGGTGGCGGCGGCCGGCCGTGTCGTGCCCCTCTCGGTCGCCCAGCGCGAGCGGGTCGGGGCGCTGCGGTCGTGGCTGGCGGAGGGACGGGCACAGCCGGCGTCGGGCCACCGCCCCTGGTGACGGCAGCTCGACGAACGCCTCCCGACGAGCGCGAACGCGCCGAAAATAGTCATTTCGAGCCATGTCGAGGGCACGGCGACGCGTCGACACTGAGGACATGCAGTCTGCTGGCTCCTCCGTTCGGGGCCACCGCGACACCGATACGTACACGACCTGGTTGGTCGGCCTCCTGGCCGCCCTGTTCAGCCTGCCCGTGCTCCGGATGGCCGCGGTGGGTACCCCTCGGCTGGGCCTGCCGGTGCACCTTGCCGCCGCGTCGATCGCCGGCACCCGCGGGGGTGTCGGTCCGCCGCACGCCGACGGTGAGGTCATCGATCCCGAGATCGTCGAGCACGTCCGCGCCGCCCAGCAGGGCAACGCCTACTCCTTCTCGGTGCTCTACGACACCTACGTCGACAAGGTCTACGCCTACTGCTACCACCGGGTCGGCGACCGCCAGACCGCCGAGGACCTGACCTCCGACGTCTTCATGCGCGCACTCAAGCGCATCGACAGCTTCTCCTGGCAGGGCAAGGACTTCGGGGCCTGGCTGGTCACGATCGCCCGCAACCGGTGCCACGACCACTTCAAGTCGGCCCGCTTCCGCATGGAGAACGCGGTGGCCGAGGTCTACGACTCCGTGGACGACCAGCCGACCTACGACGCCCGTCCCGAACGCAACCTCGAGGTGCAGGAGATGCGCCGACAGGTCCACGAGGCGCTGGCCAAGCTGAAGAGCGAACAGGCCGAGGTCCTCTACCACCGCTTCCTGCAGGGCTACGACGTGGAGACCACCGCCAAGGTGATGGACAAGAACGAGGGCGCCATCCGCGCGCTGCAGTACCGCGCGCTCAAGGCGCTCGCCAAGCACGTCGACGTCGAGGCGCTCCTGTGACCGCCGCCGTGGACCAAGCCGTGGACGGGGGCCAGCCGTGAGCCGCCGCGACGAGATCGACCGCCTCGCACGCCTGCTCGAGGGGCAGGACGTGCCTGCCGGCACCGTCGGTGAACAGGCCGAACGGCAGGAGCTGAGCGCGCTCGCCACCCTGCTGCGGGAGGCCGCACCGGAGGTGCCACCGATGCGGCCGGAGTTCAGGGCCGAGCTGCGCGCCCAGGTCGTCGAGGCCGCCCGTGAGCAGCGCCGCGAGGCGCCGTTCCTGACGCGCCTCCGCGAGGGGGTGCAGCGCTTCCGCTACTCCACCGGCCTCGCCGGCGCGACCGGCTTCGCGTCGATGGCGCTGGCTGGTGGCGGCGTCGCCGGTGCGGCCGAGCGAGCCCAGCCGGGCGACGTGCTGTACGGCACCAAGCTGGTCATCGAGGACGTCCGGCTGTCCGCGACCTTCGATCAGGTCGCCCGTGGCCACAGGGCCATGTCCTACGCGCTCGACCGCCTGGACGAGGCCGCGCTGGCGGCTGCCGACGGCGACGGCGGCGGGGCTGCCGTTGCGCTCCGCGGCGCCAGCGACCGCACCGAGGAGGGGCAGCGGCTGGTCACCGAACACGGCGAGACCGGCGACCTGCTGGACCTCGCCGACGTGCTGGTGGAGGAGGAGGAGCGACTTGCCGCCCTCGCCCCGCTGCTCGACGGTGCCGCCCTCGACGCCGCCGACGAGCTCCGACAGGTGCTGGCGGACGCCCGTGACGCGATCGCCGACGCGCTGCCGACCGGCGTGGAGATGCCCGATGGCCCGGCCCCGGTCGACGTGACGACCACCCCACCGACCGTCCCGTCCGTCGACGACGTGACCCCGACGACCCCGCCGACCCCCGGCGCCCCCACGACCACCCCGCCGTCGGAACCCGTCATCCAGGATCCGACCGGCGACCTGCCGGACCCCGGCCTGCCGGACCTTCCCGTCCCGCTGCCCGATCCGGGGGACGTCCTCCCGCCACCGGACCTGCCGATCGAGGTCCCCACGCAGGTTCCGACCGGCGTGGTGCCCGACGCCGTCGACGGGGTCCTGGACGCCGTCGACGGTGTGCTGGACACGGTCGATGACACCGTCGACCAGGTCGATGGCACGCTCGGCGACGTCGTGGACACCGTGGACGCCGTGCTGCCGGACCCGCTCGACGACGTCGTTCCCGACGTGGGGCAGGTCCTCGACGGGGCCGGCGACGTGGTGGATGATGCAGGCTCCACCGTGGGCGACGTGCTGGATGCCGTGTCAGGCAACAGCGGTTCCGGCACCATCGGTGGCATCCTCGGAGGAGGCTAGGTTCCGCTGGACCGGGTGAGACCTCCCGGCAGCAGGGGGCCAGGAGGAACGATGGAGCACACGGCAGAGCTGCGCACCGCCGACGACACGAGTCGTGATGGCGTCATCGACGTGTCCGCGGACCCCACGTCCAGCGGGCTCGGCCTGGCGTTCACGACCTGGCACCGCTTGCTTCGCACCCTGCTGCTGGTCCACGTGCCGCTCCTGGCGATCTTCGCCTACTTCCGCGAGGTCGACACCGTCGTGTGGGCACCCCTGGTCGCCGTTCCTGCCCTGCTCGTCCTCGCGGCCAGCACGGTGGGGTCCGAACGGTTCCGGGCCGCCCTGATCAGCATCGGCTTCGTCTGGTGCTCGTGGTTGCTGATCTTCTGGTCGGGTGGGGCGATCGAGGCCCACTTCCATGCCCTCATCGTGATCGGGCTCGTCGGCCTCTACCGCGACTGGCTGGCGCTCGGCCTCGCCGTCGCCGCGCAGCTGGTCCTGCAGCTCGTCGTCGGCAACGTCGATCCGACACTGATCTACAACCACCAGGCCGCGGTGAACGCGCCGTTCGCGTGGAGCTTCGTGCACGTCTGCGCCGTGCTGGGGGCCGCGGCCGTGCCGGTGTTCTCGTGGCGCGGCACCCGTCAGGCCGAGGACGTCTCCGCCGAACGTGCCTCCGAGGCCACCGCGCAGAAGGCCGAGGCCCGTCGCCAGCGCGAGGTGTCGAAGGTCTACGCCACCGTGGCGCGCCGCAGCCAGACCCTGCTGGAACGGCAGCTCGACCTCATCGAGAAGCTGGAGCAGGACGAGAAGGACCCCTCGACGCTGCAGGACCTGTTCAGCCTCGACCACCTCGCCACGCGCATGAACCGCGAGGCGGCGTCGCTGCTCGTCCTCGCCGGTGGCGAACCCAACCGGCGTGTCGCCGGCCGCCCGCCGCTGTCGGAGGTCGCCCGCGGTGCGGTCGGCGAGATCGAGGACTACACCCGGGTCGACCTCGAGCTGGCCGACGACCGCACGGTCGAGGGCCGGGTCGTGGCGCCGCTGGTGCACCTGCTCAGCGAGCTGATCGAGAACGCAGCGAGCTACAGCCCGCCCGAGGCCCGTGTCCGGGTCGTCGGAGGCACGACCGCAGACGGGTCCTACCTGCTCCGCATCGTCGACCGTGGCATCGGCATCGACGCGGCCAAGCTCGAGCAGTACAACCACCTGCTCGCCAACCCGCAGACGATCAGCCCGAGCGACAGCCAGCGGCTGGGCCTGGACGTGGTCTCGCGCTTGGCAGGACGCCACGGCCTGCCCGTGCAGCTGTCCCACAACACCGACGGACCCGGCATCACCGCGACCGTCAAGGTCCCCGGTGAGCTGCTCAGCGAGCCGGCGTCCACGGTGCTCGAGCACGCGCCACCGGCCGCCGACATGCCCACGCCAACGGCGTTGGACGACGCGGGCGACCTCGACGCCGATCGTCCACGCGACGAACCCGCCCTGCCCACCACCGAACCGGCGCCACCCGTTCCCGTCCCGAGCACGGCCACGGAGCCGGACGCAGGGCCAACCCCCGTCCCGGTGGGCGGCGCCCCCGCCTGGGCGCAGGCCGTCGTCCGTCCGCCGAGCACCGCCGCGGCTGCCCCGACGACCCCGGCACCCGCCACGACCGCCCGCGGGCGCGGACGGTCGAGCAGCCCTGCCCCGACGCCCCCCGCCGCAGCCAGCCCACCAGCACCCGCCGCCACGGGCCCGGCGGCCCCGGCGACGACGGGCGGCGGATCGTGGTCCTACAGCGGTCACCTGGGCGGTCAGGACACCCCGTCGACGGCCCCGCCGAAGAAGCGACGCGGCATGTTCGGGCGCAAGAAGGACCAGGAGTCCGCCCCCGCCGCACCCCCGGCCGACCTCGCGCCCTCACCCATCGACGACGACATGGTCCCGGCCCGCGACGACCTCGATGCGCTGCTGAGCGCCAGCCGTCGCACGCCAGCGACGCCGGCCACGCAGCCCGCCGCGCAACCGCCGGCAGCGAGCCCCGCATCGCAGTCGCCACCCCCAGCGTCGACGGCGCCGACGCCGCAGGCGTCATCGATGCCGACGCCGCAGGCGTCATCGACGCCGACGCCGCAGGCGTCATCGACGCCGACCCCTGCAGCCCGTCCCGCGACGCCGGTCGAGTCCGACGCGGCCGCCGGCAACACCGGCGATGCGCCGGCCGCACCACAGCGACCTGCCGCCGGGTCACAGGCCGAGGCGGCCGCCCGCCTGCTGCAGGACCTGCCCGGTATGGGTGATCCCGTGACCCCGGCCCCCGTCGCCCGTCGCAAGCCCGTCGAGGGCGTCGGGATCCCCGGCCCACAGGGTGGGCGCGGACCTGCGGTACCGCCCCGGCAGGCCGACACCCCCGCGGACCAGCCGCCGTCGAGGCCATCGATCGGCGCCACCGCCCCGGAGGCGCCGCCGCTGCCACGACGCTCCACCGTGGGCCAGCCCCTCGACGAACCCGGTCGGGGCCTGTTCACCTCACGCGGTGGGGACCAGTCCCAGGACGCCGCCTCGGCCCCAGGGGCCACCGCGGCCCCGGGATCCACCGCACCCTCGGGGGCTGGCACGGCCTCGGCGGCTGCACCGGATCAGCCCGCAGCCTCGGAGCCCTCGCCCGAGGGACCAGCAGCGGCATCCCAACCGCGACCGACCGCGCCCGCCGTCGACGCCCAGGCCACCCAGTCGCCCACACCGGCGCTGCCGACGCGGCCCCGTCCCGGGGACCCCGCACCGGCGCCGTCCACCCCGTCCTCCGAGCCGGCAGATGCGTCCCCGGCCCCCTCGACCGAGGACAGCGGAGACCGCCCGACGTCGGAGATCGGGACCCCGCTGCCGCAGCGGCGTCGGGGGGCATCGCTGCCGGCCGCGCTGAAGAAGGGCGACGACGACGCCCGCCCGGCAGCAGCCGCGGCGGCGCCGGTCAGCCGTGAACAGTCCCGCAACTTGCTGTCGTCGTACCAATCACGACTTCAGGCCGGGCGCAGGGCTGCCGAGGAACAGGTAACGACAGACGACGCCCCGCCTGCCGATGGCGACGGTGCGGAAAGCGGCGATGACTCGTGAACGTGAACCATCTCTCCGACGACGCGCGCAACCTGAACTGGCTGGTGGCCAACTTCACCTCCAAGGTCCCGGGTGTGGCCAACACGCTCGTGCTCAGCGCCGACGGGCTGCCCCTCGCCCTGTCCGACAACCTCGACCGCGACGCGGCGGACCAGCTGAGCGCCATCGCCTCGGGACTGTCCAGCCTCACCCAGGGTGCCGCGCGCTGCCTGGCGGCCGGTGCGGTCAAGCAGGCGATCGTGGAGATGGAAGCGGGCTTCCTGTTCGTGCAGACGATCTCCGACGGATCGATCCTGTCGGTCCTCACCACCACCGACGCCGACCTGGGCCTCATCGGCTACGAGATGGCCCTGCTGGTCAGCCGTGTGGGCGATGTCCTCACCCCGGCGCTCCGCGTCGAGCTGCAGGCGGCACTTCCGTCGTGAGCGTGCCCGAGACCGATCCGCCGGAGCGGCCGTACACCCGGCTGACCCGGCCGTATGCGCTGACGGGCGGCCGTACCGAGCCGCCGGACGCCAGCCTTGCCATCGAGGCGCTGGTCGAGATGAGCTGGCGCGGCTACGACGCCCGTGACGACGTGCGCTTCGAGAAGGCCGAGATCCTGGACCTGACGCAGCGGACCATCAGCGTCGCCGAGGTCGCCGCACACCTCGACGTGCCGCTCGGCGTGGCGCGCGTCCTGGTCGGGGACCTTGCCGAGGAGGGGCTCGTGATCATCCACCCGCCACCGGACGCCGACACCGGCGGCGCCCAGGACCCCAAGCTGCTGGAGAAGGTGCTGCATGGTCTCCGCACGCTCTAGGAGTGCACGTCCCGCCGGCACCCGAGCGGTGTTGACCCCCACCAAGATCGTGGTGGCGGGCGGCTTCGCGGTGGGCAAGACCACGTTCGTCGGGTCCGTCTCGGAGATCGATCCGCTTCGGACCGAGGCGGCGATGACCGTTGCCTCGACTGGGGTCGACGACCTGTCCAAGGTCTCGCAGAAGCGGTCGACGACCGTCGCCATGGACTTCGGACGCATCACCCTGTCGGAGGACCTGCTGCTGTACCTGTTCGGCACACCCGGACAGGACCGGTTCTGGTTCATGTGGAACGACCTGTGCAAGGGCGCCATCGGCGCCATCGTGCTGGTCGACACCCGCCGGCTCGACGACAGCTTCGGGCCCATCGACTACTTCGAGGACCGCGGCCTGCCGTTCATCGTGGCCGTCAACGCCTTCGAGGGCATCATGCGGCACGAGCTCGAGGACGTTCGTTCAGCGCTCGACCTGCCGCCCGACATCCCGGTCGTGCGCACCGACGCACGCCTGCACGACTCCGTCCAGCAGACCCTCGTCACGCTCGTCGAACACGCCCTGCGGCGTGCGCGCGCCAAGCGATCCGCTCGCTGAGCCGGCCCGACGCCGCCGCGCGTGCGATCCGGACACACTGAAGGCCCGCCCCACGGCGGGCCTTCGGTGCATCATCGCGTCTGGGTGGGGGAGTCCCCGGGGGAGCGTGGTCGGTCTGCCGTCAGTCCAGCAGGAGCCAAGAGAGGACGCTCGGCATGACGGCGCCCGCGCGGGGGTGCGGGCTGGCGGCGAGGGCGGTGATCGTCGCGTCGAAGCCGACGAGTGCGATCAGGAGGTCGCCGACCTCGTCGTCGTGAACGTCCATCTCGAGGGCGCTCGCGACCACGTCGGGGGCGGGCCGGACGAGGCCCGGTTCGAACGTGTCGTGCTGGCCGATCATCTCGCGGATCCTCCTGGTGGTGGTGGGGTGTGACGCTGGCCAACACCGATGGTGGGACGCTGCGTCCCGAGGATCCCCGACTTGGTGCAGTCTTTGCCGACCCCAGACCGTTACCGGGCCGGGGCAGCCGATCGGTGGGTCACTGGGCGTCGGCGATGAAGAGGCCGCACACCAGCGAGTACAGGCCCATGGCCGCCTTCGGTTCCTCCATCGAGGCCAGGGTCAGGAAGGCCGCGTCCCACCCGATGCGCTCGACCAGCTGATCCACGGCGTCGTCGATGTGGCTGTTCTCGGCGATCAGGGCGTACGCGGTCAGGGTGTTGGCCAGGGCGTGCGGGTTCTTCATCGTCGGGCTCCGGGATCTGCGAGAGGGGGGTCTGCGGGTCTTGTCTGCGGGTGTGGTCTGCGGTGCCGCCGGTTGCGGCGTCTCGGGCAGGACAACGATCGGAAATCCAGAGCGTGACGGTCCGTGACCGATATTTCCCGCGACCCCCGTACGATCCCTGTCATGAGCGCGCAGATCCTCCGTGGCGGAACAGTGGTCAACGTCGACGGGCAGCGTCGAGCCGACGTCGTCGTCGACGGGGACCGCATCGTGGACGTCGTCGCATCCGGTGTCGACGTGGCCGGGGCGACCGACATCGACGTCTCCGGCTGCGTGGTGATGCCCGGCCTCGTGGACATCCAGGTGCACTTCCGCGAACCCGGCGGAACCGAGGCGGAGGACATCAGCTCGGGTGCGGCAGGCGCGGCCCGCGGTGGCATGACCGCGGTGGTGATGATGCCCAACACCACGCCAGCGATCGACCGCGTGGAGGTGGTGCGCGACGTGCGCGCCGCCGCGGCAGGTGCCCCCGTGGACGTCCACACCTCCTCGTGCCTGTCGGTGGATCGACAGGGCGAGCGGCTGGTCGACTTCGCGGCGCTGTACGCCGAGGGCGTCCGGGTCTTCACCGACGACGGCGACGTCCTCGCCGACGCGGGACTGATGCGACAGGCCCTGGAGGCCACGCTGGCCCTGCCCGGCATGGTCGTCAGCCAGCACTGCGAGGACCCGTCCCTCGTGGCCGGCGGCGCCATCAACGAGGGAGCGGTGTCGGCAGCGTTGGGTGTTGGCGGCCGGCCACGCGAGGCCGAGGAGGTCATCGTTGCCCGTGACGTGGCCCTCGCCCGGCTCACCGGGGGGCGCTATCACGTCCTGCACCTCTCGACGTCCCTGGCGCTGGCGCACGTGCGCCGGGCCAAGCGCGACGGCGCTCGCGTGACCTGCGAGGTCACGCCGCAGCACCTCGTGCTCACCGACGCCGACGTCGAACGCCTGGGCACCAACGGCAAGATGAACCCGCCGCTGCGGACCCACGTCGACGTGGCGGCGCTGCGCCAGGGACTCGTGGCCGGGGACGTGGACGCCGTGGCCACCGACCACGCCCCCCACCCGCCGGCGGCGAAGGCCCGCGACCTCGCGACGGCCCCACCGGGGATGCTCGGCGTGGAGACCGCGGTGTCGGTGGTGTGGACCCACCTCGTGTCGCGTGGCCTGATGAGCCCCTCACGGGCGGTGGAGGTGCTGTCGGCCTCGCCCGCCCGCATCGCCGGGCTCGAGGGCCACGGCCAGCCGGTCGCCCCCGGCAGCCCCGCGAACATCTGCGTGCTGGACCCCACCGAGACGTGGCGGGTCGAGCCGGCCACCATGGCCAGCAAGTCGCTGAACAGCCCCTTCGCCGGCGACACCCTCACGGGTCGGGTGCGCCTGACCATGCGACGTGGCGTGATCCAGCACCAGCTGGGCTGACGGGCCCGGCCAGAACTGGGCATGGACCGCCTGCTGCTACCAGTGGTAGCCTGAAACGCACGTTCAGTAGTGTGTGTCCGCGGTACGGCGGCCACACGCCACGAGGGTGGGAAGAGGGTCCATGCAGGTGGAGCAGACGACGGCCTCGATGACGCGGTACGTCGAGCACGGTCGCTACCTCGACGACGAGGTCGACCTGGTCGTCGCGCGGGTCCGAACCGCCTCCTACCCCACCCACACGCTGGCCGGGCGGCCGTGGCTGGCGGTGTCCCTCCCCGGTGCCGCGATCGCCGGGATGGGCTCCGAGGTCATCTTCGGAGCACCGCGAGCAGCCATGACCGACGACACCATCCGTGCGGCAGCCGCTGCCTGCGCGGACCTGTGGCTGGACGCGCGGTGGTACCCCGCCGACGTGCGCGGCTACGACCTGGTCCTCGCCACGACCATCACCGTCTCGGAGCCCGCAGGCATCGACCCGGTGGTCGCGAGCCTGCTGGACGTGCAGGCCGACGACGTCCGCCGTGCTCCCGCAGGTGGCGACGGCCCGCTGCGGTTCGTCCGCCTGTCCTGGCGCCCCGGCCGCCAGTCACGCACCGCGCGCTGACGTCGACGACGCCCGGCACCCCTCTCACCGGCAGGGCACCCGACCTCGAGGTCGAACGCGGCGCGCAGCGGCGAGCCCGGGCAGTAGTGTGCAGGCATGCGCCGGGCCGCCTCCTTGATGCTGCTGGTCGCCCTTGCCGCGTGTGGCGGGCCGCCAGCCGTCGACCCGACGCGTGGGCCGGTCCCCGCCGTCGGCGGCAGCGTCGGCGGGTGCGCGCTGTTCCCCGCCGACTCCCACTGGTACGCCACGGTCGCCGACCTGCCGGTCCATCCCTCCTCCGACGACTGGGTGGCCGCGATCGGCCGGGACGCGGGAATCCATCCCGACTTCGGCTCCGGAACCTTCGAGGGGCAGCCGATCGGCATCCCCATCACCCTCGTCGACGACGACGTGCCCGAGGTCGAGGTGACCTTCGACTTCGCCGACGAGAGCGACGCGGGTCCCTACCCGATCCCCGATGACGTGCTCGTCGAGGGCGGACCCGACGCCGACGGGGACCGCCACGTCCTGCTCGTCGACACCGACCGCTGCACGCTGTACGAGCTGTACGACGCACGACCCACCGACGGCACCGCGTGGACGGCAGGGTCCGGCGCGATCTTCGACCTCGCGTCCAACGCGCTGCGTCCGGATGGCTGGACGTCCGCCGACGCCGCAGGGCTCCCGATCCTTCCCGGGTTGGTCCGCTTCGAGGAGGTACGGACCGGGGTGGTCGACCATGCGATCCGGATGACCGCCCCCCGCACCGATCGAAGCTGGATCTGGCCGGCCAGGCACCAGGCCGGCGCGGCCGACGACCCGTCGCTGCCGCCGATGGGTGCATGGTTCCGCCTCGACCCGACCATCGATCCGACCGATTTCCCCGCGCAGGCGCGGCCCATCGTCGTCGCGCTGCAGACGCACGGGGCGATCCTCGCCGACAACGGCTCGGCGTGGTTCATCAGCGGTGTGCCCGACGACCGCTGGGACAACGACGCGCTCCGTGCCCTGCGGGACATCCCGGGCGACCGCTTCGTCGCCGTCGACACCGCCGGGCTGGTGGTCGACCCGGACTCCGGTGCCGCCCGCGGACCGGGGTCGGCCGCCGGTCGCGAGAGTGGCCGCCTGTCGGGCGCCAGCCGGATCGACACGGCCGTGGCCATCTCGCGTGCACAGTTCCCTGCCGGCGCCGATACCGTCTACCTCGCTCGGGCCGACAACACCGTCGACGCCGTCGCCGGCGGCGTGCTGACCGACGGCCCCATCCTCCTCGTCCCGCAGTGCGGCGAGCTGCCCGCCGTGGTGGCCGAGGAGATCGCCCGACTCGACCCCGCCCGCGTCGTCGCACTCGGCGGCACTGGCGCCGTCTGCGACACGATCCTGGAGGACGCACGAACCGCATGACCGACAACCACACCATCATTCCCCCGGCCGAGCTCGCCCAGCGGCTGCCCGCCAGCCTCCGGCTCGGGACCGCCACGTCCAGCTACCAGATCGAGGGTGCGATCCACGAGGACGGTCGGGGACCGTCCATCTGGGACGTCTACTGCACCCAGCCCGGGGCGATCGACGACGGGTCGAGCGGGGCGGAGGCCTGCGACCACTACCACCGCTGGGCAGACGACATCGCCCTGATGGCGGAGCTGGGCATGGAGTCCTACCGCTTCTCCATCGCCTGGCCACGGATCCAGCCGGAGGGACGAGGTCGGGTCGAGGACCGCGGCCTGGCCTTCTACGACCGGCTGGTCGACGGCCTGCTGGCCGCCGGCATCGAGCCCGTGCCGACGCTGTACCACTGGGACCTGCCCCAGGCCCTCCAGGACGAGGGAGGGTGGCCCGACCGTGACACCGCCGGGCGCTTCGCCGACTACGCCCACATCGTCGCCGAACGGCTGGGGGACCGGGTGACCCGCTGGGCCACGCTCAACGAGCCGTGGTGCACCAGCCATCTCGGCTACCACGCGGGCGCACACGCGCCCGGCCACACCGATGCGGCCGAAGCGATGGCAGCCGCCTACACGCTGCTTCGTGCGCACCACCTCGCGGACGCGGCCATCCGGGCTGCCGCGTCAGGGGCCGAGGTCGGCGCCGCCCTGAACGTCACCACCATCCACCCGCGCAGCGACAGCGAGGGTGATGCCGACGCGGCCAGGGCCCTCGATGCGGTGCGGAACCGCTGGTGGCTCGACGGGATCATCAACGGGACGGTCCCGACCGATGCGGTGGCCGCGTGGGAGGCCGCCGGCGGCACCCCGGACATGCGCGACGGTGACCTGTCCGGCCAGCGGCCCGACTGGCTGGGCATCAACTACTACTACTCCGAGACCGTGTCGTCGTTGCCGGAGGGCACCCAGCCGCTGCCCGACGCCTGCTGTGCGCCCGCCCGAAGCGTCGTGCCCACCCCGCCGCTCACCGCGATGGGCTGGCCGATGGATCCGGCGGCCTTCGCCGACCTGCTCCGCCGGGTGCATCGCGAATGGGGTCCCCTGCCGCTGGTCATCACCGAGAACGGTGCCGCGTTCGACGATCCGCCGGTGACCGCCGGTCGGGTCGAGGACCCCGACCGCATGGCCTACCTCAGCGACCACCTCTCGGCGATGGCCGACGCCATCGACGACGGCGTGCCGGTCGAGGGGTACCTGGCCTGGTCGTTCATGGACAACTTCGAGTGGGCACGCGGCTACGTGAAGCGGTTCGGCATCGTGCACGTCGACTACGACACGCAGGTCCGCACGCCCAAGGACAGCGCTCGCTGGTACGCCGAGCTGGTGGCGGCGGTGCAGGCGCGCCGCTGACCCGGGACCGGGCCGAGCCCGGGGGCGCCGCCGGGGGGCCCGGTCGGCGCTACCGGGCGGGCTGGCGGCTGGCCCGCTGCTCGGCCTCGGCCTTCAGGCCGTCGAGCAGGCGGCCGATGACCAGCCCCATGGCGATGCCGTTGACCCGGTCGGCGCCGGGGATCGGCAGCGGGGGCTTGCCCTGCGAGGTCCACGTCACGACCGTGGCGTCGCCCTCGGCGACGACCTCGGCTCGACCCCTGTAGTCCTTGATCGGCAGGCCGGACAGCAGCACGTACTCGTAGATGCCGGCGTCGGGGTCGAAGGCCACGACCTCCTCGCGGACCTTCGCCACGCCGCCCGCCCAGATCTGGCGGATGGCGCCCACGCCATCGGGGTGGCCCTGACCCTCGCGTTCGCGCACCGAGCTGCTGAGGTCGGTCCAGTCCGCCCAGTCCGCCGAGGCGGTGAGGGTGTCCCACACGAGGTCGCGGGGGGCGTTGATGCGGGCGGTGCGAGTGATCGTGGCCATGCTGCAGTCAACCATCCGGGCCGCCGCCGGAAGAAACCGGCGGCGGCCCTGCTGAGGCGTCGGACCCGGTTCGAGCCGGGCTGCGGTCGAGCGGTCCCGTGCGGGTGGCGGCTAGCGGGCGCCGGCGAGGACGCGCGGGTCCGGACGGCCCTTGCGGGCGGTGCCGTTGGGGAGGGCCAGCCGGCAGATCTTGGCGACGACGCTGCCGAACTGGGTGCGCAGGGGCCCCGTGTTGTAGGGCAGGCCGTAGCGCTCGCAGATCTCCTCGACCTCCGCGGCGATCTGCTGGTAGCGGCGGGCCGGCATGTCGGGGAAGAGGTGGTGCTCGATCTGGTGGGACAGGTTGCCCGACATGATGTGGAACAGCTTCCCGCCGGTCAGGTTGGCCGAGCCCAGCATCTGGCGGAGGTACCACCCACCGCGCGTCTCGTGCTCGACCTCCTCCTCGGTGAACAACGCCACCCCCTCGGGGAAGTGGCCGCAGAAGATGATGGTGAACGCCCAGACGTTGCGGATGAGGTTGGCGGCGACGTTGCCGGCGAACACCAGCGGCGCGATCGGCAGGCCGAGCAGCGGGAACAGGACGTAGTCCTTCAACGCCTGGCGACGGGCCTTGTGGCGGATGGCGACGATGACGTCCTGGGCCTCGTCGAGGGACTTGTCGCCGCTGAGGATCTTCTCGACCTCGATGTCGTGCAGCGCGACGCCCCACTGGAACAGCACCGCCAGCAGGAATCCCTTGACCGGGTTGAGCAGGGCCGAGGGGGTCCACTTCTCGTGCTCGGTCATCCGCAGGATGCCGTAGCCGATGTCGCGGTCCTTGCCGATGATGTTGGTGTAGGTGTGGTGCAGGAAGTTGTGGCCGTGCTTCCAGTTCTTCGCGGGGGCGGCCGTGTCCCACTCGAACTTGCTGGAGTGCAGGTTGGGGTCGTTCATCCAGTCGTACTGGCCGTGCATGACGTTGTGCCCGATCTCCATGTTGTCGAGGATCTTGGACACGGAGAGGGCGACGACGCCGGCGAACCAGGCGGGGGGCAGGAACCCGAGGAACAGCAGGCCGCGGCCCCCGATCTCGAGGCTGCGCTGCACCGCGACGATGCGACGGATGTAGGTGGAGTCGACCTCGCCGAGGTCGGCGAACTCGCGCTCGCGGATGGCGTCGAGGTCACGGCCGAGGGCCTCGACCTGCTCGGGCGTCAGCAGCGGGCGACCGTCGGCGTCGACGCCCCGGTGGCGGGCATCGGGAGCGGCCGTGGGCGCCGCAGCGGCGTCGGTGGCGGTCCGGAGGGGCAGGAGGGTGGACAGGGTGAACATGGTGGGCTCCGTGTCTGTCGATGGGGCGTGGGGGTGGGTGCGGATCAGAGGTCGAGCGAGACGTTGCCGACGGGCTGGGAGATGCAGAGCTGGACCTCGCAGCCCTCCCGGTCGTCGACTTCGCCGGTGCGCACGTCACGGACGGCGCCGGCGTGCTTGGTGGTGGTGCAGGTGTGGCAGATGCCCATGCGACAGCCGGCCTCGGGAGACAGTCCCGCAGCCTCGGCCTGCTCCAGCAGGGTGGTGCCGTCGTTGTGGGCGGAGACGCCGGCCCGGGCGAAGGTCAGCATGCCCTCGGGCATGTCGTCCCCGACGGGGGCGACCGGTGGGGCGAAGGACTCGGTGCGCAGCCGGTCGGGTGCGTCGGACCAGGCATCGCGGACGGCGTCGACCAGCCCGGGAGGGCCGCAGGCGAACGCGCTGGCGGTCGTGGGATCGATCCCGACGGCGGCCAGGTGGGCGGCCTCGAAGCGGCCGACGAGCGGGCCGACGCCCGCCGCACGGGTGAGGACGACGTGGGCGTCCCCGAGCGTCGAGAGCTCGTCGAGGAACAGCCCGTCGGCAGCCGTCCGGGCGTAGTAGAGGACGGTGACCCGGTCGCCGAGGCCCTCGGCCTGCATCGTGCGCCACATCGACCGCAGCGGGGTGATGCCGCTGCCGCCGCCGATCAGCACCAGCCGTTCGGGGCGTGGGAGTGGCAGCACGAAGTCGGTGCCCTGCGGTGCCGACAGGCCGACCGCCGCCCCGACCGCCACGCCGCTGGGGTCACCCGCGCCACCGCCGGTGAGGTGGCTCGACACCAGGCCGTCGGGGATGTGGGCGACGGTGATCTCGACCCGACCGTCCGCGCGGCGCGGCGTGTCGCACAGCGAGTAGCAGCGGGTCTGCCGTGCACCGTCCACCTGGCAGGTGACGAGGACGTGCTGGCCGGGGGCGAACGCCATCGGGCGCTCCGGGCGCAGGACCAGCGTGTGGGCGCGGGGGGTCTGCGGGAGGATCGCCTCGACGGTGGCCATAATGCGACCGGCGCTGGCCGCCGGACGGTAGGCGTCGCGGTACCCCTCGACGCCGTGGGGGTAGGTGAGGCCGTTCAGCACGAGGCGCTGGAGTCGGCGTGCGCTCGGCAGGGCCTTCGAGGCCCGCGGCAGCAGTGTGGTCATGGGATGCCCTCCCTGGACGAAGTGGATGTCTGACGATCAATGTGACACTAACTGGTGTAACAGTCAATGGCGGATCACTGATCGTCGGTACATCGTCCGTGGGGTGGACGCCGGCAGGGGAGTAGCATCGCGACGGTCCACCAGTCAGGGCCGTGCACACGGAATCGAGGGATCGTGTCGGAGGAGTGGGACCGCTACGGGATCTCGGGCTTCACCGACGCCGCCGAGATCGGTCGCGGCGGGTTCGGCGTCGTCTACCGGGCCCACCAGACGTCGCTGGAACGGGTCGTGGCGATCAAGGTGATCGGCACCCAGCAACGCCGCAGCCGGGTCGAGTCCGAGCTCCGGGCGCTCGGCACGTTGTCGGGCCATCCCAACATCGTGACCGTGTTCAGCCACGGCGAGTCGCCGAACGGCCACCTCTACATCGTCATGGAGTACCTGGCCGGTGGATCGCTGCAGGATGCGCTCGACATCCGGGGCGCCCTCCCGGTCGCGGATGTCGTCGACACCGGCGTGAAGCTTGCCGGCGCGCTGGAGACCGCCCACCGCCACGGCATCCTCCACCGTGACATCAAGCCGGCGAACGTCCTGGTCAACCGGTTCGGGGAGCCGCAGCTGGGCGACTTCGGCATCGCGCGCCTGCTGACGGCCGCCCACACCAGCACCACCGGCAGCGTCACCGGCACCCTGGCCCACACCCCGGCGGAGCTGCTGGAGGGCGAGGACGCGACCGTCCGGTCGGATGTCTTCTCACTCGGCTCGACGCTCTACACCGTGCTCACCGGACGGCCGCCGTTCGTCGACGACCCCGACATCACGGTCGCCAACCTGCTGTTCCGGATCGTGAAGGGCGACTACCCCGACATGCGGGAGCGCGGCCTGCCGGGCGCGGTGGCCGACGTCGTCGACGCCATGCTGGCCCGCGATCCCGCCGACCGGCCGGCGTCAGCGGAGGCGGCCGGCCAGCTGCTCAGGGATGCCCAGGCCTCGCAGGGGTGGTCGATGGCACCGATGTTCGTGGCCGACCGCACCCCCCACGCGGCGCCGGACCACCGGCCGTCGACTGCGGGTGAGCCCTCCGACACCGCCGACGTGGCCGTCGGGGGCGCGCTGCCGACGGTGCCCGTGGCGCAGCCGGAGCTCCCGACAACCGACCCGCCAGCGTCCGACCAGCCGCCGTCCGACCAGCCAGCGCTCGAGCCGCTGGTCGGGCCGTCCTCGGGCTCCGTCGCCGCAGGGGAGCGGGGCCGGAGCCGGCTCGTCGTCGGGGCGATGGCGGTGGTCGTCGTCGGCCTGGCCGGACTCGGGGTCGCCGTGTTCGCGGCCGGCGACGACGCTGGTGGGGCGCCGACCGAACGTGCCGCCCCGGCCCCGACCGCCGACGGCGCCACCGAGGCCGGCGTCGACGTGGTCGTCGTCCCCAAGCCCTCCGACGGCCCCACCATCGGCCCGCTGGCCACCGAGGCCGAGCTGCCGCTGCCGACGGTGACCATCGAGCTGGACCACCCACGGCCTGCCGACCTCGTGTTCTCCCTCGGGGTCCAGGGGGACGCCGACGGCCCTGCGTGCGAGGTCCCCCTCACCATGTCGGAGGCCGTCGACGACGGGGTCGTGGTGCTGGCGATGACGCTGCAGGACTGCGCCGACCTGCTGCCACCGACCGCCGAGCGCCGCTGGTTCCTGCACGTCGCCGACGTCGTGGTCGGGGAGGAAGGCACGGTCGAGGCCTTCGGGATCGACACCGACGCGGTCAGCCTGCGCGCGACCGAGCTGCCGATCGCGGTCCCCGACGACGACGCCGACGGCGTGACCCTGCTGCTGCCCGACGGCATCGGCCCGACGTCGACGCCGGCCGAGCCCACCGATCAGCCCGCCCCGTCGGGTCCCGCTCCGGCAGGTCCCGCCCCGGCGCCGAACCCACCGGCCCCGGCGCCGAACCCTCCGGCCCCCGTTCCCAACCCGCCGGCGCCGCAGCAACCACCACCGGTCGTCACGGCACCACAGCCACAGCCGGCCCCGCCGGACCCCCCGCCGACGGTGGCCGCCGACTGATCCTCAGGTCGTGTCGCCCGACCCGTCCTCGTCCGTGCCGGCCATCAGGTCGGTGATGACGTCGGTCATCACCTGACGGAAGACCGCCAGCAGGGCCTCGCCCGCGAGCGGTCGGATGCGATCGACCGCCTCGCGGATGGCGGTCCACTCGCCCTCGGGCCGACCACGGGCGTCCCACGGGGCCAGCACGGCCTCGTCGAAGACCTGCACGTATGCCGCGGCGATGGGCGTCACGTGCTCGCGGATGGTCTCCAGGACATCGAGCATGCGCTCGGGCGGCAACCCCATGTCGGCGAGCTCACCGCCGGCGGCGAGGACGCTCGGCAGCAGGATCTTCCACTGCTCACCGTCCTCCATCTCCTCCAGCAGCCCCAGCTCGGCCGCCCGGGCCGCGGTCCCCTCGTCCCACGTGCCGCCGGCCAACGCCTTGGCGAGGTCCTTGGCGGAGATCGCGACCGGTTCGTCGCTGACCCAGCCGTCGAGCACCGCACGCTTCAGCCGGCGCAGCTCCTCGGAGTCCACGCGGCTGGCCCCGCCGATCAGCCAGCCGATGGCCTGGAGGTTGAGGCCCTCCTCGGCCAGCTCGGTGATCAGGTTCAGCCGCTCGACGTGCTTCTGCCCGTAGAACCCCTGGCGCCCCTTGACCCGGGGCGGGGGCAGCAGGCCGCGGGTCTGGTAGTAGCGGATGCTGCGGCTCGACACCCCGGTCGTTGCCGCCAGGTCGTCGATCGTCATGCTGTCGCCGCGTCCCATGCCCCCAATGGTGCATCACCGCGCGCTGTCGTGTTCGCAGGGCGGGCCGGTCGGTCAGCGCGTCGCGAGGAGGGTGCGGCCCAGCCGGACCTTGCCGACCTCCGGGGCGATGTCGACGCCGTCCCACACCACCGTCCCGCCGAGCACCGTCGTGGTGACGATGCCCTCGGGGCGGTTGACCATGACGTCGTTGTCGAGGTCCTCGCGGTAGATGACCTCGATCGTCTCGTCGGGGTTCCAGGCGGCCAGGCGGTCGGGGTCGATGACGACCACGTCGGCGACCGCGCCCACGTCGAGGGTGCCGGCGTCGACCTGCCAGAAGTCCGCCGGCTCCTTGGTGAGGCGCATGACGTGCCGGGACACCTGGGACAGCCCGTCCTCGGCGGCCCACTGCAGGCCCCGCAGGTTGGCGTCGTAGAAGGCCATGTTGGTCAGGTGCGCGCCGGAGTCGTTGAACCCGGGCAGCGTGTGGCGATCGAACAACGCCTCGCGGGCCTTCGCCCGGTCGGTGTTGGCCGTCACGGCGTACCAGCGAAGGTCCAGGTCGTAGGTCCGCAGGAGGTGCACGAACGTGTCGGCGTCGTCGGGATCGGCCGGGAACCGGCGCAGCTCGGCGGCCTCGTCGGTGTCGCAGTCCAGCCGGCCGGCCTGGAAGGTGTGCACACGCTCCTGCAGCGCCGCGAAGGTCAGGCCGTCCCACGCCGGGACCGGTCGGGTGCCGTCGATGACCAGCTTGGCCATGTCGCGCGGCACCGCGTATGGCTCGTACCGCAGCTTCTTCAGCAGCCCCGGCAGCCCCTTGCCGTCCTTGCCGGCCATCCACATGGCGCGGAAGCGGGCCTGCCAGTCGGGGTCGTCGAGGATCGCCATGCGGGCGTCACGGTCCTCGAGGTCGGGTTCGTTGAGCTCACGCAGCTCGGGGATCTCCTCGAACAGCGGGGTCAGCGGACCGTCGGCCCAGACCTTGAACTCCGCAGCCAGGGCCTGCATCCGGAAGTTGCCGTTGAGCAGGCGGGAGTTGAAGGCCCGCATGAGGACCTTCGACAGCGGCAGGACCGTCCGGTCGGTGCCGATGTCCATGGCCGCGACGATGGTGGTCCGCAGCGGCGACCCGAACAACGTGCCGGACGTCAGCCCGAACGTCTTCACGGTGTCGACGGGCGAGTCCTTCGGCGGGGTGCCCTGCCACACCCGGTCGTGGTGCCGCACGACATGGGTGAGGGTCTTCAGCTCCTCGCGGGTGGTCCACTGCGAGGGGATCTTCGTCTTCCTGTTGGGGTCGTTGGCCAGGTAGTGGAACGGCAGGGCGTCGGTGGAGAACCCGGCGTACCCCTCCTTCATGGCCCGGTTCAGCAGCTGGGCCATGCGCACGATCTCGTCGTGGGAGGGGTCGCGGCTGACGGAGTCGCGCAGGCCCATGACCTCCGCACGCAGCATCGAGTGGGGAACCTGGGGGACGACGTTGGCGCCGAGCGGCTGGCGGTCGAGGTGCTCCAGGTACTCGCCCGTGGTCGACCAGTCGATCGCGTCGACCGCCCGCTGCAGGACGGGCTTGGGGATGTTCTCGACCCGCGCGAAGCAGTCCACGATCGGGTTCTCGACGTAGTCACCGTTGTCGCGCTGCTGGGCACCGAAGGTCGTGCCGAGGGAGCAGTTGGACATCACCACGGTGGTGGTGCCGTGCCGTGCCGCCTCGGGCAGGCCCGGCGCCAGCTCGACCTCGAGGTCGTAGTGGGTGTGGATGTCCAGCAGTCCCGGCGTGACCCACCTGCCGGCGGCGTCCACGACGCGCTCGGCCAGGCTGGCGTCCAGGTCACGGCCACGCGCGACGATGCGCCCGTCCGCGATCGCCACGTCCTCGGTCGTCGGCATGCGGCCGTGGCCGTCGAAGACCAGGCCGCCGGTGATCAGGATGTCCCAGGTGGTGTCGCGCATGAGGCGAAACAATAGTGTTTCTCCACTTATGGCGTCAAGGGGCCATCCGTCGTTCCATCGCCCGACCGGTGGCGGTCATCCGGTGCAGCTAGCCTGCCACCGATGTCGGAACCCGTTCGCCAGTACCGCTTCCAGCCCGCCCCCGGTGCGTGTGACCTGCTGCTGGTCCGCCACGGCGAGTCCGCGCCGGCCGTCGAGGGCCAGCCGTTCGCGACCGTCGGCGGCCATGCCGACCCGCCGCTGGCCGAGCAGGGGCAGGACGAGGCCCGGCGCGTCGCCGAGCGGCTGAAGGGTGAGGAGATCTCCGCCGTCTACGTGACGACGCTGCAGCGCACCCACCAGACCGCGGCGCCGCTGGCCGCCGAGCTCGGCATCGAACCCCGCGTCGAGGCGGACCTCCGCGAGGTGTTCCTGGGGGAGTGGGAGGGCGGCCTGCTGCGCATCCGTGCCCGTGAGCAGCACCCCACGGCCAGGGAGATGTTCGAGAAGGGCGACTGGGGTGTCATCCCCGGCGCCGAACCACGGGAGGAGTTCGCCGCCCGCGTCCGTGCCGGGATCACCCGTATCGCCGAGGCCCATCCCGATCAGCGCGTCGTCGCGTTCGTGCACGGTGGGATCATCGGCATGGTCATGCACCTGGCGTGCGGCAGCCACCCGTTCGCGTTCGTGGGGGCCGAGAACGGCTCCATCAACCACATCGTCGTCACCGAGGACCGCTGGATCATCCGGCGGTTCAACGACACGGGTCACCTCGCCACCGACCTCGACAAGCCGGTCCAGCCGCTGACCTGACGGAGGCACTCAGTCGACGCTGGCCGGCGTCGTCGCCCCGCCGTCATCGGTGCCCTCGGGCGACCATTCGTCGTGGAGGACGACCCGGTCGCGTCCCGAGCGCTTGGCCTCGAGCAACGCGCGGTCGGCGTTGGCGACAGCGGTCTCGAAGCTGTCGGCCGGTCCGGTGATCCCGGCCGATACGGTGAAGGACGGCGTGTCGCCCGTGAGCAGCGTCATGGCCAGGCTGGCCCGAACGCGCTCGACGGCGTCGGCGGCCTCCTCCGGTGAGGTCTCGGCCAGGACGACGACGAACTCCTCGCCGCCCCACCGGCCGATCAGGTCGTCGGGTCGGAACGTCGACCCCAGCACCCGCCCGAACTGGCGCAGGGCCCGGTCGCCAGCCGCATGGCCGTGGGTGTCGTTGATCCGCTTGAACCGGTCGAGGTCGCAGAATGCGACGCTGTAGGGCACCTCGCGAGCGGCGAGCTCGCCGACGGCGTCCTCCAGGCTCCGGCGGTTCAGCAGGCCGGTCAGGGGGTCGCGTTCGGCCTGCGTGCGGGTGGTCTCGAACGCGCGCAGCACACCGACGCGGTCCCCGGAGGTCTGCACGATCGCCTCGACACGACGCAGGTGGTCCGTGTCGGGTCGGGTGGGGGCGATCGTGTGGAGGATCCCGACGGCCTTGCCCATGACCTTCACCGGGCTGCAGACCGCCGTCCCGCCCGAGAGGTCACGACCGCGCAGCTGCGGGCAGGCGTCGTAGGCGTCGGCATCGTCGAAGGACAGCGCGGTGCCGCGGCGTATGGCCGGGCAGTCCATGGGGGTGGCCACGGCACAGGAGGGTTCGGCGTCGTCGGGGTGGGTGGTGGTGGCCCGGTACAGGTGGGCGACGGAGGAGTCCGCCATCAGCAGCTCCGCCCGCCAGCCCGGGAGCTCCTGACGGACGGCGTCCCTGGCCGTCGCCAGCGCCGCGTCCTCGGTCAACGACATCTCGAAGGCGCTGTGCATCCGCCCCTGCATGGCCTGGTCCGCGGAGAACGCATCGCGTTCGACGGATCGTTGGTGGGACTGTCGTCGCTGCCGACCGTTCACCCGCCCCACGAGCGCCAGGAGCAGGATGACGGCGGAGAGGACACCGGCCACCATGAGCCGCGCGAGGTCGGTCTCCTGGCGGACCCCGTCGAACTGGGCGTCCACCTCGGCCTCCTGCGCGGTCACGAGATCGTCGAGGAGGCCCCGGTAGGCCTCCATCGCGGTCCTGCCGTCGTCGGCGAAGACCAGCACGGCCTCGCCGGGGCTGCCCTCGCCCGCCAGTCGAAGGACATCGCTGTACACCTCGGTCACGCGCGAGCCGGCGGCCGACACGGCCTCGACGGCGTCCCCCTCGTCGACTTGGGCAAGGTCCGACAGCCGCTGTCGGTCGTCACGGGACTCGCCCAGCAGGCTGACGATCCCGGCCAGCAGCTGCGCGTGGTCGGCGTCGGGCTGGGTCAGGTAGCGGCTGACCAGCCGTTCGGTCTCGAGGTCCCGGAGCTGGAGGGCGTGCATGGTCTCGAGGAGCGCGACGTCCCGGTCACGCAGGTGGTCGATGTGTGCCATGACCGCGCCGGTCCCGCGGAACGCCTCGACCGCGATGCTGCCGACGAGCGCGGCCACGATCAACAGCCCGACGGTGACCACGTCGACACGTGGGAGCGTGCTGGTCGAGTGGTCAACGGCCGGCGGGGAAGCGGAAGTGGGCGTCGCGCGCGTGTCTGTCGTGTCCACGCCCGGCCCATCGGCAGGCCCGGCCACGACTCGAGCCAGCACGCGACATCGACCGGGAGTACGTTCTCGGCGCTGACCCCGCGCGCCCGCCGTGGGGCGACACCGAGGGAAAGGCACGACCATGTCGACCGCACCGGGCTGGTACCAGGCCGAGGGCGATCCTCCAGGCACCCACCGCTACTGGGACGGCCAGCAGTGGGCCTCCGACGCCCAGCCCATCGGGCAGGCACAGGGGCACCCGCCACAGGCGGCGACGCCCGCTCCGGGCGTGGGCGGCCAGTTCGGGACCCGTCAGGCCGTGCAGGGCAGCCACGAGGTCGACTACGAGATCTTCGGCGACGACATGCAGTTCGTCGAGGTCGAGCTGGACCCGGGCGAGACCGTCATCGGCGAGGCCGGCGCCATGATGTACATCGAGGACGGCATCAGCTTCGAGGTGAAGATGGGGGACGGCTCCGAACCCGACCAGGGGCTGTTCAAGAAGCTCGGCGGGGCCGCCAAGCGTGCGGTGTCCGGCGAGAGCATCTTCCTGACCCACTTCACCAACCACGGATCGGGCAAGGCCCGGGTGGCCTTCGCCGCTCCCTACCCGGGGTCGGTCCTGGCGGTCGACCTCGAGGACGTCGGCGGTCGGCTGATCGTGCAGAAGGACGGGTTCCTGGCCGCCGCCTACGGGACCCGGATCGGGGTGGCGTTCAACCGCAAGCTCGGCGCGGGCCTGCTCGGGGGTGAGGGGTTCATCCTGCAGGACCTGCAGGGTGACGGGAACGTGTTCATCCACGCTGGCGGTACCGTCGTGGAACGCACGCTGAACAACTCCACGCTCCGCATCGACACGGGCTGCATCGTCGCGATGGAGTCGACGATCGCCTACAACATCGAGCGTGCCGGCAACCTGAAGTCGTCGTTCTTCGGCGGCGAGGGATTGTTCCTGGCCACCCTCAGCGGCACCGGCCGGGTGTGGCTGCAGTCGCTGCCGTTCGAGCGGCTGGCCAGCCGTGTGGCGCGTTCGGTCGGGACCGGCGGCAGCGGCGGGGACCAGTCGGGCTTCAACATCAACTTCGGCTGAGCGAACGCACCGCGGTGGGGGGATGATGGGCAGGTGACCGAACCGGCCCCGCATCCCTTCGCCCCGGCCCCTCCGCCGACCAGCGTCCAGCCGCTGGAGGGCCTGGCGCTCGAGCCGCTGCAGCGACGGTTCGGGGCCGTGCCCGTCCTCGGCCTCTACGCGCTCGTCAACGGCCTGGTGTCGATCGCCGTCATGACCGCCGCCGCGCTGGTGACGGGCGTGCCGCTGGTCTTCCCGTCGCTGGGCCCCACGGCCTACCTGCTGTTCAGCGACCCCCTGGGCGGCGCCGCGGCGCCGCGCAACACGATCATCGGGCACGGCATCGGCGTCCTGGCGGGATGGGGGTCGCTGGTCGTCTTCGGGCTGCAGGACGTGGCGGCGGCCGACGCCATGGGCGCGACCCCCGGCCGGGTCGGCGCAGCCGCGGTGTCCCTCGCCCTCACCTCCGCGTTGATGGTGTGGTTGCGGCTGCCGCACCCGCCGGCCGCCGCGACCACCCTGATCGTCTCACTCGGGGTCCTGCCCCACCCGGAGGAGCTTGCCGTGCTGATGCTGGCGGTCGTCCTGCTGGCGGCGCAGGGGTGGATCATCAACCGGCTCGCCGGTGTGCCCGTACCCGTGTGGGCACCCCGCCGCGAGCCGATCTCGGTCCGGCCCGGCGGCCTGTCCGGCTGAGACGACCTGCGGCGCCCGGACGGGGACAGACGAAGGGGCCGCTCCGTCGCCGGTGCGGCCCCTGTCGTGCTCCGCCCTGTGGAACACGTTCGTTGCCCAGTGTTGTACGACAGGACGACCCCCCCGCGCACCATTTTTTTACGCGGACGCGACGCTGCCGTCACATTCCTGCCCTCGACCGGGGGTCGAAGGGCTCCGACGTCGCCTACCCGTCGTGCTCGGTCAGGAAGTCCAGCAGCTGCTCGACGGCCCCGATGAGCGGGGCCTCGAGGTCGGCGAAGGACTGCACGCCCCCCAACGCCCGCCGCCACACGTCGCGGTGGTCGGCCACGCCGAGGGCGGCGGCGATGCCCTCCTTCCACGGTTGCCCCTTGGGGACCGTCGGCCATGCCCTCAGCCCGAGGACCTTCGGCCGCACCCCGGCCCACACGTCGACGAACGGGTGCCCGGTGATCAGCACGTTGGGGTCACGCACCTCCGCGGCGATCCGCGACTCCTTGGACCCGCTCACGAGGTGGTCCAGCAGCACGCCGAGCCGTCGAGTCGGACCGGGGGAGAACGTGCGCACGGCGGCGGCGAGGTCGTCGGCACCGTGCAGCGGCTCGACGACGATCGCGAGCTCGCGCAGCTCGTCGCCCCAGACCTTCTCCAGCAGCTGGGCGTCGTGGGTCCCCTCCACCCAGATGCGTGACGCCCGCGCCACCTTCGGCGTGATCGCCTTGGCCACGACCGCCCCGCTCGCCGAGGTCAGCGTCGCGGGTCGGGTGATCGCCACACCCCCGCGGGTCACCCGCACGGGCTTGCCGTCCTGGGCGAAGCGGTCGGCCTCGAAGGGAAACGCGCGGCGACCGCCGTCGTCGTCGGCCTCCAGGGTGATGATCCTCCCGTCGACCTCCACGACCCGGCCGGTGAACCGGGTGGAACGGTCGGTCAGGCGGATGCCCAGCCGCAGGCTGACCTCCCGGGGCGGCGGGCGCTTCTTGGACGGGACGGCCAGGACGTCGGCGACGTAGCGGGGGCGGCGGTTCATGGCCCAACACGGTAGGTGGGGACCTGCCCGGTCGAGGCGAACCCTCCCGCGGCGCCGCCGCCCCGACCTGCCTGACCGGTTCCTGCTACCCGGTCGGGACGGATGCCGGCGTCCGGGCCACGTAGTAGCTGTTGAACCAGTCGCCCTCGACGGCCTCGACCCGGCAGTCCACGAACCCCGCGTCGGTGAGCATCGCCATCGCGACTTGCTCGCCCCACGCCGCACCGAGGCCGACGCCCCCCTGCGACAGGGACACCGCCATGCAGTGCAGGCACGACACGGTGTACAGGAACACGGGGGCCGCGAGGTCGACGTTCTCGTGCACGTGGCTGGATGCCCTCGTGTCGACCATCAGGAACGTCCCACCCGGCCGCAGCGCCCGCGCGACGTTCTCCAGCACGGCGGCCGGGTGGGCCTGGTCGTGGATGGCGTCGAAGGCGGTCACGAGGTCGAACGCGTCCTCGGCGGCCAGGTGCGCGACGTCGACCACGTCGAACCTCGCGTTGGACAGCCCCGCCGCAGCCGCCTCGGTCCGAGCCGCGTCGATCGCGTCGGGGGAGAAGTCGTAGCCCACGAACGTGCTGGCGGGAAACGCAGCCGCCAGCAGGTTGACGGCGTGCCCGCTTCCACAGCCGATGTCGGCGACGGCGATGCCCTCGGCGAGCCGGTCGGGGGCGCCGGGGACCAGCGGGACGATCGTGTCCAGCAGCAGCGCGTCGTGGACCGCCCTGCTGTCCTCTGCCATCAGCTGGTGGAAGGTCGGATAGGCGTCGTAGCCCACGCCGCCGCCGTGCCGGAACGCCTCGACGACGTCACTCTCGACGCGAGCGAGCAGCGGCACGAACTGCATGACGTGCGCCATGTTCTCCGGTCCCGCGTCACGGGTCAGGCACAGCGCGTGCTCGGCCGGGAGCCAGTAGGAGGCCGACGCGGGGTCGTGCTCGACGACGCGGGCGACGGTCATGGCGGCGAGCCATTCGCGGACGTAGCGCTCGTGCAGGCCGGTGGCCTCGGCGATCCGTTCGCTCGTCGCCGGTGGGAGGGTTGCCATGGCGTCGAAGAGGCCGACCCGATGGCCGATGCTGGCCATCAAGGCCAAGCAGGCCTCGTCGAGCACGGTCATCATCCGCCCGGCGAACGCCTCGACACGGGCGGGGTCGACACGAGCGGGGTCGGGGAGGGTGTGGGCGGTCGCTGCGTCGACGGTGGTCATCGCTGCCTCCTTGGGGTCGGGCCACGTGGTGGACACCGCCGACCGTCGCATCCACCGGGCCTCCCGCGCATCGGTCGAATCGTGTGACCTGTCGACCGGCTCGTGCATCGAACGATGCAGGGACCCGCTGTCGCTCAGCTCGCGCCGATCCCGTTGCGGTGGGCCCACGCGGCAGCGGCCGTGCGGGTGCGCAGGTCCAGCTTCAGGTAGATGTTGGCGAGGTGGCGGGCAACGGTCTTCTCGCTGATGACCAGGCGGTCGGCGACCTGCCGGTTGGTGGCGCCCTCGGCGACCAGGGCCAGGACCTCGACCTCGCGTGCGGTCAGCCCGGCACCCGAGGCCTGCCGCACCCCGTCGGGGGGCGATGTCGAGCGCATCCGGTCCAGGGCGTCCATGGCCACGTCGGCCTCCAGGCGCGCCCCGCGCTCGTCGCCCAGCGCCGCCCGGGCACGCGACGCCAACCTCCGGATCAGCGCCGTCTGCAGGGGCGCGTCCATCGCCTGCCAGCGCGACTCCGCACCACGCAGCCAGCGGAGGGCACCGGCCGGATCATCAGCGAGCAGCAGCGCCGCACCGCGGGCCTGCTCGGCCAGGGCCTCGAAACCCGGCGTCGGCCAGGTCCGGGCGATCGTGGCCAGGTCGTCGGCCGCCCCAGCCGCGACGGCCCCGTCGCCACACGCGACCGCGAGGTCGGCCTGTGCGGCCAGGAGCCGAGCCCGCCGGAAGGGGGCCGGTCCGGCGCTCTCCAGCGACGACGTCACCGCCAACAGGCCCTCGCGGGGGCGTCCGTCGACCAGCCACAGCATCGCCAGCCCCGGCTGCGGGTCACGCCCACGTGCCAGCGCCTCCCGGTAGCCGGCCTCGGCGACGTCGACGTCACCACGGAGCCGCGACAGCTCAGCGAGCTGGTACCAGGCCTCGCCGACGACCGCGACGTTGAGCTCGGCGAGGTCCTCGCACACCCGGCGAGCCTCGGCCTCCGCCGAACCCCAGTCGCCGGCGACGACGAGGAGCTGGGCCCGGTGGACCCGGCAGATCCCGGTGAACATCGCCGCGCTGCTGAAGGTGTCGCACCATCGCTGGGTTGCGGTGGTCCACTCCCGTGCCCGGCGAAGGTCCATGAGGTCGTGGCACAGGGCCATCATCCGGCAGTAGATGTTGCCGGCGAACTCGGGCCGGACCTCGCCCGCCACGACGGACACCATGGCCTCGTCCAGCAGCGCCAGCCCGTCGGCCATGTGCCCCTGCTGCACCTTGCTCGCGCCCTCCTGGACCAGCGCCAGCGCCTGGAGGGTCGGGTCGCCGTGGTCCCGGCCGAGGGCGTGCACGTCCCGGGCGGCGGTGATCGCCGCTGCGAGGTCGCCCGCGTCCGAGGCCTCCTCGATGGCCATCAGGCGCAGGTACCCGTGCTCGACCGCGGTCGGCAGGTCGTTCAGGAGGCGTCGTGCCCGGCCGAGCCACCCGGATCCGAGCGCTACCTCCCCGCGCAGGATTGCCATGAACCCGATGTCCATCGCGGCCATCGCCGCCCGGGAGCGCTCGCCCGCCTCGACGCAGCGGCGATGCACCTCCTCCGACAACGACATGGCTTCGCGCGCCAGCCCGAGCCACCAGGCGGCGTCGCCCATCGCATCCAGGTCGTGGATGGGCAGCGGTTCGTGTGATCGCGCCCGCGCGAAGGCTCGGTAGGCCGAGTCCCAGTCATGGTGCTCGAACGCGGCCCGGGCGATCGCCAGCTGCTGGCCGGGCGAACCTGTCGACACGTGGATGAGTGTCCCACGGGTCGACCGGGTCGGTCACGACGGGGTTGGAAACAGCCGCTCAGGCCTCGGTGATACCCGAGCGAACCTGCTCCACGACCGTCTCGGGCAGGTCGTGCATGCCATGGGCCGCAGCCGCGTGGTCGGCGACCTCTCGCAGGACGTCGTCCTCGGTCTCGCCCGTGACGACCCCATCGCACCCGGCGACGACGTTGTTGCACTCGAACTTCTTCATGGGTTCCTCCTTCAGGCAGGTCGCACCATCGCCTCGGCCTGGTCTCGGGTGAGGTCCATGTCGTGGACGGTGCGGGCATGTGCCTGCGCCGCGGCGACGACCTCGTCGGTGGTGCCGCCCCGGAGGACGGCCCCGCACGGGCACTCGATGATGCGGCCTTCCATGTGCGTTCCTGTCACGCGACGATACGGACACGGTATTGCTGACGGGTTGGAGAAACCTTGCTGCGAGTGTTCCTCACGGGACGGATCACCGTCGCCGCCGGCGACTGCACCGTCGACGAGACCTCGATGCCGGGGATGCTCGGTCGTGCGACGTTCGCCGTGCTGGTGCTGGAACGACACCGGCTCGCCGTCGATGTCCTCGCCGACCGACTGTGGCCCGTGGCACCGCCGCCCGGTTGGTCCAAGTCCATCGCCCCGCTCGTGAGCCGGCTCCGAACGGCCATGCGAACCCTCCACGACGCCGACGGACTTCCGACCATCCGTGCACGCGACGGCGGGTACGAGCTCGAGCTGCCCGTCGGCGTGTGGATCGATGTCGAGGACGGGATCCGCCGCCTGGACCGCGCGGAGGGGGCCCTTCGTCGTGGGGACCTCGAGGCCGCATGGCTCGACGCGGCACCGGCGTCGGCCATCCTCCGTCGCCCGTTCCTGCCGGGTTTCGACGCGCCGTGGGTGGACATCGTCCGGGACCGGCTCGTGGACGGCAGCTACCGCTCCTGGCTGGTCCTGGCGGAGGTGTGGCGCCGGCGGGGGGAGTACGCGCTGGCGCGAACCGCCGCGCAGTCGGCGATCGGCACCGATCGTTGGCGTGAGGACGCTCACCGCCTGCTCATCCAGCTCGAGCTCGACAGCGGCAACCGGGCCAGCGCCCGCCTGGCTGCCCAGCGTTGCACCGCCGTCCTGCGCGAGGAGCTGGGGGTGGAGCCATCCACGCAGACGCTGGCGTTGATCGAGCGCACGGGCACCCATCGATCCGGCTGACGCGTCGGAGGGCCGGGGGACCGGGGAATGGCACGCCGGTTCGGGCTAGCCTGTTCCCACGATGCTCGATGCCCTCCAGCCCCTGCCGCCCGACCCGATCCTCGGCACCACCGTCGCGTGCCGCAACGACCCCAACCCGCTGAAGGTCGACCTCGGCGTGGGCGTCTACAAGGACGACAACGGGACGACGCCGATCTTCCGCTCCGTCGTCCGGGCCGAGCAGCGCGTGCTCGCCGACCAGACGACCAAGGCGTACGTGTCGCCGCCCGGTGACGCCCGCTTCATCAGCGGGATCACCCGTGAGCTGTTCGGCGCCGACCACGCCGTCGTGACCGGCGGACGGGTCGGCGCGGTGCAGGCGCCCGGCGGCTCCGGCGCGCTCCGGCTCGGTGCCGGGCTGCTGCTTCGCGCCGAGTCCAACACCCAGCTGTGGGTGCCGTCACCGACCTGGGGCAACCACATCCCGCTGATGGGTGCAGCCGGGCTGGACATGCAGCAGTACCCCTACTACGACAAGCAGACCCACGTCATCGAGTTCGACGCGATGGTCGAGACGCTGAAGCAGCGTGGCCCCGGCGACGTCGTGCTGCTGCACGGCTGCTGCCACAACCCCTGCGGTGCCGACCTGACCCGCGAGCAGTGGGACGTCATCGGTGACCTGGCCGAGGAACGCGGCTTCACGCCCTACGTCGACTTCGCCTACCACGGCCTCGCCGAGGGCATGGACGCCGACGCCTACGGGGTCCGCATGCTGGCCGACCGGCTGCCCGAGCTCCTGGTCGCGTACTCGGCGTCGAAGAACTTCGGGCTGTACCGAGAACGGACCGGGCTCGCCCTGACCATCACCGCCACCTCCGAGGGGGCGTCCACGGCGACCAGCCAGATGGCCAACATCGCCCGCGAGCTGTACTCCATGCCGCCGGCCCACGGCGCTTCCATCGTCGGGGAGATCCTCGACGACGAGGTCCTCACCGCGGACTGGAAGGCCGAGGTGGGTCAGATGCGCGAACGCATCAACGGCCTCAGGGCGATGCTGTCGGAACACCTCCGGGTCGCAACGGACTCCACCGACTTCGACTACATCGCGGGCGAACGTGGCATGTTCAGCTTCCTCGGCCTCTCGCCCGAGCAGGTCACTGCGCTGCAGCACGACCACAGCGTGTACCCCATCCCGTCGAGCCGTGTGAACATCGCCGGGGTGACCGAGGAGAACGTGGCACGTGTCGCCGCCGGCATCGCGGCGGTCCGCTGACCCGAGTCAGCCACAGCACCGCTGACACGGGGCGTTCCGGCGCAGGTCGGGTGTCGCGGACGAAACGTCCCCATCCCAATTGTGGGCATGGCGTTTCCGCGAGACCCGGAGGTACGATTGTCGCGCCCGGATACCTTCGCGGGCTCCCAAGCAAGTGAGGCAGTGCAGTGGCAACAGGAACAGTGAAGTTCTTCAACTCCGAGAAGGGGTTCGGGTTCATCCAGCCCGACGACGGAGGGAAGGACATATTCGTCCATTTCTCGAACATCGCAGGGAGCGGATATCGCAACCTCGAGGAGAACCAGAAGGTCGAGTTCGAGGTCGGCCCCGGACGCAAGGGTGATGAAGCCCGCGATGTGAAGCCCCTCTAGGCTCTCGAGCGTTCAAGGTGATAGCGACAGCCCGGGCCCCCGCGGCCCGGGTTGTTCTGTGTCTGCGGTGACGGCGACGTCTCCTGCGTACCGCGACGTCTTCTGCGGGACGGCGAAACTTCCGGGACCCGACGGGGTCCAATGGGTGTACCCCCGCCCGATCGACGAAGGACGCCGCTGTGACCGATGCGTTGAAGACCCTCCTCCTCGGGGGTGCCCTCACCGTGGTCGGATGGGTGCTGGTCACCACCGGGGTGGTGCAGCTGTCGATGCCGGACCTCGGGCTGCCCTCCCTGCCGCGCGACGTGGTCGTGCAGGAACGGGTCCTCGGCCCCAAGCACCCGGCGACGATCACGCGGGTCGAGCCCATCGCCCTGGACTGCCGTGCACGCGTGCATGCGGCCGTCTCGGTGGAAGGCACCCGTGAGCACTCCCTCGCCGGAGTCGTCTACCGCACCGACACGGTGTCCCTCGACGCCGTCGGTGACGTGGACACCTGCGTCGACGCCGGTGCCGTCACCATCGGCCGGGGCGAGGACGGCACCCTGACCGTCACGGTGCCGGGCGAGGCCATCCGTTTCGTCCGCCCCAGGGTGGACATGGTGGCCAGCGCCACCGGGGTCGACTGGGACAAGGGGTTCCTCGGTGAGCTCACCGACCTGCTGCCCGGCGTCGACGACGGCGACGACATGATCGCCGCTGCCTTCGCCTACGCCCAGCAGGTCGTCGGCGGCCGTGCCTGCATGGAGGAGGCCTTCGCCGTGACCAGCCAGGCGCTGGAGCAGGCCTACGCCGACCAGCTGCTCGCCCAGGGCCTGGACCCCGCCATGGTCACCGTCGAGATCGGCGAACCCGACTTCGACCAACACCTGCCCTTCGAGGGCACCAGCTCGCTGGCGCTCCGTGTGGACGACGACATCCGTTGCACGCTGTCGCCGGACGCACACGCGGGCGCCAGCCCTTCGTGGGAAGACCTCGTCCGCGAGGTCTGACACGGGGGGACGGCCGCGGGTTCCTTTCCCCTGTGGGGCTCGCGGCCGTCCTGCGGTCGGCACCCCTGCCCGGGTGCACGGTGCTCGAGGGCGCCCGCAGCCCTCAGGCGGTGCCGGCCTGTGGTGTCCCGCCCTCGTCCGGGTCGGGGGTGTCCGTCGGGTCGCGAGTCACCCAGTCCGGGGCCCAGCTGCCCCCCGAGGCCTCGCTGCCCAGTCCGTCGAGGCGCTCGAGCTCCTCCCGTGCCTGCGCGGCGAAGTGGATCCGTTCGGTGACGTCGGCCAACGCCCGGTCGGTGGCCGTGGACCCCAGCGCAACCTGGCCGATGATCGCCCCGGCCGCCTGCTCGACGGCCGTCACGGCCTGCTCGGCCTGCGCCAGCGCCGGCCCCTTCGCGGTGGCCGGCAGGTGCGACGCGGCGATCAGGCGCCGGTCGATCTCCAGGGCCTGCTGCTCCAGCTCGACACGAAGCTCCAGCAGCCGCACCTCCTCGCCGGGGGCACCCGCAACCTCGCGCAGGCCACGCATCGCGGCGCCGAGGCGCCGGTGGAGCTTGGCTTCCGGGGTGTGGGCGCCGGCCCACGACGCCGGTGCCTCGCTGGCGACGCCGGGCACGATCTGTCCCTGGGCCTCGTACTGCTGCTTGCCGCTGCGCGCCAACGCCAACGCGAACGCGCCGGCACCGAGGAGCACGAGCAGGACGAGGCCCAGGAGGACGATGCTCACCGGCTCACCAGCTGCTCATCGGCCGAGGACGATCACGAGCAGGGCGATGACCGCGATGACCGCCGCGACGGTCGCGATGATCTTGACCTTCGAGTAGGGCCGCTCGCCGACGACCTCGCCGGTCGCCCCGTTGATCATCACCTGGTAGGTCGACCCCTCGAAGGTGACCGTCAGCAGCCAGATCGGCAGCAGCAGGTGCTTGAAGGTGAGCCCGCTCCACGTCGTGGTCTGCTGGTGGATCCGCTGGTGGTCGCCACCGATGTCGCGTTCGACGGTGCGGGTGATCTCGCTGGTCATGACCTGCTTGGCCCGCTCGAAGCACTCCTCGACGTCGTTGTCGTAGGTGCGGCTGAGGTGACCGGCCACGTACTCGGGGCTGTAGGGCTTGACCTGCTCCATGGGCCACGGTTCGAGCTGGGCGATGTAGCCCAGGTTCAGGCCGCCCTCGTTTGCCACCACGGGCACGTCGTCGAAGGTGTTGTGCACCCGACCCGAGGCGTGGCGCCAGCGGGTCTCGGTCTCGGTGCGCTGGTCGTCGCCCTCGCCGACGGTGACGGTGTGGTCGTCACCGCGTTCGCCGCGATAGTCGGTCTCGGCCTGCGCGTCGTAGGTGAAGTAGGCGGTGTAGACCGACTCGAACGACCCGGAGCTGGAGTAGTTCTTGAACTCCGACGGGGCGAACCAGCGGCTGCTGACCCATTCGTCGAGCTTCTCCTTGGCGGCCCGCTCGTCGACCCGGAACGGCAGCACGCCGTCGACGGGAAGGCGTGCCGGGGCGTCCTGGATGTCGTCCCGCTGGATCGGCGTGGTGCAGTAGGGACACTTCGTCGACGTCAGCGTCCCGGTGAAGGTGGTGTGACCGCCGCAGTTCTGGCAGACGACCTCCTTCTCACCGGCCACGAGGGCCTGGGCTCCCTCCCGGTTGGTGCGCAGGTCACGCAGCGCGGTGCGAAGGTCCTTCTCCTCCACCACCCCCGTGGCCTCGCGGAACGCCTGGACGTTCCCGCAGTGGGGACAGGCCAGCTCCTGCTGCCCGATGTGGAACTGCAGCTCACCGCCGCACTGGCCGCATGGATAGGTCCGGGTTGCCTGGTGGTGCTGGAGCATGGCGTTGAGCCGCTGCGGGGTGGCGGCCGACTCGGCCTCGGGCGGGGTGGCAGCCGCCTGCTGGGGGACCGGTGGCGGCCCACCGGGTCCGGGGAGCGGCGGTGGCTGGTCGTTCATCCGGCTCAGCCCTCGCCGTCACCGTCGGACGCTGGAGGAGCGGGGGGTGTCGGCGGCGCCGGCGGCTGGGACGGGACCGGTGGAGGTGTCTGCGCGGTGGGCAGGGGCGGCGGGGCCGCGAACAGGGCCTGGAGCGCGGGCACCTGGGCCGCGGGAGTCCAGCCGGCCATGCCGGCCGACCAGACGAGGGTCTGCCCGGTGATCTGTCCCTGGCTGGCTGCCTGCTGCAGCTGCGGGACGGTGTAGGGGCCGGCCTGCTGTCCGCCGACGTCGACGTGGAAGGACTGGGCGGCGGGCAGGGGCGGCGGGGCCGCGGCCGGCTGGCCACCCATCTGGCCGCCGAACTGGCCGGCCATCTGGTTGGCCATCGCAAGCCCCAGGCCGAGGCCCATCGCGTCGGACGCGCCGCCGCCACCACCGGGGTTGGCTGCCGCGGCCTGCATGGCGTCGGCCGAGGCGACCTGCTGGTAGGCGTTGATGTCGCCGATGTTGCGGACGTACCCGCCGGTCTCGACACCCTTGGCCACACCACGGGTCATCGCCTGCGTGATCTCGTCGGGCAACGAGATGTTCATCGTGATGTCGTCGATGCCGAGGCCGTACTCGTCGTCGACCTTCTCCTGCACGTACTCGCGCAACTTGCCCGACAGCTCCACCTGCTTGCCCTGCAGGTCGATGGCGCCCAGCCCGGTCTCCAGCACCATGTCGGAGAAGGCCGTGGAGATCACTCGGCGCAGCAGCTCGGAGATCTCGTCGGCCTGGACCTCGGAGTCGGTGCCGATGACCTCGCGCAGGAAGATGTCGACCTCGTCGATGGACACCACGCACAAGCCGTTGGCCCGCACCTGGACCATGCCGAAGTCGGGGTCGCGCACCGTGATCGGCTGCGGCGTGCCCCAGCGCAGGTCGGTGACCGGCCGGGTGTTGATGAAGTACACCTCGCTGCGGAAGGGGCTGTTGAAGCCGTGCTTCCAGCCCTGCAGCGTCCCCAGGATGGGCAGGTTCTCCGTCGTCAGCTGGTAGGCGCCCGGCATGAACGAGTCGGCCAGCTGGCCCCGGTAGACGAACACCGCTCGCTGGCCCTCGCGGACGATCAGCTCTGCGCCGTTCTTGATCTCGTTGTTGTACCGGGGGAAGCGCCACGCCAGCGTGGAACGCGAGTCGTCGAGCCACTCGATGATGTCAACGAGTTCGCCGCGCAGCTTGTCCATCAGGCCCATCGGATGTGTCCCTCTGTCGTCGAATGGGTGGGGTGTCGCAATCCCACCAGAGCGCGGACCGTCCGTCCACTCCGTGACCAATCTGTCACACCCGGGGAAGGATCCCCCCGTCCGGTCCCGTCGCAGCCGGATCGGGACGCCTCGAGAACCTTCGTGAAGTCGGGAAGGTGCCCGGCGGTTGACACGCAACAGGGTTGGTGGACCGCCGTCGCTTGGCGTCAGCGGTCGTCCTGCTCGCTGGCCGCCGCCGCGCGATCAGCACCACCCGCCGCCGCGGGGTGTGGCCCCGTGTCACACACCTCCAACGCCGTACCGAAGGAGCATGTCCATGTCCGCTCGTCTCGTCCCCGGGGCCCTGCCCCATCGTCCCGCCGCACCGCGGGCCCTGACCGTCCTGGCGGTCCTCCTGCTCGCCGCTGCCCTCGTCACCACCGGCAGCCGCGCCGCCGACGCCGGCGCCAGCGACCTGCTGGACGTCGACGTCGCCGAGGCCACCGGCGACGTGCTCGCGATCGTCCATCCCGCAGACGGGGTGTCGCTCGCCGACGCCGTCACCGGCGCCGTCGACGCCGGGCTGCTGCCCGCCGGTGAGTTCCCCCACGTCGGCGTGTTCGGTGCGAGCGGCCCCGTCAGCGCGTTCAACGCCCTCGCCGGCACCGGCCTGATCGAGCGGGTCGAGGCCAACCACCAGCTGCGCCTGTTCACCAGCTCCTCCCACATCGCCACCCGCGGACAGGCCGTGCTCGACGGTGCCGTCAACGGCACCCCCTACGACGGCTCCGGCGTCGGCGTCGCGGTCGTGGACTCCGGCCACGACGGCACCCACCCCGACCTGTCGGCCAACACCGCGGGCAACGTCAAGATCATCTTCCCGACCACCGCAGGCGTGCCCTTCCCCGACACCGACACGATCTCCGGTGGCGGCCACGGCACGCACGTGTCCGGCATCGTCATGGGTGACGGCAGCGCGAGCAACGGCCAGTACCACGGTGCGGCCCCCGGGGCCAGCCTGTACGGCATCTCCGCAGGGACCGCCATCAGCGTGCACAGCGCCCTGGGGGGCCTCGAGTGGGTCCTGGCCAACCACGACCAGGTGACGCCCGCGATCAAGGTCGTCAACAACTCCTGGGGCTCGGCCGCCGGCAGCTACAACCCCGGTGACGCCATCTCCATCGCCGTGGGCAACCTGATCGACGAAGGCGTGACCGTGGTGTTCGCCGCGGGCAACGACGGTGGCAACGGCTCGGCCCAGGCCACCAGCCCGACCTGCATCGACCCGACCCCCGGCGTGATCTGCGTCGCGTCCTACGACGACAAGGGCACCGGCACCCGGACCGGCACCGTCTCCACCTTCTCCTCGCGTGGTCGCAGCGGCCAGGTCAACACCTACCCCGACATCTCCGCCCCCGGCACCGACATCACGTCCACCTGCCGCCTGACCCTGCCGATCTGCGCCACCGGCAGCCAGGTCTTCTCGCCGGTCAACACCTACTCGGTGCTGTCGGGCACCTCGATGGCCGCCCCGCACATCGCCGGGATCGCCGCGCAGCTGTACCAGGCCAACCCCGGCCTGACCCCCGCGCAGGTCGAGGACATCCTCGAGGACACCGCCCTGCAGTTCACCGACGGGGCGTCCTACGAGTCCGATCCGACGAACCCGACGACCACCACCTCGGTGGACAAGGGCCACGGCCTGGTCGACGTGGTCGCCGCCGTCACCGAGGCGCTGGCCCGCTGACGGGACCGAACCCGGATCACCACTGACGCCACGACGGGCGGGACCACGCGGTCCCGCCCGTCCGGCGTCCGTGGCGCCACTCCGAGTCCGTCACCCTCCCAGGCCGTCACCTCCGATGGCGTCGAGCTCCGCGAGCAGGTCGGGCGGTATCGACATGCCCGCACCCTCGGCGTTCTCGCGCAGGTGGGTGACCGAGGAGGTGCCCGGGATCAGCAGGATGGTGGGTGACCGGTGGAGCAACCACGCCAGCGCCACGGCGATGGGCGTGGCGGCCAGTCGTGCGGCGACCGACGACAGGACGGTGGACTGCAGCGGGCTGAAGCCGCCGAGCGGGAAGAAGGGCACGTAGGCGATGCCCTCGTCCGCGAGTCGATCGACGAGCGCGTCGTCGTGGCGGTGGGCGAGGTTGTACATGTTCTGGACGCACACGACCGGTGCGATCAGGCGTGCCTCGTCGACCTGCTGGGAGGTTGCGTTGCTCAACCCGAGGTGTCGGATCAGCCCCTTCTGCTGCAGGTCGACCAGCGCGCCGAACGGCTCGGCGATCGACTCGGCCCGCGGCCCCTCGGCATCGCCCAGCCGCAGGTTGACCAGGTCGAGCACGTCACGGCCGAGCGACTCGAGGTTCTCGTGGACCGCCCGTCGGAGGTCGTCGGGTCGCCTGGCGGGTGGCCATCCTCCTTCCGCATCACGGGTCGCGCCGACCTTGGTCGCGACGAGCAGGTCGTCCGGATAGGGGTGCAGGGCCTCCCGGATCAGCTCGTTGGTGATGCGTGGCCCGTAGGCGTCGCTGGTGTCGATGTGGGTGATGCCCATGTCGACGGCTGCGCGCAGCACGGCCCGCGCGCCGGCCGGATCGGCGGGTGGCCCCATGACCCAGGGGCCCGCGAGCTGCATGGCGCCGTACCCGAAACGCGTGACCTCGACGTCGCCGAGGGTCCGGGTGCCGCCGGGCAGGGTGGTGGAACGTGTGTGCAAGGGTCGTGCCTTCCGTATCGGTACTCGGGGTGGCGTGTGCCGACCCCGAGGCACACTATGGGCAGGTCACTTCCCCAGGGGAAGAAGGCACCCAGGAGTGCGTAGGGCACCTGCAGGTGCGCGGCAACGGACGCGGAGCACAACGATGGCCACGACGACAGCGGCACAGCGACGAGCACAGGCCAGGGTCGACTACGACGCCTTCCTGGCCGTGTGCCCCAGCCGGCAGCTGCTGGCGAGGATCTCCGACAAGTGGGTCGGTCTGGTGCTGTGTGCGCTCGGGGGCAGCGACCCGACGATGCACGCGGCCGAGGCCGTCGAGGGACCACGGGCCATGCGGTACTCCGAGCTGGCCCGCCGGATCGCCGGCGTCAGCCAGAAGATGTTGACCCAGACCCTTCGTGCGCTGGAACGGGACGGTCTCGTCGTGCGCACCGTCACGCCGACCGTCCCCGTCACCGTGCACTACGAGCTGACCGACCTCGGACGGTCCCTGCACCTCGTCATGCGCGACCTGAAGGGCTGGGCCGAGGCGAACATGGAGGAGGTGTTCGCCAACCGCGACGCCCATGACGCCCGGGCCTGAGCGGTCGGGACGCCAGTTCCTTGGCGGTCGGGGGAACGAGGCCGGGGGTCAGTCGGTGAACTCCTCGAGGAGCTCCTCGGGTTCGATCAGGCCGCCGGCGGCCGCCAGGGCGCCGGACAGCTGGACCGCCCGCTCGTAGACGGCGGAGAAGTAGTGGGTGGCGATGACCTCGTGGCCGGGCAGCGGAGGCACCCCGAGGGAGTGCACGACCGCCGCGGGCTCGGAGGTGATGCGGACGTCCTGCTTGGCGGGCGGCAGCTTGTCGACCTCGCCCCAGAAGCCGACCTGCTCCTTCTTCTTGCCGCGACGGCGGCCGCGGGAGCCGCCCTTGCCGCGACGTCGTCGTGCAGCGCTCATGCGGACACCTTCTCCGGGGTCGTCTCTTCCAGGTCGTCCTCGGTGATGAGGGTGTCCTCGTCGATGCCGAGGACCTTCTGCAGCTGGGTCGAGTCGAGGTCACCGACCGAGCTGGACTTGGGCAGCGCCATGTCGGCGATCCGCCGCTTGCCCTGCACGACCTCCTCGACCCGCTCGTCGACGGTGCCGGGGCAGACCAGGCGGTGGGCCACCACGGTCCTGGTCTGGCCGATGCGCCAGGCCCGGTCACGTGCCTGGTCCTCCACCGCCGGGTTCCACCAGCGGTCGTAGAGCACGACGTGGCTGGCGGCGGTCAGGTTCAGCCCCGTGCCGCCGGCCTTCAGCGACAGGACGAGGGCACCCGGGCCCTTGCCCTTCTGGAACTCCTCGATCATCCGGTCGCGGGCACCACGGGCCAGGCCACCGTGGTAGCAGTTGATCTCCACGCCCTTGCGCTGGGTGAGGTAGTCGGCCAGCTTCTCGCCCCACGACGCGAAGTGCGTGAAGATCAGCACCCGCTCGTCGGCCTCGAAGACGTTGTCGACGATCTCGTTGAGGCGGGCCAGCTTGCCGGACCGTCCGTCGAGCGGCCGTCCGTCGTCGTTGTAGGCCGCCGGGTGGTTGCAGATCTGCTTGAGCGCCGTGATGGCCGCCAGCACCGCACCCTTCTTCTTGGGGGCACCCTCCTCGGCCGCGGTCTCCACGACGAGGTCGTCCAGCACCGCCTGGTACAGGCCGATCTGCTCGGGGGTCATCGAGCAGTGGTCGAGGGTGTCGATGCGGTCCGGCAGCTCCGCGGCGATGGACGGTTCGGCCTTGGTCCGCCGGTAGACGAGGACCCCGTTGAGGGTGCGCAGCGCCTCCTCGGCGGTGGACCGACCGGCACCGGCGGTGCGGGACAGCTGCGCCACGAACGTCGCGCGGTCACCCAGCAGGCCCGGGTTGGTGAAGTCCAGCAGCGCCCACAGGTCGCCGAGCCCGTTCTCGATCGGCGTACCGGTCAGCACCACCCGCGAGTGGGCGTCGAGCCGTCGCAGCTGCTGCGCGGTCTCGCTGGCCGGGTTCTTGATCGTCTGGGCCTCGTCGAGCACGACCTTGCCCCACGTGGTCTCCGTCAGCGCCTCGATGTCGCGCACGGCGGTGCCGTAGGTGGTGAGGACGACGTCGGCCTTCTCCACGACGCCCTTCAGCTCGCGCTTGCCGGCGCGGCCGGGCCCGTGGTGGATGACCACCTTCAGGCCGGGGGTGAACTTGCGGGCCTCCGCGGCCCAGTTGCCCAGCACCGCCGGGGGGAGGATGGCCAGGTGCGTGCCGGTCTCGGTGGTGAGCGCCAGGTGGGCCAGCAGGGTCGGGGTCTTGCCCAGGCCCATGTCGAGCGCAAGGCAGCCGCCCAGGCCGGCGTTGTGGAGGAACTCCAGCCAGGCCAGGGCGTCGGCCTGGTAGCCACGCAGCTCGCCGTGGAACCCCTCGGGGGTCGTGGGCGGGTGCTCGGGGATGTCCTTGGCGGACTCCAGCAGGTTGGCGGCCCAGCTGTCGCCGGCGACGGAGATGCCGCCGAGCAGCGGGGTGCCCTCCAGGCCGAGGGCGTGGCGCAGCATGTCCGCGCCGGTCAGGCGGGTCTGGTCGGCCCGCTCGGCCAGCGCCTGTGCGGCGGCCTCGAGGTCGGCCTTGTCCAGCTCCACCCAGCGCCCGTGGGCCTTGACCAGCGGGCGTGACTCGCTGGCCAGCGCCATGATCTCCTCCGCCGACAGCTCGACGTCGCCGAACACCGCCGACCACGCGACGGTCGTCAGCTGACGGGCGCCGACGACGCTCTCCTGGGTGTCGGTGGACGTCAGGCGCAGCCCCGGCTTGGGCTTCTTGCGCGACAGCGGCGGGACGCGCATCTCGAACCCGGCGGCCGACAGGATCGGCCCGGTCTCGGTCATCAGGTCCCACGCCTCGTCCTGGCTGAGGATGACCTCGCCACGACGTTCGGCCTTGCCGCGCTCCAGCGGCTTGTACAGGCCCTCCAGGCGGTCCAGCTCGCTCTTGATCTGCTCGCGGCGGGACGCCGGGGCGTTGGACATGGCCGCGTCGACCGGCTCGAGCTTGCGGTTGGCGCCGACGGCGAGGGTCCGCAGGTGCCATGCGTTGCCCTGGTCGGGCGGGTCGAGCTGCACGACCAGCTTGATCGTCGAGGTGCCGGTGACGTGCTTGGCCCACGTGGCCATGCCCTTCATCAGCTCCGACCCGCGCTGGGTGGGGGCGTCGAAGACGGTGCCGTCCATCAGCGCCAGCACGGCCTCGGCGACCTCGGTGGCCGACCGCGGCTTGGGCGGCGGTGCGGGCACCTCGACGCGGGCGGCGGCGTCGGTGCAGATCGCGTCGATGACGTCGGAGACGACCAGCTCGGTGAAGGCACGGCGGTCGTTGGACTTGGTGAGGGCCGACACGACGCCGGGCATCACCCGCGACAGCGACTGGAACTCGTCGTGGTCGATCAGGGCCGGGGCCCAGCGGACCCGGAAGTGCGACCGGCCGTTGCCCCCCTTGGACTTGCCCTCCTTGAACCGGTGCAGCTGGGGGACCATGCGGCCCTGCGCGACCAGCCGGACGGCCAGCCCTGCGGTCAGGCCGAGCCACGTGACGGACGGCGCGACGGCCTCGTCCTCGTGGGTGGTGCGCATCGTGACCAGCCAGCCGAGGGCCTGCTTGATCGGCGCGTGGACCATCGGCACCTTGGTCCCGTCGGGCAGGACCAGCGGCTCGCGTTCCTGCCAGCCGACACCGCCAGCGCCGACGGCCTGCAGTCGCTCGGTCAGCTGCTCGATCGACTCGGCCTCGGTCTTGTTGCCGGCGGCCCAGGCGATGACGTGGCCGTCCAGCCACGACAGCTGCAGGGCCACGGTGCCGGGCGGCTCCTCCTCGTCCTCGTCGTCGTCCTCGTCGTCGTCGTCCTCGGCGGTCCGGTCCCGGTCCGTCCCCTGGCCCTTGCCCGACGTGGTGTCGGACCTGGGTTCCGGGCGGGCCGGCTCCTCCTCGCCGACGAGGTCCTTGAGGGTGACGTCGATCAGCAGGCGTTCGGCCTCGAGGTCACGCAGGACGAGCTTGCGCTCGGGACCGTCGACGCTGCTGCGGGCACGGTCGATGGCGGCGTCGGTGCGGCGCAGCAGGCGTGTGAGGGCGAGGATCCACTCGGGTTCGTGGTCCTCCAGGAAGTCGAGCTCGTCCTCGGTGGCGGTGCCGTCGATCTCGGCCATCGCGAGGCGCTGGAAGTCCTCGGGCGGGTCGACAGCGGGCCTCGAGGGGCCCGGGGTGATCATGGTGCTGATCGGGATCGCCTTCGTGTGTTCGGCAGATGGGAGCTGGCTCGGTCGGCACGACGCCCGCGGCGGGTTGGTCGTGATGCCAGCCACGCAATCGACAGCCCTCTGGGACCACCGACCCGTGTGGCGACTGGATCCCCGGGGGATCGACAGTGACCGATGGGGTCAGCATACCTGCCACCCTGTCCGCGTCCCAGCCCGATGTCGGCTGGGACCCGCCAGCCCCCGCACCCGGGGTCAGACGATGACCACGTCCACCGCGAGCGCCTGCCCCCGGACGACCTCGACGTCCTGGGTGTGGCTTCCGACGGCGGTCGTGACCGTCATGCGGTAGGTCTCCACCGTGTTGCCGATCTCCGCGATCGGGCGGGTCGAGGGGTTGACGTGCCACTCCCACTCGCCGGTCGGGCCGACCGGCAGGGTCAGCTCGATCGCCTCCTCCAGCTCGCTGGCCATCGCGGTCAGCTGCCCGGTGCCCTGGTACTCCTCCAGCCCGGCGAACGGGGTGGTGAAGGCCTTGGCCAGGGTGATCGTGCCGGCCAGCGCAGCCCCGCTGGCGTCGGTGATCTTCCCCGTCAGGGTGGCGAAGCAGCGAGGGTCCCCGGCGTACTCGGCCGCGCGCAGGAACATCTCCATGACGTACGGCCACTGGGTGCCCGGCCCGTGGAAGCTGAAGTAGCCGGGGTGGAACGCCGTGGAGTGCTCGATGACGTAGCCCAGCGTCCCGGTGGCGGCGTAGGCCCAGTCGTTGGACGTGCCGAGCGTCGGGTACAGGCCCAAGCCGATCTTGGACTCGTACCCGACCAGGTCGTCGGTCTCGGTCGCCCGGCTCATCGCGTCGCCCATCTCCACCAGCAACGCCTCGTCGGGGCAGGCGTCGGTGGTGTGGCCCCACGGGCGCAGGATCAGCCGGCCGGAGGTGTGGTTGGACAGGTAGGTGATGACGTTGTTGTGCAGGAAGAAGTCGCGGTTGTTGGCGACCTCGGGCTCACTGAAGGGTTCGGTGCCGTAGTAGGTCTGGTCCGTCGGGTTGGACGACGTGGAGGCGAAGATCGGCGCGTCGACGCCGTTGACCAGCGATCCGGTGGTGCCGCCCCACAGGTAGGCGTAGTTCCGGTTGGGGTCGACCCCGTAGAAGATGGGCGAGTCCACGCCGGTGGTGACCAGCGGGTTGTTGCGCTGGGTCTTGCGGACGTAGGCGCCCTGGCCGCCGGCCACGATGCCGAGGGTGGAGTTGTCCATGACGGTGCCGGCCCAGCTGCGGCTGTAGGCGAACCCGTCGACGTTGATGACCGGCACGATCCGGACCTTCACGCCCGACAGCATGGAGGTGACCCGTCCGTTCCCGGCGACGGCCTCGTCGACCAGCCAGCGGGCGAAGAGGGCTGGGTACTCCGCTGCCGGCCATTCGCGGGCGTGGTGGCAGCCGTCGACGTAGGCGATGCCCCGGCCGTCGGCCTCCTCGCCCATCCAGATCTCCACGCCCTTGATCTCTCGTCCCTCGAAGGACCTGATGGGGAGGGTGATGACCCGGGCGTGCAGCCCGGGGTGTTCGGCCGCGTCGCGTTCGAGCTGCTCGAAGACGGCGTGGAAGTCGGCGAGGTCGCGGTAGTCGGTGACCCCGCCGGGGACCGCGACGGCGGTGTCGACGGCGGCGGCCGTCGACGCCTCGGCGGCCTCGTGGGCCAGCAGGTCGGCGATGCGGACCTCGTAGGGCATGCCCGTGGCCTGCAGGCGAGCCAGGTCGCCGGGCCACAGCAGCAGCTCGACCCCGCCGTCGACGATGGCGTGGGTGTCGTCGAAGTTGGCCAGTGCCGCCCGCTGGCGGTCGGTGCGCGGGAACGCGACGACGACCTGCAGGACGTCCTTCAGGGTCGAGGGCAGCGCCGTGACGGCCGAGGCGGAGGCGGTGGTGGCACCCATGCTGATCGCGCCCATGGAGAGGGCGGCAGCACGGAGGAACGAGCGGCGGGACAGGGCCATGGCGTGGATCCTCGAACTCTGGACGGGACGGGTGTCGCCGTGTGATTCGCCACCGAGGTGCCCTTTTCCTCCTGGAGGATGCCGCCTTCTGGAGGATGCCGCCTTCTGGAGGATGCCGCCCTCCTGGAGGATGCCGCCCTCCTGGAAGATGCCGCCCTCCTGGAGGATGGCGCCCTGCTGGATTTCCGGCCCGGTCAGAGGCTGGTGCGGACGTCCCACAGCTCGGGGAACAGCACCACGTCGAGCATGCGGCGCAGGTAGCCGGTGCCCGAGGTGCCGCCGGTGCCCCGCTTGGACCCGATGATCCGCTCGACGGTGGTCACGTGGTTGAAGCGCCAGCGCCGGAAGTAGTCCTCGAGGTCGACCAGCTTCTCGGCCAGCTCGTAGGCCGACCAGTGGGCCTCGGGGTCGCGGTAGATCGTCTCCCACGCGGCCCGCACCGACTCGTGCGGCTGGTAGGGCTGCGTCCAGTCGCGGTCGAGCACCGACGGGTGGATGTCGACGCCGTGGTCGGCCAGCAGGATCAGCACCTCGTCGTAGAGGCTGGGGGTTTCCAGGTGGACCTGCAGCAGCTCGACGACCTCGGGGACGTGGCTGTGGGGCTGCAGCATCGCCGCGTTCTTGTTGCCGACGAGGAACTCGATGGCGCGGTACTGCCAGCTCTGGAAGCCCGACGACTCGCCGAGGTCCTCACGGAAGGTCGTGTACTCGCTGGGCGTCATCGTGCGCAGGACGTCCCAGGCCCCGTTGAGCTGCTCGAAGATCCGCGCGACGCGGGTCAACATCTTGAAGCTGGGCCGCATGCGGCCGTCCTTGATCGCCTCGCGGGCCGCGACGATCTCGTGGATCGCCAGCTTCATCCACAGCTCGCTGGTCTGGTGCTGGATGATGAACAGCAGCTCGTCATGGGCGTCGGACAGCGGCGCCTGGGCGTGCAGGACCTCGTCGAGGTGCAGGTAGTCGATGTAGCTCATCCGCCCCTCGAAGCGCATGCGGGCGCCCTCGGTGGACGGGTCGTAGGCCTTCGGTGCGTCGCTCATCGAGGCGAAGGCTACGCCGCGACGGCGCCGGCCTGTCGCCAGGCCGGCCCACCACCCGGCCAACCCCGACAGGGCGGCCGGTCGCTGGGTCAGCCGATCAGCTGCTGTCCTTCCGCGGCGTTGCCGGCGGGGTCCACCGCCAGCCACCGGACCGTGGTGCCCGCCGGGAAGTCCAGCGTCTCGCCGCGCTCACGGATGCCCGAGGCCATCCACGCGGTCGACTGCTCGGTCGGCGTCGACCCATCGGTCGTGTAGTACACGTGGGTCGGCTCGGAGGTGGTGAACGTCCAGCCGTCGCCGTCGCCCTCGAGGGTGACCACGGGGGCGGTGGTGTCCCGGCCGTGGTCGGCGGCGATCCGCCACATCTCGGTCACGCCGCTGGCGTACTCCATGTACTCCCCGCGGGCCTGCGCCCACGACGGCTGGAACGAGCCGGACGACCAGGTCCGGGTCGTGGTGTCCCAGACGGCCCCACCGACCTCCCAGCCGAAGGCGTAGACGCCGTGGTTGACGTAGAGCTCCTCGCGGACGTTGCCCGCGGAGGAGTACAGGACGTCGGAGGATCCACCCACCTTGTCGGGACGCACCACCGTGTCCTGGTAGGCCTTGACCTGGGAGAGGATGCGTCGGGCCATCGACCAGTAGTACGTCTCGTCGCCCAGCGGCGGCCTGGTCGGGGTCAGCCGACCCTCGGCGATGTAGGCGCCCGGCTGCCAGAACAGCTGCCCACCGTTTGAGTGGATGGTCATGAAGAACCGGATGTTGTCGTTGGCCTCGACGAGCTCCACGACGTTGCGGGCCTCCGGCTCGCTGAGCTCGTCGTGCCCGGAGAAGGTGCTGGCCGTGCAGGTGCCCGAGGCGCCCGCGAAGCCATCGTGGCGGCTGGCCACGGAGTAGCCGCGGTTGAGGTCAACACCCCAGCTGTCGCGGTAGCCGGGGTCGCTGCGGGTGGGGTCGCAGTGGTTGGTCATGTTCTTGCGCTGCAGGTCGTAGTCGTACATCGAGTAGTGGCTGCCATCGGGGTTGTTGGACGGGATCACCCAGATGTCGACGTTCTCGATGATGTCGGCGCTCGTCGGATCGGTGTCGCGGTTGGCCAGCAGGCGCTCGACGGCCTCGAGGGCGACCAGCGGCGGCACCCACTCGCGGGCGTGGTCCTGGGCGATGATCAGCACGCCGGGCTTGCTGCCGTCGCGGTGGCGGCCGATGCGGATCGCCCGGACGTCGAAGGGGCCGGGGTCGATCGGGGCCGACAGGTCGTCGGTCAGGCCGACCGGGCCGGCTGTCGGCGTGACGGTGCCGCCGTCCCCGGAGGTGCGGTAGGCATGCGCCTCGACCAGGTCGCCGGCTCCGTCGTTGAGCGCGTCGATGACCTCTGCGGCGGTCGCGGTGGCCGAGGCGTGGACGGTGATGTCGGTGCCGTCGACGGTCACGGCGGCGGGGGAGGGGCCGTCGCCCTCGATGGAGACGGTGATGCCGTTGCCGCCCTCGTGTCCCCAGGCGACGGAGCTGACGACGACCGCGGCGCTGCCCGACCCGATGGTGGCCTGTGCCCGACGCTGGTAGCCGTTGGTCGCGTTGGGCAGGTGCACGATCTCCGCCACATCGGGATGTGCCGCGGCGAGCGCGTCGATCCGGTCGTACAGCTCCGTCGGGTCCATGTAGCCGTCGATGAACCCGGTCCGGTAGTCGGGGTCGTCCATGGGGCTGTCGATGTCGTCCTCCAGCCAGCCCACGGCCGGGGCCGACGCGGTGCCGCCGAGGGCGCTGAGGACCGTGACGGTGCTCGGCTCGACCTCCACCGTGGTGACGACGCGGTGGTACATGTACTCGCCCGAGTCGGTGAACGCCGTCATGACCTGGGCCCCTGCGGGGGCGCCGGTGCCGTCGTCCCAGGTCAGCAGCAGCGCGGCGCTGGCGTCCTCCAGCGACGACTTGGCCTCCACCGACAGGAACCCCTGCCCCTTGGTGGTGAAGTAGTCGACCCGACCGATGGCCACGCTGTCGAGGACCATCGCCTGACCCAAGCCGCTGCGACGGGGGAAGTCCGTTGCCGCCTCGCGCATGGCGACCGCCTCGCGGTCCCACGAGAACCGCGTGTCGTCGGGCAGTGGCACCGCACCGAGCGTCGCGAGCTCGGGCAGGTCGGCGTCGGCGGCGATGATCTCGGCCTCGAACCCGGTGGGCGTCCGCTCCACGTCGTGGGTGACGTCGTGGCCGGCGTCGGTGATCGCGTCCAGCGCCGCCCGGCCGTCCACGTGGAACGTCCTCGGCTGGCGTTCCTCGGTGGCCTCCAGCGGGTTGCGGGTGCCGTCGACGGTACCGGCGGTGGCCGAGAGGGCCAGGACCGGGACGAGGAGGGCGGTGAGCAGGGACAGCAGCAGGGTGCGGTTCATCCCGGCGGGGATTCGTCGTCGACCCGACGGTCTCCTGCTCCGGTCACGGAAACAGCGATGCCCGCCCCGAGGTGGTCGGGGCGGGCATCAGACGTCGTGGACTAGCTGGTCCTGAGGCTGCTCAGGGTGACGTCCATGGTGATGTCGCCGGGGGTGGAGATGTAGTTGCGGATGTGGACCTCGAAGGTCTCGCAGTGCTTCACCTTGCCGGCGGAGGCGTTCTCGCCGTTGCCGTCCTGCGGGTTGAAGCTGTGGGACTCGCCGACGACCTGGCCGTTCTTGTGGATGTCCATGTCGATGTCACCGGTGTGCTCCCACATCAGGGACACGGTGGGGGTGGCGGCGACGTGGTCGGGGTTGACGTCCAGCAGGATCGTGTAGACGTCGGTCGCGGCCTCCTGGAAGCCGAGCGGGTCGGGCTCGCCGCCGAGGCCCAGCGGGTAGGGCGACATCGCCGTCGGGGTCGGGACGACCTCCGTCAGGCCGTCGGTCGTCAGGACGTAGTCAGCGGCCTCGACCTGGTCCTGGGTGCAGGGCTGGGAGACCGGGGCGGGCGGGATGGGTCGGCGCCGGCCGGGATGGCGGTCAGCAGCATGGCGACGGCGGCGAGGGACACGAGGGTACGCACGTGGGAACCTTTCGAGAGGAACTGTGGTCGATGGGGACGTGTGGTCGATCGGGACGTGTGCCCCGGGAGTTCGCCGTTCCCCGGCCGTGTTCCTGCCGTATCGGTCGAGAAAACGACGACGACCCCACCGGGTGGCGGGGCCGTCGTCACGCGTCGTGAACGGAAGTCAGCAGACCGTGTTCAGGTCAACGGTCTCGCCACGGTCGACCAGGACCCGGGTGACCTCGACGCCATCGCAGGAGACGGTCCACATCTCGGGGGTGCGGGTGGTGACGGGCGCCACGACGTCCTGGGCGTAGGCCTCGAGGTCGTACTGCGAGGTCACCGCCAGGGAGTTGCTGACCCGCAGCGTGTAGGTCCCGGCCGGCAGCTTCTTGCCCTCGGGGTCGCTGTACAGCAGGGAGTTGGTCGGACCGAACTCGGTCGCAGAGGCCAGCGGCTGGCCGTTGGGGCCCAGCAGCTGAAGGTGCATCTCGTTGTACCGAACGGCCTGGCCGTCGACGGGGAACGAGGTGCTGACGGTGGCGCGGATCAGGTCGACCGGGGTGTCGATGACCAGCGTCTGGGTCGAGCTGCGCAGCGGCGGCGCGGTGCCGGTGGCCTGCAGCTCGGCGACGGGTTCGCCGAGCTGGGAGGCCTTGCGGGAGTCCACGAACGGACGGGTCGAGGGGTTGACGTGGTAGGTGAACTCGCCGGTCTCGTCGACGGTCATCGAGGTGGTCACGGTGTCCTCGAACGGGGTGCCGTCCCACAGCGGGAAGGTGCCGGTCCGGCTGACGGTGATCTCGGCGCCCGCGGGGGCGGTCCCGGTCAGGACGGCGTGGGTCGCGCTGTTCACGGCGTTCTCGAAGGCGATCAGGTAGGCCTCGCGGTTGCCGCCGCCGACGGTCTCGTCGGTGTGGGTCGGGGCGGCGCCCTCGCAGGCGTCGCCGGCGGCCGTGGTCAGCTCGGCGGCGTTGTCGCCGTCGACGTTCGTGGCGTGGGAGGTCGTGCCCAGGTACTCGGCGATGACCTCCTCGTAGGGCGGGTGGAACTCGTGGGCGCCGATCTCGAAGGTGTAGCCGTACCCACCGGTGGCGTTGTAGCTGTAGTCCTCCGTCGTGCCGGTCGTGTCGTAGAGCTCCCAGCCGAACTGGTTGGAGTAGCCGTTCTGGGCGGCCATCCGCTCACCGAGGGCCTGCATGCCGTGGTCGTGGCCGTCGGCGGCCGTGAAGCACTCGTCGGGGGCGAAGCCGATGGGGCTGCCGTCGGGGCCGACCGTCGCGGGGTTCACGCCGACCGGCCGCAGGATCAGGTTGGAGAACGTGTGGTTGGAGATCAGCGTGGTGACCTGCCGGGTGGAGATCAGGTTGCGGATCGCCTGGGTCTCCGGCTCGGAGAACGGGGCCGGCCCGCGGTAGGTGGCCGACGTGGACTCACCGGAGGCGCCGGGGCCGCCCCAGAGGCCACCGTAGTTGCGGTTCAGGTCGACGCCGATGCCGAGGCCACCGGGAGAGGCGGCGAGGACACAGGTACCGGCGGGCTGGGACTGGCCGTCGACGTAGCGGCAGTTCTTGCGCTTGTAGGCGTTGCCGGGCGTGCCGAGGATCGTGACCGGGTTGTAGAGGCTCTGGGGAACGACGGTGTTGAGGTCCACCGCGCCGGAGGTGCGGGAGGCGTCGTAGCCGTCGGGGTTGGAGACGGGGACGATGATCGCGCGTCCGCGGGTCAGCAGGTCGACCACACGGGCGTGGTCGGGGTGGGTGCTGTCGGTGAAGGCGTCGATGAGGTCGTGGGCGAACTCCATTGGGAGCTCGGCCGACGGCCACTCGCGGGCGTGGTGTGCACCGAACATCAGGAAGACCGGGCGGCCGTCCTCGGGTTCGTTGACGTCGACGCCGATCTCGATGCCGGTCAGGTCCCGGCCCTCCACGGAGGTGCCGATGGTGATGCGCTTGGCGAGGTCGGGGTTGTCGGCCGCCAGCTGGTCGATCTCGTTGCCGAAGTCGGCCAGCACGCGGTAGGCGTTGCGGCCCGACGGCAGGTCGGTCACCGGGTTGGCGGCGGCGAACGCGGCGTCGAGCTCGATGCGCTCCATCTCGCGGGCGATCAGGTCGCCGATGCGGACGTCCCAGGTGAAGCCGTTGGCGGCCAGCAGCGCCTCGTCGGCGGCGGAGTGCAGGACGACCTCGACGTAGTCGTGGCCCGCGTGTTCGGTGACGTCCAGGCCGAGGTCGGCGATGGCGTTGCGGTGGGCGCGGGTGGGGGCATCGACGGTGACGAGCTGCGGCGCGAAGGCCTGCTCGGTGGTGGTGACCAGCGGCAGGGCACCGGCAGGCACCAACGACAGTCCGAGCGCGGCGACGGCCAGCAGCGCCACGACGGTGGAACGGGGGCGGAACGACATGGGATCCTCTTCCGGGGGTGAGTGCGCGGCCGTGGATGTCCTGCGGCGGCGCGGGGCTCGATCCCTGCTCAGTTCGCCGTCGGCGGAGTGGATTCCTCCCGACGCCGGGTTCCTGCCCCGTCGGCGCCGTAAGGGCCCCATGTGTCTGGGCGTAGTCGGAGGTCGTACGCTCATTGCTTCGCCGTATACCCCCGTGAAGGACCATCCGTGCACTCATCTCGCGTCACCATGCTCGTGCTGGGAGTTCTCCTGCTCCCACTCCTCCTGCTGCAGGCCCCACCGGCGGCGACCGAGGAGTCCTCCGCGGAGCGTGGGCTCCTCGAGGACATCGTCACCGCCGCCCAGCTGCCCGACGAGCTGCTGGCCCTGCTGCCCGCCAACGCCGCCGAGGCCGGGCTGTCCTACGCGCCGCGCCTGGTCCAGGTCGAGGTGCCCACCCGCGCGGACCGCAGCCGCCTCGTCAAGTCCGGGCTGGACGTGACCGAGCACGCCGGTGACGACTTCATCGAGGTCGTCCTGACCGACCCCTCGCACGAGCAGGTCATCGAGGACCTCGGCCTGTCCTTCACCGTGGTCACCCCCGACCTGATCACGCAGGAACGCGACCGCATCCTGGCCGACGCCGAGTACTACCAGCAGACCGACGAGAGCCCCCTGCCCAGCGGCCGCACCACCTACCGGGTCCTTGCCGACTACGGCAACGAGATCGACCAGCTTGCGGCCGACAACCCCGACCTGGTCAAGCGCATCTCCGTCGGGGAGTCCGTCGAGGGCCGCGACCTGACCGGGGTCGAGATCGGTGTCGACGTCAACGAACCCGAGGACGGCCGCCCGGTCCTGCTGATGTTCGGTGCGCACCACGCCCGCGAGTGGCCGTCGGCGGAGGCGCCGATGGAGTTCGCCCACGACCTGGTCAACGGCTTCAACGCAGGCGACGCACGTGCCGTGGACCTGCTGAACCGGGCCCGTGTCATCATCGTCCCCGTCTCCAACCCCGACGGCTATGACGCCTCCCGCACCTCCGGTGACCTGATCGACCTCAACGGCATCGAGGGCGGCGGCACCGTGACCATCCTGGCCACGCCCGGCAACGCCTACAAGCGCAAGAACTGCCGCTACGTCGACGGCCAGACCCAGCCGGCCGGCAGCTGCGTGCTCGTGTCCTCGCCCGGTGGTTACGGCATCGGGATCGACCTGAACCGCAACTACGGCGCCCTGTGGGGCGGCCCCGGCGCCGAGGGCTTCCCGAACACGGCCAGCCCGATCTACCGCGGGCCGGAACCGTTCTCCGAACCGGAGACCCAGGCGATCCGCACCCTGATCTCCACCCGGCAGGTCACCACGCTGATCTCCAACCACACGTTCAGCAACCTCCTGCTGCGGCCCGTCGGGGTCGACCCGTCCACCATCGGGCCCGACGGCCTGCCGGTCGGCTTCGCGCCCGACGAGTGCTTCACGCAGGCCGACGGCATGGACAACGGCATGCAGGCCCTGGGTGAGCGCATGACCGCCCAGACCGGCTACTCCAACCAGTTCGGCTGGGAGCTCTACGACACCACCGGCACGACGGAGGACTACAGCTACAACGCCACCGGCGGGTACGGCTACACCTTCGAGATCGGTCCCGACCAGTTCCACCCGCCGTACGAGGAGTACGTGGCGGAGTACACGGGCACCGCTGCCGCCGCGCAGGCCGTGACCCTGGACAACATGTCCTCGTTGACCACCGCCGTCGGTCGCAACTGCGGTGACAAGGTCGCTGCGGACTCCGTCGGTGGGGGCCTCCGCGAGGCGTACTGGCTGGCGCTGGAGAACGCCGCCGACAGCCGGACGCACGCGGTCCTCGAGGGCACGGCGCCCGAGGGCGCCCAGATCGGCGTCAGCCGGACCGGCACCTTCCCGCTGTGGGACGGCACCCCGTTCGAGGACACCGTGACCACCACGATGACCGTCGACGAGACCGGCGAGTTCACCTACCACGTCAACCCCTCCACCCGTCCGTTCGTGGACTCCCGTCCGTACCTCCCGGAGGGCGAGGTCGTCGCTCCCGAGGTCACGGTCGTCAGCGAGGAGCAGCGGACCGGCAACACCCCCGGCCCCCAGGTCGGCAGCGAGGACGTGCCGATCGACGTCCCCGAGGACGTCGACGCCCTCATCGTCCACGTCACCGCCGAGGCGCCCAACGACTACGACATCGAGCTGATCAACCCGGAGGCCATCGTCGTGGACTCCTCGGGCAACGAGGACACCGACGAGACGGTCGAGGCCATCAGCCCGTCCGGCATCCAGGCCGGCCAGTGGGTGGTGCGGGTCAACAACTTCGCCGCCGCCGGTGACTGGACGATGGACATCACCATCGGCACCGTGCCGGAGGAGGCCACCAGCGAGGACGCCCTGCTGTTCTCGCCGCGGACCGAAGAGCTGTGGACCGTCACGTGCACCATCGACGGTGCGGTCGTGGCCAGCGGTGACGTCGCGGTGGACCGTGGCGAGTCCGCGGACCTGGGTGACGTCTGCGGTGACGGTGTCGTCACCGGCCCATCGGTCGTCCGCCTGTCGGGCGACAGCCGCTTCACCACCGCCATCGACGTGTCCCAGGACCGGTTCGCGGCGGACGACTCCGCGGACGCGGTGGTCCTGGCACGCGGTGACGAGCCCTCCGGGTTCGCCGACGCCCTGGCCGGCGGCCCCCTGGCCGTGAACGTCAACGGTCCGCTGCTCATCACCAACCCCGACAGCCTGCTGGACATCGTCGCCGACGAGATCGACCGCGTCCTGGCCGAGGGGTCGACGGTGTACCTGCTCGGTGGCGAGGCCGCCCTGGACCCGTCCATCGAGTCGGAGCTCCAGGCGGCCGGCTACGAGACGGTCCGCATCTCCGGCGTCGGGCGCCACGAGACGGCGGTGGAGATCGCCGACGCGCTCGGCAACCCCGACCTGGTCCTGGTCGCCACCGGCGGGACGTTCCCCGATGCCCTGGCCGCAAGCGCTGCAGCCGGCGCCAACGACGGTGCCGTGCTGCTGACCGGCAGCGGTGAGCCCCACCCGGCCACCACCGCCTACCTGGACGAGCACGACCCGGCCGAGGCCATCGCCGTCGGTGGCCCTGCAGCGGCGGCCTACCCGGACCTCGAGTCGGTGGCCGGTGCCGACCGTCACGCCACGTCGGTGGCGGTGGCCGAGCGCCTGTTCGACCAGCCGACGGTGGCCGGTGTGGCCCGCGGTGACGCGTTCCCCGACGCCCTGTCGGGTGGCGCCCACATCGGTGCGCTCGGTGGCCCCATGCTGCTGAGCCAGACCGACGCGCTGAACCAGGGCGTCGAGGCCTACCTCTGCGGCCTGGACAGCGCCGAGACGGTGTACCTCTACGGCGGCACGGCGGCCCTGTCGGCCAACGTGCTGAGCGGCATCCAGACCGCCCTCGGCGAGACCGGCTGCACCAGCTAGGCCGGCCGCTCCGGACATCCCGACGCCCCGTCGACCTCGGTCGGCGGGGCGTCGTCGTGAGCAGCCGGGGAGCCGCCGTCACCCCTCCTCTGCGGTCGGCGTCCATTCCTCGCGCAGCAGGGCGTAGTCCATCCCGTCGAGCCACTCGCCGGACCGATGGAGGGACTCCTTGACGGTGTGGGCCTCGCGCCGCATGCCGACTCGCTCCATCAGCCGCCACGACGCGGTGTTGGCGGCGAAGCAGCTGGCCGTGACCCGGCGCAGGCCGAGGTCGACGATGCAGATCCGGATCATCTCGCGAATGGCCTCGGTGGCGTAGCCGTGGCCGGCGTGGTCGGGATGCAGCGCCCAGCCGAGCTCCGCCTGCACGCCGACGGCCCGGTCGGCAACCTCGGCCTGCGCCCACGCGTCCTCCACCCGCAGCATCAGGTCACCGATCACCCGACCGTCGAGCTCGATGACCAGGGTTGCGACCAGGCGGTCGGGGTCGAGGAAGGCGTCGCGGTACGCCTCGATCGTCGTGGGGGCCCGGGTCAGCCACTGGCTGACCTCGTCGATCCGTCGGAACGCCCATGTGGCCTCGACGTCCTCGGCGGTGGCTCGCCTGATCGACAGCCGTTCGGTGCGGCAGGGCCACGACACGGCCACGAGCGGATCGTCCATGCCGCCATGATGCGCCCGCTCAGCCCCGGGCCGTCGGAGCCTTCCACCCGAACCGGGCCGACAGGACCCGGATGCCGAAGACGGCAGCGACCACGACCGCGGCCGACGTGGCGTTGAGAGCGTCGTTGGGCCACAGCACGACGACGGCGACCGCCCCGAGCGTGGCGGGGATCGCGTACAGGGTGCTGTCGGGCCGGAACACCCACGGGACGTCCCGTGCCAGGGTGTCGCGGATCACGCCGCCACCCACCGCGGTGATCACGCCGAGCAGCACGGCCGGGACCGCGCCGAGCCCGTGGTCGAGGGCCTTGGCCGTGCCGACCACGCAGAACAGCCCCAGGCCCATCGCGTCGAACACGAGCACCGGTCGGCTGATGCGTTCGACCGCCCGGTGGCCGACCAGCACCATGGCCGTCGCGACCAGCGGCACGATCAGGAACATCTGATCCCGTAGCGCGGCGGGTGGCGTGTCGCCGAGGAGGACGTCGCGGGTCATGCCGCCCCCGAGCGCGGTGGCCGTGGCGAGCGCCGCGATGCCGACGGTGTCGAAGCGCTTCTGCGCGCCCAGCTGGGCGCCCGACAGCGCGAAGACGAGCACCCCGGCCAGGTCCAGGACGCGTTCGACCATCGGATCCAGCCCGGCAAACGTCATGCCGGAACGCTACTTGCCGGCGGCGCTGTCGCGGTCGGGTTCGGGCGGGACGGCAGGAATGTGGGCACCCGACGTCGAACCCCGTCACAGCGACACCTCGTCCCACCTCCGGAGCCACGAACCACATGACTGCCGCTGTACGCGTCCACGCCTTCGCTGCCCTGTGCCTGACCCTCGGGCTGCTGGCCGTCACCGTCCCGGCGGGCGCGTTGCCGCTGTTGCCGGCCGACGTGCCGACGGAGGTGCCGTGGCTGATCAAGAGCGACAACGTCGCCTGGCACGGCAACGTCCCGGTGGACTACGCCGGTGTCGGCGGCCGCGTGGTGCACCACGAGAACGGCGGGACGTACTTCTACCTCAACGGTGGTCGCGGGGTGACGGTGTACGACATCGCCGACCCCCTGACGCCGATCCCGGTCGGCGTGCTGGAGTTCGCCTCCTCCCAGGGCGAGAACTTCGTCGTCTCCGAGGACGGCACCCGCGGGGTGCTGGCGGCCGACGGCTTCCTGCCGTTCCTGCCCAACTACGCCACCACCGGCGTCCACGTCATCGACTTCTCCGACCCGACCGACCCGAACCTGATCGCCACGACCAACAACCTGGTCGCCGGCCGGGGTACCGGACTCGGGACCAGCGAGCACACGGTGATGTGCCCCGACGTGGAGTGCATGTACGCCTACGGCTCGTCCACCGGCAACATCTACGACCTGACCAACGCCGACGACGGCGTCATCACGGTCCTCGAGAAGAAGTGGAACGTCGGCCTGAACGGCACCGCGGTCGGTGGCCGGCACGCCCTCAACCGGGACGCCTCGGGCCTCGTGATCGCCGACTCCAAGCCCCGTGTCGTGCTCGCGGTGTCGCCCGACTGGCACCCCAACGCCAGCCCCGCCAACCCGATCCCGCTCGCGCAGGGCGCTGCCGCAGAGAGGGACGCCGGCAACGTCAGCCACAACAACATGCGGACCCTCGCCGATCAGTGGGCGGCCCGCGACGCCGGCGACCCCGCCGACGCCATCGTCACGCAGACCGTGGCGACCATCGACGACCGCTCCACGAGCCTGGTCGACGACCGTCCCGTCATGCGTCCCGGCGAGCTGATGATCGGCACGTCGGAGTCCAACATCAACCCGCGCTGCAGCGGGTCCAACGGTGGCCTCTCCACCTGGTCCATCGCCAACTTCGACCAGGGCCAGGACGTGCAGCAGCTGGAGTACTTCGCCCCCTTCAACGGCACCTACGTCGACAACGGAGCCCCGGCGGCGCAGTGGGCCGGCTGCTCGGCGCACTGGTTCGACGTGACCGACGACCTGTACGTGGCGGCGGCGTGGTACGAGCACGGCACCCGGTTCTTCAAGGTCGGTGCCGAGACCGGCACGATCGAGGAGGTCGGCTACTTCCAGTCCGTCAACGGCATCTCGGCCTCCAGCTACTGGGTCACCGACGACATCGTCTACACAGTCGACGGCGTCCGCGGTCTCGACATCCTCGTGTTCGATCGCGACGCCGAGGCCCGCCCGTCCACAGCCGACCTGGCCAACAGCTGGATCGTCACCTCCGGCGCCGCCGGCGAGACCTTCGAGCTGGCCCAGCAGTGGCGGACCTACTGCCGCCTGGCCGTCACCGACTGACCAGCGGGTCCGCCCTCCGTCGGCCCCGGCGTCGACCACATGCAACTAGTGGTTGCGTGTTGAGTCGGACACGCGTACCGTGTCGTGCAACTACAGGTTGCACGATACGGAGGGCATGATGGAGTTCGCGAGCATCGAGCGGGAGATCCACGTCGACGCCTCGCCGGCCACGGTCTACGAGGTGGTCAGCAGCCCGGCGCACGTCCGGGAGTGGTGGCCCGACGAGGCTCGGTACGAACCCGTCCCCGGTGGGGCCGGCGAGATCGTCTTCGGCGACCCGTCGGACGGTGGGTCGGTCGTGTCGATCACCGTCGTCGACGCCAGGCCGCCGGAGCTGTTCTCCTTCCGCTGGACCCACCCGGCGGGAGCGCCAGCCACCGAGGGCAACTCCCTCCTGGTCACCTTCACGATCACCCCCGCCGGGACCGGCACGCGACTGCGCATGGTCGAGACCGGCTTCCGGGAGCAGGGCTGGGACGACGCCCGGGTCGCGGCCGAACACGCCGACCACGCCAGCGCGTGGGACCACTTCCTGCCTCGCCTGGTCGCCCGCGCCACGTCGATCGGGGTCGCGCCGTGACCGCCGTCGTGGACGGGGCCGTCGACGACGACCTCTGGCTGGCGATCGGCGATCCCACGCGGCGGCGCATCATCGACCTGCTGCTGGCCGAGGGCGAGGGGACGGCCACCTCGCTCAGCCAGCAGCTGCCCGTCACCCGGCAGGCGGTGGCCAAGCACCTGACCGTGCTGGACCGGGCCGACCTGGTCGAGGGGTACCAGCAGGGTCGCGAGAAGCGCTACCGGCTGGACGACGTCCAGCTGGCCCGGGCCGCCGCCCAGCTCACCGAGGTCGGGGACGCGTGGGACGCCCGGCTGCAGCGCATCACGCGGATCGCCGAGGCGATCGAGCAGCGCGGGGACGGCTGACCCAGCCCTCGTCCAGACCTGCCGGGACTGGGTCCCGGCACCCCTCGGCGACTGCCTGTTCGGATGGGTCAGCCGCCGCATGCCCACAGACACGAGAGGAACAACGCAATGGTTGACATCCTGCACCGCGTCGGCATCGCCGACACCGCTCCGGAGGCCGTCCACGAGGCCCTCACCACGATCGACGGCCTGGCCGGGTGGTGGACGACCGACACCACCGGCGATCCCACACCCGGTGGCACGATCGCCTTCCGCTTCCCACCCGGCGGGTTCGACATGAAGGTCCTGTCGTCCCAGCCGGGCGAGGAGGTGACGTGGGAGGTCGTCGACGGGCCGCCCGAATGGATCGGGACGACCGTCGAATGGCGGCTCCGTCGCGACGACGGCTGGACGACCGTGCTGTTCGCCCATCGCGGCTGGGCCGAGCCGGTGGAGTTCATGCACCACTGCAGCACGAAGTGGGCCACGTTCCTGCTGAGCCTGAAGTCGCTGCTGGAGACGGGGAAGGGTTCGCCGTCGCCCCACGACGTCCACATCGCGTACCCGGACTGACCGGTCCCGCCCCGGATGGCTGGTTCCGCCTCGGAACCAGCCATTCGTCGGCGCGGGTGTTTCCGCGGAAACAGGCTGACGCCCAGCAGACGGTCGCCCGGGTCGTTGCCGCACTCGTCTCGACGACGCTCCGGGGGCCTGGATTTCGATGTCACACCCTTCCTGTTGGATGGCCTGTGAAGGTCGATCGAATCAGCGGCAAGGGGTGGTTGTGATGGGTCAGGCAGCTGTTGGTGGGGCGGTGGTGGTGGCGGGGTCGGTGCGGGCCGAGCTGGTGGCGGGGGTGAGCGAGGAGGTGGCTGCGTACGAGGCTCGGGTGGAGGGGTTGGTGGAGGAGCTGACGGGGTTGTTCTCAACGTTGTCGGCGGGTGAGGCGCGGTTCGTGGCGTTGGTGGGGGAGTTCGACGAGCTGGGTGGGTGGGCTGACGGGCGGACGCGGACGTGTGCGCATTGGTTGAACTGGAAGCTGGGGATCGCGATGCCGGCGGCGCGTGAGCGGGTGCGGGTGGCGCGGGCGTTGCGGGAGCTGCCGCGGTTGGCGGGGGCGTTCGGGGAGGGCCGGTTGTCGTACTCCAAGGTGCGGGCGATCACCCGTGTGGCGACGCCGGCGACGGAGGAGACGTTGCTGGGGTTCGGGCTGTACGCGACGGCGGCGCAGATGGAGCGGATCTGTCGGACGTGGCGGCAGGTGCGGGCGGCGAGTGAACCCGATGCCGAGGTGCGGCAGCGGGCCACGCAGCGGTTCGACGTGTTCCTCACCGATGACGGGATGATGGACGTGGCGGCGTCGTTGCCGACCGATGTGGGGGTGGTGGTGGCTCGGGCGTTGGCGAAGGCGTCGACGCAGCTGTTCGCTGACAGGGGTGCGGCGGGTGAGGGGGAGGACCGTCGGATCGAGGCGTTGCGGGTGATCTGCGAGTCATTCCTGGCCAACGAGTCGTCGTCGGGGCCGTCGTCGGCTGATATCTGGCAGGTGGTGGTGTCCACCAGCGCCGAGTCGCTTGCTCGGGCGGCCGGGCAGGACGGGGTGGCTGTGCAGGCGCAGCCGACCGACAGGGCACAGCCGACCGACAGGGCACAGCCGACCGACAGGGCACAGCCGACCGACAGGGCACAGCCGACCGACAGGGCACAGCCGGGCGATGGGATGCAGTCGGATGGTGGGACGCGGCCGGGTGACGGGGACCGCGTGGATGTCGTTGGCCCGTTCGACACCGTCGTGGGCAGCGGGGTCGATCATGGGCTGGGGCAGGTCGAGGACGGGCCGGTGCTGGCGGGGTCGGTGCTGTCCCGGTTGGCGTGTGACGCGGTCCTGGTCGGGATGGTGACGGCAGGGCACGGTGACGGGCAGCCGGTGGGTGTCGGCCGGCGTCGGCGGACGATTCCCGGGTGGCTTCGTCGGCTGGTGCACCAGCGTGATCCGGGGTGTCGGTTCCCGGGGTGTCCCAACAGCCGCTGGACCGATGTGCATCACATCATCCACTGGGCGGCCGGGGGGAGGACCGATCTGGACAACCTGGTGCGGTTGTGTCGGTTCCACCACACCAGCGTGCATCGGCTGGGGATCGGGATCGGCCGGTCGGTGGCGGATCGGTCGTGGGCCTTCACCACGGCCGACGGGCACCTGATCGAGCCGCCCCGGCTTCCCGGATCGATCGGGACGCTGGCGGCCGGTCGTGGGCTGGGCATGTGGGAGGGCGACCCGGCGCGGATGGACCACATCATCGATGCGCTGGTCCTCGCCTCGGCCACCCACGACCGCGCCGGCACCGGGCCCGACGTTTCCGCGGAAACACCCGGATTGCTGAACCGGTAGGGAGTTCCGGGCGTCGCACCAGGCTGAGGTCGCCGGAGGGCAACCACACGGTCTCAGCGGCCCAGAGGGCGGGTGGACGTCGGGGCGAGCTGCCCCGGACCCGTCGTCGCCGTCGAGCGACGCAGCTAGCCCAGCGGGTGGCGGACCCACACGTTGGGTTCGATGTAGACCGCCCTGATGCCGTCGGAGGTGACCGGGGCGAGGGCCAGCGGGACCTCGTGGTTGCCGGGTGCAGCCAGGTCGGCCTCGGTCCACTCGGCCCACTCCTGCACCGTGCCGCCGATCGTCATCGACCGGTTGCACGGCGCGACGACCTGGCCGCCCGCTCGGACGTGCACGCGCAGCCACGGGTCGCCGGGCAACCCGTCGGGACGCAGGCGGCGCAGGTAGGTGGCCATGTCGTCGTGCGGGTGGGTGTGCTTGGCGTTGGGCCGCACCGGCGCGAAGAGGCTGTGATGCCCGTCGGCGGCCACGGCAGCTCGCATGTGGCCGAGGAGGATCCCGCTGAGGCCCCCTCCCCGGAGGTTCGGGTGGATGCCGATCTCCAGGGCCGACGCCGCGCTGCAGGCGGTGCCGTTGCGGCGGGCCGCGATACCGCGTTCGATCACCCAGTCCCACCCCTCGTCGGCCAACCAGCCGTCGAAGGGGAACGGGATCCAGAGCACGCGTGCCACGACCTGCCCGCCGCCGTCGGTGACGACGATGGCGCAGTCGGCGAAGGTGTCGTGGAGGTGCCCGTAGTACTCGCCGCCACCCGCGGAGTGGCGCATGAACTCGGGCCACACCTCCGCACCCAGGCGGTGCACCTCGTCGACCAAGTCGAGGCGATCCGCCAGCCGGTGGGCGACCAGTCCCGGTGGAAGCGGGGGAGAAGTGATCATCGACGGCATGCTACGGCTGCCGGGTGCCTCGCCGCTCGGGGGTGTCCCGTGGACGTCGTCGACCCCCGGCGGCGAGCTCATCCCGGTTGGATGATCGAGCAGTAGCCCTCGCACGCGGCAGGGTCCTGCGCGGCGGCGCGGTCGGCGAGGGACTGCAGGTGACGGCGGGTCGCCCGGAGCTCGGCGATCCGGGCGTCGACCTCCGCGAGGCGTTCGGCGACCGCGTCGGTCACGTGGGCACACGGCGGCGTGCCGTCGTCGGCCACGTCGAGGATCTGACGGATCTGGGCGAGGGTCAGCCCGGCGGTCTGGGACTGCCGGATGAAGGCGATGCGGTCGGCGGCGTGGTCGTCGTAGTCCCGGTAGCCCGAGGCGGTTCGCGCCGGCGCCGACAGGAGGCCCTCGCCCTCCCAGAAGCGAATCGTCCTGGTCGGGACGTCGGTACGCGATGCGAGCTCGCCGATCTTCATCACTCGATCCCTTGACCTTCCATCCGACTGGAAGGTTTACGGTAGGCCGCGAGGCTCCAGCGGACAAGGCGTCACCACCAACAGGAGGCCACAGAACATGTGGATCGAGCTGCTCTACTTCGACGACTGCCCGAGCTGGGCGACGGCTGACGAACGCCTCGAACAGGTCGCCGGGACCCTTGGCCTTCGGATCGAGCGCCGGCTGATCACCACGCCCGAAGAAGCGGAGGAGGCGGGGTTCCGCGGCTCGCCGACCATCCTCATCGACGGCGACGACCCGTTCGCGGCAGGTGAACCGTTCGGGCTGGCGTGCCGGATCTACCAGACGCCCGACGGGCCGGCCGGGTCGCCCACGGTGGAGCAGCTGACGGCCGTCATCGAGGATCGACAGGAGCGGCTCGAGGGGTCGGCCGACGCCCTCGTGGACGCCCTCCGGGTCGCCGGTGGGCGCCTCGACGCCGACCAACGCCGGACGGCCCTCGCCACCTACCGGCTGCTCGCCGAGGGCGGACCGGTCACCCACAGGGCGATCGCCGAGGTCACCGGACTGGCCGAGGACACCATCGTTGGCCACTTCACGGACTGGCCCGGGGTGTTCCGCGACGCCAACGGCGCCATCGTCGGGTTCTGGGGGCTCGCGCTGGGTCCGCTCGATCCCCGCTACGCCTTGGTCGACCACGACACCGGGGAACCGGTGGGATACGCCTGGTGTGCGTGGGACACGTTGTTCCTGCCGGCCCTGCTCGGCCGCACCCTCGACATCACCGCCGCCGACGGGCACTCGGGCCAGCCGATCACCCTCACCGCCGGCCCCGACGGCGTTCGCGACGTGACCCCGGCCGCAACCCTGGTCAGCTTCCTCGCACCCCTCGAGCCGTGGGGGCCCGACATCCTGACGACGTTCTGCCACGAGGTCCTGTTCTTCACCGACGTCACCGCCGCTGACGCCTGGATGGACGATCGTGACCGGGAGCTGTTCGCGCTGTCGGTCCAGGAGGCGTTCGACGTGGGGCGTCGATGGACATCGGAGCGCTACGGCGACGCGTTGCTCCCGTCATTCGCGAACCCCGACGTTTAGCCGCCCTGACGGTGTGTAGCCGCCCTGATGGTGGGGCACGACGGGGTGGGCGGCCGTCCGATCCGGCTCGGGGCCAGCTCGAGGACCAACCACGCGCGACCGGAGGAGCGATGGCAGACGACACCTACGACCTGATCGTGGTCGGCGCGGGCATGGCCGGCGTCAACGCGGCCAACAAGTGCGGGGCCGCCGGCTGGCGGGTCGCGATCGTGGACGAGCTGCCCTACGGCGGCACGTGCGCCCTGCGGGGGTGCGACCCCAAGAAGATCCTGCGCCGGGCCGCCGAGGTCGTCGATGCCGCCCGCCTGATGGAAGGCAAGGGCATCAGTCCCGGTGGACTGGCCATCGACTGGGCCGACCTGATGGGACACCGGCGGGGGTTCACCGACCCCGTGCCGGACAACATGGAGCGCGGCCTGCGCCGCAACGACGTGGAGACGCTCCACGGCACCGCCACCTTCACCGGACCAGATGTGCTCGAGATCGATGGGCGGGCCGTCGTCGGCGAGCGGTTCCTGGTCGCCACCGGCGCCACGCCGCGTCCGCTGGACATCCCCGGGTCGGAACACCTCGTCGACAGCACCGACTTCCTCCACCTCGACGCGCTGCCCGAACGGCTGCTGTTCGTCGGCGGCGGGTTCGTGTCGATGGAGTTCGCCCACATCGCTGTGCGTGCTGGTTCCGCGGTGACGGTGGTCGACCGCGGTGAACGGCCCCTGAAGGGGTTCGACCCGGATCTTGTCGACATGCTGGTCGAGCGCAGCCGCGACGTCGGCATCACCGTGCGGACCCGGACCAGCGTCCGGTCCGTCGAGCCGGACGACGGCGGATTCGTGGTCGAGCTGGACGCCGGGGGTGGTGTCGACCGGGTCGAGGTCGACATGGTCGTGCACGGTGCCGGTCGTGTGCCTGCACTGGACCGCCTCGGACTGGAGGCAGCCGGTGTGGCATACGGTCCGGATGGCGTCAAGGTGCACCCCCACCTTCAGAGCCCCACCAACCCGAGGGTCTGGGCGACCGGGGATGCCGCGGACACGCCCGGTCTGCCGCTGACGCCCGTTGCCGTGTTCGAGGGCAAGGTCGCCGCGTCCAACATGCTCAAGGGCACCACGGCCGTGCCGGACTACGACGCCGTGGCGACCGGTGTGTTCACCATCCCCGAGCTGACCCGCGTCGGCATGGCCGAGGCCGGCGCCCGCGAGCGCTACGGCGACCGCCTCGCCGTGCGCATGTCGGACACCAGCGGCTGGTACTCCAGCTACCGGATTGGTGAGACGCACTCCGCCGCGAAGGTCCTGATCGACACCGAGACCGACACGGTCGTCGGCGCCCATCTGCTGGGTCCCGAGTACGGCGAGATCACCGCCGTCTTCGCCCTCGCGATCAGCCAGGGGTTGACCACTCGGCAGCTCAAGTCGATGACCCCGGTCTACCCGACGGTGGCGTTCGACATCGGGTCGATGCTCTGAGCGGAGGGGGTCCTCGCCGCTCCGGAGCACGCCCCCGGTTCGCGGAACCGGGGGGTCGTGGAGACGCCGCGGTCACACGACGGCCGGGGCGTCGTCGCGGGGCGAGTTGGCCCGGGGACGGTCGTCGGTCGGCAGCGCCAGGCCCTTGACCAGCAGCCAGAGGAGGAACGCGGTCTCGGCGATCGCTGAGGGGGTGGTGAACAGCTGGGTCAGGCCGTGGGAGAGGTCCGGGGAGAGGAACGTCGCGGTGACGTTGGCGAGGTAGCCGACGGTCCCGACCATCAGCAGGCCGGCGAGGGGACGCGGCACGGCTCGGGTCCGCCACAGCATCCAGCCGAGGGGGAACAGCCAGAGGCCGAAGAAGACCTCCGCGATGGAGAACCCGACGCCGTGCAGCTCGAGGAAGGACATGGCCAGGCCGTCGGCGGTGGTTGCGCCGACCGCGGCGCGGGCGCCCTCCTGGGTGGCGAACCACCAGGCGCCGAGGTGGTTGACGGTGTTCAGCGCCATGACGGCGACGGAGACGGCGTTGAACGCCAGCATCGCCCGGGCCGCGCCGGCGTGGACCCGCCGCAGCAGGCCGTACAGGACCAGCGCCACGCCGAGGAACGCCACGATGTTGACGAGGTCGCTGAAGGCGGCGAGCCGGAACAGGGTCTCGCCGTCGCGAATGGCGGCGCTGATCGCGGCGGCACCCTCCTCGGCGGCGATCGGAACCCGCACCAGCAGCTCCGGTGGGGCGCCGGTCACCAGCACCACGAGGTAGAGCAGCCCGGCGAGACCGGCCAGCCGCCGGGTTCGTGTCGGGGGCACGGTGCCATCGTCGGCAGGTCGGAGGTCGACGGCCCGGACGTCGGTGGTGGTGGCTGTGGTCATGGCAGGACTCCTCGTCGGGTGGCCGGGGAAGCCCGGCCGCGGCGGTCTGGGTGACTGCCGGCACCGTGCCGGGAGCCGGTGCAGGTCGGGTGCACGACCGGTGCACGGCGGTCCACGCCTCGCCGGCGTGGAAGACTGCCGGGACACGATGTCGAGGGAACACGAGGTGGCGCAGGTGGTCGAGGTGGCGCTGCTGGGCGGTGTGCGGGCCCACGAGGAGGGCGGGACCCCCCTCGACCTCGGTCCTCCCAAGTGCCGGTTGGTGCTGGCGGCCCTGGCGCTCCGCCACGGCGAACCGGTGCCGGTCACGCGGCTGATCGACTGCGTCTGGGGCGATGACCCGCCCGGCACCGCGCCCAAGATCCTGCAGGGTTACGTGTCCCGCCTCCGCAAGGCACTCGGGGCAGCGGCGATCAGCACGGTCGGCACCGCCTACCGTCTGGAGCGCAGCATCACCGTCGACACCACCCGCTTCGGGCGCCTCGTCGACGACGGCGACGTCGAGGGGGCGCTGGCGCTGTGGGCAGGCCCGCCGCTGGCCGGGCTCGACCCGGCCGGCCTGCAGCCCGCCGTCGACGGGCTGGTGGAACGCTGGCTGGACGCCACCGAGCAGCGGCTTGCCCGGCTCGTCGACGATGACCCCGGTGCGGCCGTCGCCCGCCTGACCGAGCTCGTGAGCGCCCATCCGTTCCGCGAGGGACTGTGGGCCTCGCTCGTGCTCGCGCTCGCCCGGACCGACCGGCAGGCCGACGCCCTGGCAGCCGTCCAGCGGGCCCGCCGTCACCTGGTGGACGAGCTCGGGATCGATCCCGGCGAGCGGCTGCAGGCACTCGAGGGTCGGATCCTCGCCGGCGAGGTCGGCCCCACGCCCGCATTGCCCCGCCGGGTGGATCCCGACAACCCGCTTCCCCGGCCGGTGGCGCTGCCCGCCGTGCCGGACCTCGTCGGCCGGGATGCCGACGTCGCGGTGGTGCTGGCGGCGCTGCGCACCGCGTCGCTGGTCACGCTCCTCGGCCCCGGCGGGATCGGCAAGACGAGCCTGGCCGTCACGGTCGCCCGCGCCTGGCACGAACGGTCGGGCGGCCGGGTCGTCCTGGCCGAGCTGGACGAGGTCACGGACGGGGTCGGCGTCGTGGACGCCGTCGCGGAGGTGCTCGGGGTGGCGGAGCCGCCCGACGGGGACCTGCGCCGGGCCATCGTCGCGGCCACCGCTGCGCAGCCCACGCTGCTCGTGCTGGACAACTGCGAGCACGTGCTGCCGGCGGTCGCGACGCTGGTCGGCGCGTTCGGAGCGGGACCATCGACCACCCGCCTGCTGGCCACCTCACGCGAGCGGCTGGGGGCCGTGCGCGAGCACCTGCATCCGGTCGAGCCGCTCGACCCCGCCGACGAGGGTGCCGAGCTGTTCCTCCGGCGTGCCAGTGCGGTGATGCCGGGGCTCGACCTCCGACCGGAGCGGGAGGTCGTGGAGGAGCTGTGCCGACAGCTGGACGGCGTGCCCCTCGCGATCGAGCTCGCGGCGGCCCGAACCCGGAGCCTGACGCCGACCCAGCTGCTCGAGCGGCTGGGGGACCGGTTCCGGCTGCTGGCCGACCGCAGCGCAGGCTCGGCTCGGCAGGCGACCCTGGAGGGTGCCGTCGCCTGGTCGCACGACCTGCTCGGTCCGGACGAGCAGCAGCTGTTCGCCAGGTTGTCGGTCTTCTCCGGCTCCTTCGACCTCGAGGCTGCCGAGGTGGTCGGGGCCGGGGACGGGTTGGACGCGATCGACGTCGACCGGGTGCTGGGCGACCTCGTCGAGCGCTCGATGGTCACGTCGGTCGGTGGGGCCGGGGGACGGCGTTTCCGCCTGCTCGAGACGTTGCGACAGTTCGCCGCCACGCGATTGGCAGAGGCAGGGGCGACCGCCGCGGTGGAGACGCGGCACGCCGGCTGGGTCCGCGGCGAGACGGCCGCGATCGGCGTGCTGCTGACCGGCCCGCGGGAGGCCGACGGCGTGCGTCGCCTCGACCTGCTCTGGCCGAACCTGCGAGCAGCCGTGGAGCGGGCGGTCGGCAGGCGTGACGTCGCCCTTGCGGACGCGCTCCTGCGGCCGGTCGTCACCGAGGTGAGCACGCGTCGGCGGGGTGAGCTCGGCGTGTGGGCCGAGCGAATGCTCGGGACCGGCGCGGCCGACGGAGACACCGTGCTGTTCTGGCTGCTGTGGGCGCTGCACCGCCACATGCAGTCGGGGAACCGGGCCGGGTTCGAGGCGCTCGTGGAGCGGTACGGCCACGCCGATCACCCGCTCGTCCAGGTCTGTCGGTGGTACCTGTACGAGGACGGTGTGGCGATCCTGGCTGTCGGGCGGGAGGCGATCGCGTGGCTGCGGGCGCACGGCCACGACCATGCGGCTGACCACATGGAGATGACCGCGATCGGGTCGGGCCTGATGACGACCGGACGGTTGGAGGAGGCGGTGGAGCGCTTCCGGGGCTGGGTGGACCGCTACGCGACGGCGGGGCCGCCGACGTTCCACTACTTCGCGCTGGGCTTCCTCGGCTACACCCTCCAGCTGCAGGGTGATCTCGAGGCTGCGCGGACGGCCTTCCTCGCCGCGGCCGACGTGGCGATCCCGCCGGGTACCTACGCGGCCGCCCGCCCTGCCGAGGTCGAGGCCGTGTTCGCCGGTGGTGAGCACGACCGGGCCCGACGCCTCCTGCTCGAGCACGTCGACGACGTACTGGCCATGGGGACGGTGGACGTGGCACGCCTCGTCGCCGTGACCTTCGTCAAGGTGATGGTGGGGCTCGGCCGGGTCGACGACGCCGCCCCCGCCCTGGCCTACCTCGGCACCACCGGGGAGTTCGGTGAGATGGCCCGGGCCGCCCTGGTCGCCGACGAAGCTGCCGTCATCGGCGAGGTCGGGCCGCACGACGGTGACGGGGTGGCCGCGCTGCGACAGATGCGAACCGCTCTCGCCGCACTGCAGACGTGACCGCTGCGGATCGGCAACGCGGGTACGCCTGGGAGATGGGCGTCGATGGCGGTCGGTACTCTCGCCCCTGTGACCATCTCTCTTGCCGCTGCAGCCGTGTCCGCCGACGGGGGCGGCTCTGGATCCCTCGCGCTCCTGGTCGTCTACGTCACCCTGGCGATCGGCGTGTCGTTCCTCTGCTCGATCATGGAGGCGGTGCTGCTCAGCGTCACACCCGCCTACATCGGCGCACTGGAGCCGACGAAGCCCACGGTCGCGGCGCGGCTGCGCGAGCTGAAGGACGACGTGGACCGGCCGCTCGCGGCGATCCTGACGCTCAACACCGTCGCCCACACCATCGGCGCCGCCGGCGCTGGCGCCGAGGCTGCTGCCTACTTCGGAAGCGACGCGATCGGCGTGTTCTCCGCCGTCCTGACGTTGGGCATCCTCGTCCTCAGCGAGATCATCCCGAAGACCGTCGGGGCGGTGTACTGGAGGGGCCTCGCGCCATTGGTGAGCCAGCTGCTGAAGCCGCTCATCTACCTGCTGTACCCGCTGGTCCTCATGTCGCAGTGGTTCGCCAAGCTGCTGACCCGTGGGCAGAAGCAGAGCGACGTCAGCCGTGAGGAGCTGGCCGCGCTGGCCGACATCGGTGCGGAGGAGGGTGTCTTCGGTGCCCGCGAGGCCGGGCTGTTCAAGAGCCTCCTCCGCTTCGAGAGCCTTGTCGCCTCCGACGTCATGACGCCGCGAACCGTGGTGGTGGCGTTCCCCGAGGACGCGACGGTCGAGGACGTGATGGAGGCCAACCGTCCGTTCTCCCGGTACCCCGTCTACTCCGAGAGCCGAGACGACATCACCGGCTACGTCCTGCTCAGCGACGCGCTGACGAGGGTTGCCGACGATGCCCACGGCACGCCGCTGTCGGGCCTGCGACGCGACCTGCTCCACGTGCCCCAGGACGAGTCGGTCCTCGAGGTGTTCGAGCACCTCGTGGAGGGCGGCGAACACATCGCGCTGGTCGTCGACGAGTACGGCGGGACGGCCGGCGTCGTCACCATGGAGGACATCATCGAGACGCTCCTGGGACTCGAGATCACCGACGAGACCGACGAGACCGAGGACATGCAGGTCCTGGCCCGAAGCCAGTGGCTCGCCCGCGCGTCACGACTGGGACTGGTCGACGATGACGAACGAGCCGCGACGATCCGCCTCGGCCTCACCGGCGGCGAGCCGCCCCGCAACGACACCTGAGCGCCACTCGCCGCCGGCGGCGTCGCCGCTGTCACGAGGTGTCCCTGGACAGGTCGCCACGGTCGCTGCTCGGACCGGCGCTGATCACCGAAGCGGCGTGAGCTCGTCCACGGGCGTCTTCCGGTCGCGTCCGGTGTGGACTCCCGGACCAGACGTTGGCGGCTGCGCTGCGGCCTGACGGATGACGGAGCGCGCGACGTCGCGCGTGGTCAGCGTGAAGTAGGTCGTCATCGCGAGGATCCCGAGGAACTTGGGCGCGTCCTCGAGCACCACCCCGAGCTCGGCCGTGGGGTCGGCCACCACGTCGATGACCACGGAGAGCCCGAGCGCTGCGAACGCGGCGGCGAGCACCTGCCAGCGCGTGCGCAGGACCTCGGCCCGGCTCCGCAGCAGCCACGTGACTGTCGCCACGCCGTAGGCGGCGACCACCAGCCGCTTGTCGACTCCGATGTAGCGCGGGAACACGGCGGCGTGCAGCGTGAGCACCGTGTCGGTGAGCATCATCAGGCAGACGAGCGAACCGCCGCGCAAGAAGCTCGCGGCGGCCGGGCGACCGGCCTCGCGCGTCAGCATCCAGCCGAACGCCGCAGCAGTGGCCGACACCGCCCACAGCGCGGCACCGATCTCGGCGTAGGTGCCGACGTACCACGGCAGGCTCCCGACGTGGGTTGGGTCGAGGAACATCACCGCCCGGTCGCCCGCGCCCTGGAGCAGCATGAGCCCGAGCGCGCCGATGCCCAGGGCCCAGACGACGAGCAGCGGTGCGAGGGCCGTCAGCTGCTCGCGCGTCGAGAAGCCACGCCGGCGATCGGTCATGGGTCAACTATCGGCAAGTCGCCGCGACATCTGCACGAGTTGGTGCACAGCGTCTCCGACGAGGTGCGGGCTGATCAGCACCGTGGCGTGGCTTCCCGCGGGAGGACGCGTTCGGAAACCCGTGTCCTGGTCCCGCAGGTCAGATGGTGTGCGCGAGACAGGACTTGAACCTGCACACCCGTGAGGGCACTGGGACCTAAACCCCGTCCGAGGAGTGCCGCGGGGTTGCGTTGCGTGCCGGGACGTGCCGCTGACCTGCGGTTTCGTGGATCCGATTTGCCAGTGGTGACGCCGAGATTCCTTCGCTGTCACATTTCTCGTGACAGATCCGTGACAGGAAACGCGGTCAGCGGGGCTCGGCCAGGAAGCGGGCGGTGATATGGGACATGGCCAGCGAGTCGCCCAGCCCGACCAGCATGGCGTCGTCGTCCAGGTGCAGGTGGTCACGGCCGATGTCGGGGTGATGGTCGTTGCGGCAGTACCTCCACAGCCATCGACGATCACGCATGAAGTGCGCCGACACCAGCAGGGGTTCTGCGAGTCGATCCGGCGCGGTGTCCACGACCATGTGCAGATGCAGGCTTGCGGTCGGCGTCCATCGCACAGCGAGCGGCCCGATCTCCAGGAGTTCACCCGTCATGTCCGTGCAGTCAGGGGCGCCGTCCGGGGCCGTGTCGGCCCCGAGTTCGTCGAGCCAACGACGGATGAAGCCTTCAACCTCGTCGGGACCGACAAGGTGGTAGGGGAAGAACATCTACGACGCGTGAGCGGCCGCGCGGTCTCGGACCAGGACGAGGGCGTCCCAGCGACGCAGGTCATCATTGGCGCACGGTTCACCGGCACCGATAATCGAGCGCCGCTCCTCCGAGGGCACGCCATAGCGCGCCTCGAATTCCGCGATCGCCTCGAGGATCTGGTCCAAGCTCATGTACGGCCTTGCCATGCCACCAGAGTACTTCCACCACCAGCGATCGGGTCGAGCACGTCCACGTCGGCCGCACCTCGTTGGGCCGCACGGCGTCAGGTCGTGGCCCCGTTGATCTGTCCCTCCAGCCACCTGTGAGAGCCGTCCGTTCAGCTCCCGGCCACTGAGATGGTTCCGTGCATCCCCGCTTGTCGATGCCCGCCCACGTCGCACCAGTAGACGTAGGTCCCCGCCTCCAAGGTCAACTCGTTGAGATAGCGGCCCGGATTCCGGGCTTGGAGCACTGGACGTTCCCCGTTGAAACCCTCGATCACCACGTTGTGGATCAGGTCGTCGACGAGGACCTCCAGGGCGACCGTGTGCGTGCCGGGCTCCATGCGCGACGGCGCCGAAATGAACGACAGCCCTTCGGTGACCCAGACGTAGTCGGCATCACCGGTCATGTCCAGCACACCGACGGAGTTGGCGTAGGGGCTCCCGACGGCGCCAAGTCCCCCACCGTTGACAAACCAGACGCCTGCTGCCGCGGCGGCAACAAGCATGATCACGCCTTGCACGATCCGACGTGGCGTCCGGGTAGTCGACGCGTCACCAGTGGACGTATCTGGCCCTCCCCAAGATCCCGTCATAGAAGCCAAGGGTACCGGCCGGGCTGAGGTCGTTGCCTCGGCGCCCCTGGGACCACGGCAGATCTGGGCGGCACGAACGGGGGTTCACTTACCCGCGGCTAGATCTCCACCGACAGCACACAGACTTGCATTCTGATGCCGGGGCCGGTGGATTGACCTATTTGAAGACTGGCGCAAGCCGGGTCGGGCCGCTGTAGCGGGGCAACTTTCTTTCAAGTATGGAGCAACCGTTTGACCGGGCTGTGCGTTGTTGAGGGTGATGTCAAGCATGGATGAGCAGCAATCGGCAGCCGAGTCATTCGGGGCCGTGTACTCGCGGGAGCACGACGGAATGGTCAGGTTGGCGTTCCTGTTGACCGCGGACAGGGAGGCTGCAGCGGATTTGAGCCATGACGCGTGGGTTGCGGCGTATCGCCGTCATGAGCGACGGCCGCTGACCAACATCGGGGCCTACGTGCGTACGTCGTTGATCAACGGGGCCCGGAGCCGCGGGCGTCGGCAGAGCTTGGAGCGTGTGGTGGGGAGGGCGCGCCCGGTTGCGCCGCCAGACGTCGACCCAACCGCGGGTGTCACGGAGCGGAGCGCCTTGCTGGCTGCCCTCGAGGTTCTACCCGTCCGCATGCGGACCGCGGTAGTGCTCCGGCACTACGCCGACCTGTCGGTCGCACAAGCGGCGAGGGAGATGGGAATTTCGGAGGGTGCGGTCAAGTCGGCCACGGCACGGGGCCTTGAACGCCTGCGCGAGGCCATGAACGAGGAGGAGAACGCCGATGCAACAGCCTGACCTGGACCGTCAGCTGCACGACCTCGCGTCGTCGCTTGACCCACCCCGCCCGGACTTCGGCCGCGTCGTGGCTGACAGTCGGCCCATGCGGCCGGTGCGCTTCGTGCAGCTGGCTGCAGCGGTGTCGATCGCTGCTCTGGTTGTGACTGCTGGGGCGTTGCTCTTGCCTGGGTCGAATCAGACGGAGGTGGTTCTGGACTCGGGAGGAGTCGAAACCACGGCACCGACGCCGACGTTGCTGGCTTCGACCGAGAACATGTCGGTTGACTTGGACTACCCCGACGCCACGATCGCCGCGGACGCGGCGGCGTATGCGGCCGAGTGGGTCCGATACGGCTTCAATGAGCCGCTGCCCGACGTGGACCTGTCGGACACCTTCGTGCTCTTCGTGAACATCGGGAGGTCCAGCACGTGCGTCCCCCAGTTCCAGGGCCTCGACGTCAGCGGCGGCCGATGGGTACTCGATACCACGACCCGAGGCGATGAAGGTGCCGACGAACTTGGCGATGGCCTCCTCATGTGCACGGCCGATGAGCGGCCGCTTGCGTGGGTAATCGCCGTGCCCCGCCAGCACCTGCCAAGCACCACCGTGCTGCTACACGCAGATGAATGGGCCCGGGACGTCGCACTCCAGCCGGTGCCCCCACACGATGAGGGAGCGACCTGTGAGCAGGTCGTGGAGGCGCTGGTCAACGAGCTCCGTGAGGCTGCTGCCGGCGCCTTGGCGACCGGCGGCACCTTGGAGGTCGAGGGCCGCGTCCCGGATCAGTTGGGGCCTGGGTCGGACTGCACGGAGAGCGAATTGCGAGGGTTGCTTCGGGACCGGGTGCTGACGCTGGTTGAGGAGGTGTATGCCTCAGACGAGTTCGCTGAGGCCGACGAGCTGGTGCAGAGGGATGTCGGCAACCAGCTGTCAGTTCTTGTGCTCTTGCTGGAGGACGCTCCGACTCCGCAGCCCACGTAGTAGCCGCCCGGAACCAGAGCGTGCGGCGGGCCAGATCGCTCGGCCGAGGGTCTGCACTCGGACTTGAGGAGCTGGAGGGGCGACTCGGGTGGACGGCTACTCGCCCAGCAGCAGGCGGGCGAGGGTGTCGGCCTGCTCGCGGTCGTCGGCGGGGAGGGCGTGGGCGTAGGTGTCGAGGGTCATGCCGACGCTCGCGTGGCCAAGGCGGCGGGACAGGGTCTTCACCTCGTGCCAGCCCGTGGCCTGCCGCAGCGCCGTCGTGGCGTAAGAGTGGCGCACGTCGTGCAGCCGGATCTTGGGCAGGCCCGCCAGCCGGACGTGGCGCTCGAACCACTTCGATACCCGCTCTGGATTGATCAGCGTTCCGTCGGGCCAGGTGAACACGACGTCGGCGCGGGCGACGCCGCGGGAGTCCTGCGGCTCGCGGGGCCACCGCGGGCCGGCCATCAGCTTGAGCTCTTGCTGCTGCTTGCGATGGGCCTTCAGCGCTCGGACCGTCAACGGGTCCAGCGCCAGCGTCCGGGCTGACGCTTCGGACTTCGGGCGGGGCTTCTAGACCGGCTTGCTGCCGATCGCCCCGAGCGTCTGGTTGACCGTGGCCAGGCCGTTGGTCAGGTCGAGGTCGGGCCAGCACAGACCCAGCGCCTCGCCCCGACGTAGCCCGGTCGTGGCGTACAGCAGCCACAGGGCGTACAGCTCGTCGTCCTCGACGTGGCGGATGAACGTCCGCAGCTCCTCAAGCGTCCACACCTCCGTCCTCGGCTTGGCCGCCCGCGGCGGGTCCACCAGGTCGGCGACGTTGCGCACCACCCGATCCCAGCGCACCGCGTGAGCCAACGCCTTGTGGAGGATCCCGTGGACGTTCGCGAGCGTCTTGGCCGACACGCCCTGCCCGCGCCGCCCACCGGACCGCTCCAGCTCGGTGTAGGCCCGCTCCAAGTGCGAGGCGGTCAGGTCCTGCAGCTTCACCCCGCCGATCTGCGGGACGATGTAGGCGCGGACGTAGTCCGCGTACTGCTGCCACGTCGCCACCCCAACCCGGCCCCGCGACCGCCGGCCGTCCTCCGCCGACGACGGCGCCTTCGACGGCAGCTACTCGTCCACCAAGAACTGCGCCACGGTCACCGTGTCCCGCGGCACGACGACGCCACCGTCGGCCTGGACCATCAGGTCGCGCAGCGCCCTGGCCGCATCGCGCTCGAACTCGAAGCCCTGCTTGCGCTGCTGCCGACGGCCGCCAGTCACCGGATCAGGCGGCAGATCGCACACGTAACCCCAACGCCGCGCCCCACGCGACGTCCGGTACGCGTACACCGAACCCTGCACGTCTCGCACCCTACGCCCGGGGTGCGACACCGGTCACGCCCCAGATTCTCGTGACAGATCCGTGACAGCGAACCCGGAACTACGACACTGCCTCCACTACCGAAATCGGCAAATCCGCAGGTCAGGTGGAGTGCGCGAGACAGGACTTGAACCTGCACACCCGTGAGGGCACTGGGACCTAAACCCAGCGCGTCTGCCAATTCCGCCACTCGCGCGTGCGCGCCACGGTACCGCCGGACCGACCCGTCGGCCCAGCTGCGGAGCTCCCGCGTCAGGGGCCCAGCAGCAGCCGGTAGGGGCCCGCTTCGTCGGGCGCCGACACCACCAGGTAGTACCTGCCTTCGCCCAACCCGAGGAGGGGGAGGGGCGGGTTGCCGCCGCCGTTGGTCGAGGCCAGGACGGCCCCGTCACCGGCGATGACGCGCAGCAGACCCTCCACGTCGGAGCCCAGGCGGACGGTGTCCGGCGGCGGGTTGCCCGGTCCCACGTCGATCTGGAACACGTCCGGCAGGTCGGGGGCACGCAGCTCGCCGGCGACCGGCCCGAACCCGACCGGCTGCACAAGGTCGATCAGCACCTCAACCCGTCCGGGCGAGTCGCTGCCGAGGTCGCTGGTGACCACCACGTACTCGCCGGGCACCACGGGCACGTCCATCAGCGCGTCCTGCCCGCCCGCACCGTCACCCTCGTCGTCGCTGGCCGCCAGCAACGACCCGTCGGCCGTCCACAGGCTGGCCATCGGATCCACCGCCCCGTCGGTGCTGCGCACGAGCACCCGCAGCACGCCCGCCCGGTCGGCGACGACCGGGATCCCGACGGCCTCGCCCACCTCGAGGTCCACCGCACCGACACCAGCGTCGACGGTCCGCGACACCGACCCCGGGTCGACGATGTCGGCAGGATCGAGCGCCGCGGACACCGGGGGTTGCGGCCGCTGCTGGCCGAAGGCCAGCGGGCTGACCGTGTAGGACAGCTGCTCTGGCCCCGCCGACCCCACGGTGACCCAGAACACCCCCGGCCCGCTGGTGGACAGGTCCATCTCGATGCCGCCCCCGCCGGAGTTGCTGTCGACGAACTCCCCGTCCGGGCCGACCGCCCGCAGGGTGATCTCGGACTCGGTGTCCACACGCAACCCGCGTGCCTGACCCGGCTGCACCGCCACCCGGTAGACGTCGATGTCGTGCACGTCCCCGAGCGTCCCCTCCAGCGGTCCGTCGGGCAGCTCCTGGACCTCCACGACCTGCAGCGACACCCCCAGCGGACCGGGCTCGTCCATCAACCCGGCGAGCCGCAGCTCGTAGCTGCCCCGCAGCGCCTCGGGAAGGTCCATCAGCACGTCGAGCCCACCCGAGCCGTCGTCGTCGGCCAGCAGCAGCTCGCCGTCGCGGTACAGCCCCGCGACCGGGTCCACGTCGCCCGTCCCCGCCGTCGACACTCGGATCGCCCGCCCCTCCTCCTCGATGTCGAACAGCAGCGCCGTCGACGACCGCGCCGGCAGTCCGATCTCGATGACGCTGCCGGGGGAGATGTCGGCAGCCTCGGCGGGCGAGGACAGGTAGGTCAGCTCCTCGGCGTCCACGCCGCCCAGCAGCTCGGGCGGCAGCCCGCCGGGCACAGGGACGTTTGGCTCGCCGTCGGCGACCTGCTCGGTTGCCGCATCGCCGGCCGTGTCCCCCGCACCGACGACGCCCCCGTCTTCGCCGCGGTCGCCACGCAGCAGGACGAAGGCGCCCACCACGCCGAGCACGACGACCAGCCCGACGACGAGGCCGAGCAGGCGCGGGTCACGGCCAGCCCGTTCCGGGACCGCCGACGACGGCATGGCCGGCGGCGGCGCTAATCGGGTCACCTCGGCAGGGACGGCCGAGGGGACGGGAGAGGACGGGGCACCGGCGGGGGCAGGGGCCGACTCGACGGGCAGCGGTGCGGCGGGCGCCAGGGCTGCCAGCTCCTCGCCACGACCTTCCCGCACCGCAGCGAGCGCCGCCTCCATGTCGCTCGCCGACGCGAACCGTGCAGCGGGGTCCTTGGCCATCGATCGCGCCAGCACCGCACACAGCCCGCTTCCGCCGTCATCGAAGGTCGGCACCGGCTCGGCCACGATCCGGCGGATCAGCGGCACCACTGACTGGTCGGTGTCGGAGGCGAACGGCGGCCGACCGGTGACCAACGTGTGGATCGTCGATCCGAGCGCGTAGACGTCGGACGCGACCGAGGGCGGATCACCGTCCAGCAGCTCGGGGGCCGCATGGTTCAGCGTCGCCGTGACCACGCCCGTGGTGGTCTGCTGGCCCCCGGCGATCCTGGCGATGCCGAAGTCGACCAGGCGCGGGTCGCCGTACCGGCCGACCATCACGTTGGCCGGCTTGACGTCGCGGTGCAGGATCCCCTCCGCATGGGCTGCCTCCAGCGCGTCGGCCAGGGCCATGCCGATGCGCGTTGCCTCCTCGACCGTGAACTGCCGCCCCTCCGCCAGCGCGTCCTGCAACGAGCCGCCGGAGAAGAAGGGCATCAGCAGGTACGGCCGCCCGTCGCCGGTGGTCCCGGCGTCCAGCACCGTCGCGATCGCCGGATGTTCGCTGAGCGCTCCCATCGCGCGGATCTCGCGCTCGAACCTGGCCAGCGCCGTCTCGTCCGGACGCGCGTCGAGCACCTTGACCGCCACGGTCCGGTCGAACGCCGGCTGCCGCGCCCGGTAGACCACCGCGAAGCCGCCACGGCCGACCTCCTCGGCGTCGACGACACCGTCGATCCCGAGCTCGCGCCGACCGTCGTCCATGGCCGGCAGTCTCGCACGTTGCCGTCCCTCACGGGCGTCGGTCCACAGCCCCGTAACCGACCCGTCGGATGTTCGCGCTATCGTCCTCGGCGGGGAGCCGGCGCTCGCCGGCACGGATCGAGGAGGCAGGTCGTGGGGGTCGAGTTCGACGCAGCGGGGTGGCTGCCCGTCCTGCTCGCGGCCGCCACGGGCAGCCTTGCGGTCACCCGCTTCCTGCCGTGGAACCGCAAGCAGCTCGAGGCGGCCCGCGACGCCGTCCAGGACACCCGCAGCCGTGTCCGCAGCGACTACCACGACCTCGACGAGCGCTGGACCCGACTCCGAAGCGAAGCCCTCGTGGCCGTGGCCGACCTCGCCGACGGGGACGGCTTCGCCCAGCGACTCGACGCCGAGACCGACATGGCGCAGCGGTGGGTCGACTGGTCGACCGAGGGCCTGCTCGCCCTCGACACCCGCTGGGACCCGGCCACCCTGGAGGACGTCGACGCGCTCAACGACGCCGGCCGGCGATGGCAGGAGCTGGCCCGCGGCACCCGCTCGGCGTTGACCCGACTCGACGAGCTGCAGCAGACGCTGGAGGAGGTGGCCGCCGCACGGGACAGCTGCGCGCGGATCCTCGGCGACATCGACGACCGCCTGACGCAGGCCCGCCACGCCGTGGAGATCACCCGCACCAACGGCTACGAGGTCGCCGAGCTGCACCTGGTCCTCGACCGCGCCACCGCCGACGTCGACCGTGGACGGGTGGAGCTCGAGGCCCGCCGGCTGGCCGAGTCCACCCGTGCGCTGGAACGTGCCGCCGACGCCGTCCACCGAGCCACCGCGACGGCCCGACGGATGCCCGAGCTGCACCACACGCTCCTGAAGCGACTCGGCGACCTGCGCCGACGGGTGGGGGAGGCGGACCGGACCGTCCAGCGGATCGTCGACACCGTCGAGGCGCACGCCCGACGGTTCGTCCCCGACGTCTGGGACGCGGTCGCCGACGCCCCCGCCCAGGCGCGCGAACGCCGCGACGCCGCCCGAGCCGACCTGGCCGCCGCCGAGGCCGCGATGGCCGACGACACCCAGCGGTTCCTCGACGCCGAGCAGTCCATGGACGCGGCGGACGCCGACCTCGAGCAGCTCGAGTGGGTCCGGGCCGGCGTCGCCGCGTTCGAGTCCGACCTGCAGGCGGTCATCGCCGAGTACCCGCAGGCCCATGCCGCCGCCCGCGACAGCATCGCCCGGGCCCGCGCGTTCATGGACGCCCGCCGGGGCGACGTGAACCCGGGCCGCCGTGCCAACCTCGACCGGGCTGGGCAGGTGCTGGCCGACGCCGAACGCATCGCCGCCGACGGTCGCGGCGACCCGCAGGACGTCATCGACCGGCTCGGCGAGGTCATCCGCTTCACCGATCAGGTGCTGCACGGCGCCCGCAGCGACGCCCAGCAACGCGACGCCTACCGCACCCACGTCGGCCGGCTCCTCCGGGACGCCCACCGCAGCGTCCGCCGTGCTCGCTCCGCGGCCGGGTTCGGGCTGATCGGCTGGGGTGCACGGGCCAAGGTGTCGCTGACGACTGCCGAGGACGCGCTGCACGAGGCCAACGCGGTGCTCGGCAGCGACCCCGGGCGCGCCGAGTACCTCGCCCTGCAGGCCGCCGACATCGCCGCACAGATCCTCCACGAGCACCGTCGGCGCACCAACGGCCCGGCGATCTTCGGGTGACGCGACCGGTCGCCGCGGATCCGACCGGATCGTGTTCACCGTCGGTTCAACGAGAGGACCTAGGGTGGCAGGGTGACACTGCGAGACCTCGACCACTACGAGCGACGAGCGGTCCACGACATCCGGGCATGGGCCGCGGGTGATCGCGGCCGGCTCGACGGTGTCGCGCGCACGCTGGGCATGGCGTCCGGACGGGTCAACAAACCCGTCGAGTGGCTCGTCGATCGTGTGATGGACGACCCCAAGGTCGGCGAGGCGCTGCGGGCGGCGCTGGAGCGGGCCAACGAGAGCCTGTCGCGCTACATGGCGGCCACGACGCCCACCGCCCCGGCAGCCGACGCCTACGGGCTCGACGACGTCGCCGACATCGCCGACCTGCACCTGCGCGTCATCGACGAGCAGCTGGCGGCCGTCCGTCGCAACCACCGCAACGTCTTCCTCGCCATGGGTGCCGCCGAGGGTGCCGCGGGGTTCGCCGGCACGCCTGCGGCCGTCGCGGCGTTCGTGGCCAGCATCCCCGCGATGCAGGCCGCGTCCCTGCGGGCGGTCTCCGACATCTCCCGGCACACTGGCTTCGACCCCAGCGACTTCGCCGAGCGGCAGTTCGTGGCCGAGGTCGCGCTGCGCTCCATGGAGCTCGGCGGTCGTGGCACCGAGGAGACCGTCAACCGCCTGGTCGGCCTCGGCGAGCAGATCGCCACCCGCCAGACCCTGGACCAGCTGCAGCAGTACGCCATCGTCGGCGCGCTGCGCGACCGCGCCCAGAAGATGGGCATCGCCCTGACCAAGCGCCGTGCCGCCGCGATGTTGCCCGTCGTCGGCGCGGCCGTCGGCGCAGGGTTCAACGCCGTGCACGCCGACCGCCTGCTCGGCGGCGCGTCGGTGCTGTTCCGTGCCCGACACCTGTCCCGACGCCACGGGCTGGACCTCGGCGACCTCATCGGTCCCGTCGAGTCCGCCGCGTAGCACCCCGCAGTCCCTCCCTCCCGAAGAGGTCCACTCCAGTGACATCCGTATCCCGGCGCGCCTTCCTCCGAGGCTCGGCCGCCGCAGTCAGCGTTGCCACCGTCAGCCCCGCAGCCCTCGCCGCAGCCGGCCTGGCCCCGCCCGCACTCGCCCAGTCGACGACCGATGCCGGTGAGGACTGGGTCCGCGTGTACGTCGTCGTGATCGACGGCCTGCGGCCCGACGAGGTCGCGCAGATGCCGACCCTCAACGCGCTGGCGACCGACGGCTGGTACTACCCGCACAGCCGCGCGCAGATGATCGCCGAGACCACCCCCAACCACGTGTCGATGCTCACCGGCATGCGGGTCGACCGGCACGGCATGCCCGGCAACGACGTCGCCTACCTCGACGACAACATCGGGATGTCACCCAGGTACCTGCAGACCGACACGCTGTTCTCACTGATCGCCCGTCAGGCGCCCGACATGGTCGCGACCGCCGCCACCTCCAAGACCTACATCGTGCAGATGAGCAAGCACATGCGGGTCGACCGGGGCACCGAGGACGCCGACGCCACCAACGACCCGTTCATCGTGCCCGGCTCGGGACACGCCATCGACGCCGAGGTCGGGCCGGATGCGCTGGAGCAGTCGCGGACCCTCGACCCCGACTTCGGCTGGATGTCCCTCGGCGACGTCGATCGGGTCGGCCACACCGACCTGTCGGGCGCCACCGGCCTGCCGCCGCTGGCCCGCACCGCGTCGCTGCAGAGCGCCGACCTGCACGTCGGCCGGCTGGTCAGCCACCTGCAGGACTCCGGCTGGTGGGACAACACGGTGATGATCGTCACCGCCGACCACTCCATGGACTGGTCGACGCCCGACTCCGTCGTGTCGCTGTCCGCGACGTTCGACGAGGATCCCGAGCTGGTCGGCCGGTACGAGGCCGCGCAGAACGGCGGCGCTGGCATCTACTGGCTGCGCTCGCCCGACGCGCCACGGGCCGGTGCACGCCTCAAGGCCATGCGCGACGCCGCGATCGCCACCGACGGGGTGACCGAGGCCTGGTACACCCGGCCCAACCCGGCCGACGGCGGGACGGCGTTCTGGGTCGGCACGACCCGCCCTGACTGGGGGCTGACCGGGGACCGGATCGGGGACCTGGTCGTCTTCGTCGCCGACGGCTACCGGCTGACCGAACCCACCCCGGCGTCCAACCCGATCCCGGGCAACCACGGGCACGTGGCGACCCTGCCGATCCCGCAGATCATCGCCGGCGGCTGGGACGGCCTGAACACCAACGACGACGTGCCGGGCGGCGAGGCCGAGGACGTGCCCGCCGACGTGCGGCTGGAGGGACAGGGCGAGAACATCGACATCGCCCCGACGGTCGCGTGGCTGCTGAACCTCAACCCGCCCCCCGGCGGCTACGACGGCCGGGTCCTGTCCGAGGCGTTCGCCCGACGGCCCGAGCCCCGCGTCCCGGTCGTGGACGTCCCCAACGTGCCGGCCTACCGCGAGGCGGCCGGCGAGACCCGGCAGGCCACCAGCGTCGCCCTGTCGCGCATGGCGTTCCCCGAGGCAACCGACGCAGACGGCAACCCGGTCGTGTCCACGGTCGTGCTGGCGTCGGGCGACACGTTCCCCGACGCGCTGGCTGCCACCCCGCTGGCGGTGGCCAGCGCCGGGCCGTTGCTGCTGACGTCGTCCTCGACGCTCGACGGCGACGTCGCCGCGGAGATCACGAGGCTGTCGCCGGAGACCGTCTACCTGGTGGGCGGCGAGTCGGCGCTGTCCCCCGCGGTCGCCTCGGCGGTGGCCGACCTGGGCGTGGCGACCGTGACGCGCCTGGCAGGGGCGTCCCGCTACGGGACCGCCGCCGCGATCGCGGCCGAGCTGGTCGGAGCGTCCGACGGGCCGGGCCTGCCCGGGTTCGGCCAGGCCAGCAGCGGCGAGGGCCCCGACGTCATCATCGCGTCCGGCGAGACCTTCCCCGACGCGCTGGCGGCGGGTCCGCTCGCGGCCATCGGCGGCAGGGTCATCCTGCTGACCCGTCGCGACGAGCTTCCCGAGGCGACGGCGACGGCGCTGGCGTCGTTGTCCCCGGCGCGGATCATCGTGGCCGGCGGTTCGGCTGCCGTGTCCGACGCGGTCGTGGAGGCGCTGGAGGCCAACAGCGACGTCGAGCGCCTCGGCGGCGACGGGCGGTTCGACACCGCGGCGTTGCTGATGGAGCGGACGGTCCGGGAGGGCGGGCTGACCGACCTGGCGTTCGTCGTCAGCGGGACCGGGTTCGCCGACGCGCTGGCGGCCGGGGCGACGGCCGGGCTGATGGGCGGGATGCTCGTCCCGCTGTCACCCGACGGGCTGCGCAGCTCCGGCGGAGCGGGGGAGGTGCTGCTGCGACGGGCTGACGGGCTGGTCGAGGTGATCTGGGTCGGCGGGACGGCGACGTTGCCGACGGACCTGCGTGACCAGGTGGAGGCGCGGATCCTGCTGACCCGCAGCCGGTCCTAGCTGTCGCCGGCGTCCTCGAGGGCGTCGGCGTCCTTGAAGGTCTCGGTCGCCAGCGCGATCCACATGGCCCGGTGGGCCTTGGTGTCGGTGGTGATCAGCGACAGGGCGGTGAAGACGCGGTCGAAGCCGAACTCGGCCAGCAGGACGTCCACGGCGTGTTCGACGTCGAGCGCGTGCTTGACCACGACGGCGACGGTGCGGTTGATGCTCTCGGTGCGAAGTGTGTTGTTCATCACCCCGCCCAACGACGGTCGTGCCCCTGCGTGACGGTCGCGTGACAGAATTGTCGGTCGATGTCCCGGTCCCCTCGCCGTCATGCCCTCGCGGCCGTCCTCGCGGTGCTGGCCGTGGCCTGCGGCGACGGGGGCACGACCGTGACCACCGCCCCGGTCCCGGTGGCCGTCGAGCCATCGTCGACGGTGCCTGCCGATGCGGCGCCACGGCCGTCTGCGGTCGTCCCCGACCGATCCCGTCCGCTCGTGCCGCCCGTGGATCCGGGCACACCGGTCCTGGCCGCGCCACCGCCCCCGGTCGGCGCCGACGGGTCGACCGGGTCGCCGGAGCCGACGGAGTCCGCGTCGGATGAGGTCGCACGGGTCCAGCAACGCCTGACCGAGCTGCGCTACTACGACGGTCCCGTGGACGGGGTGGTCGGGCGTGCGACCACGACGGCGCTGCAGGCGTTCCAGAAGGTCCAGGGGTTGCCCGTCGACGGGGCCATCGGGCCCGAGACGCTCACCGCGCTGGACGACCCGGTCCTGCCGGAGGTCCACGCGGGTGCAGCCACCCAGATCAACATCGACCTCGACGCCCAGGTCATGGTCGCCGTGGTCGGGGGCCGAGTGGCGCGGATCATGCCGATCTCCAGCGGCAACGGTGCCCCCTACTCGCTCCCCGGCGGGATCCGGGCCGAGTCGTTGACGCCAGTCGGGACGTTCACGATCGAGCGGCGGATCCAGGGCACCGTCAACGCCCACTTCGGCACGCTCTACGACCCCATGTACTTCCACCAGGGCTGGGCGATCCACGGGTCCAACAACGTGCCGGCGACGCCGGCGTCCCACGGGTGCGTCCGCCTGCCGCGCGCCGACGCCGAGTGGCTGTTCTCCCAGGTGGAGGTGGGGACGCCGGTGACGGTGGTCGGGGCGCTGAACGCGTTCGACCCGGCTGCAGGGGAGACCGCCGGGACGACGGTGCCCGCAGGGGACCCCGGCCCGCCGCCCGAGCCGCCGTCGGACAACGACTTCTAGCCGAGCTGCCTCAGAAGAGGGAGGTCTGCTCGGCGTCGGCCGCCTCGTCGTCGGTGTCGACGATGGTGACGAGGCTGGCCGGCAGGTCCTGGTCGTCCTCGGCGAGGGGCTCCAGCAGCTCGGGGGAGTTGTTGGCGACGCTGTTGACGCGGGTGGACACGCGGTAGCGCTCGACGGCGTCGTCGGGGGCCGGGGCCAGCAGCTCGCGGACGTCGCCCATGTCAGCCTGCGGGTCCAGCCAGGTCTCCCACTGGTCGCGGTCGAGGATGACTGGCATGCGGTCGTGGATGGGGGAGAGGACCTCGTTGGCGGACGTCGTCAGGACCGAGCAGGTCAGCAGCCGGGAGCCGTCGCCGGACCGGTCGCGCCACGACGACCAGATGCCGGCGTAGACCATCGGGTTGCCGTCGGTGCGGCGGACGAACCACGGCAGGCGTCGCCCCCGCGTGGTGCCGTCGTTGACCTTCTCCCACTCGTAGAACCCGTCGGCCGGCAGCAGGCAGCGGCGCTGCTCGACGCTCTCGGCGAACGCCTTCTTCTCCGTCACCGTCTCGGACCGGGCGTTGATCATCCGCGCGCCGATGCTTCGGTCCTTGGCCCAGAACGGGACCAGCCCCCAGCGGAACTCGGTGAGGACCATCTGGCCGTCGTAGCGCACGACGGCGGGCACGGGGTCGGTGGGGGCGACGTTGTAGCTGGGTGGCACGTCGTCGACCTGCCGGTCGTCGATCACGAAGAACTTGACCAGCCCCTCGGCCGTCGTCGTGGCCACGTACCGTCCGCACATGCGCCCACCGTACCCAGCCGACGGGACGCGATGTCACAGGGTCGTGGGATGGTGATGTCATGGCCGATCGGGGTGATGCGGCACCGGAGAGGCGGTGCACGGGATGCGGCAGGGTCCTGCCGCTCGAGGCGTTCGCGTGGAAGGACCGCGCCCGCGGCCAACGGCAGCCGCGATGTCGGTCGTGCACGTCGGCGGCGTTCCGTGGCTGGTACGAGGAGAACGCCGACTCCCAGCGGGCCCGAACACGCCGCGATCGCGCCGTACGGCACCGGGTCAACGATCAGCTCATCCAGCAGGCCAAGGACGTGCCCTGCGCGGATTGCGGTGGGCGGTTCCGCACCGAGGAGATGGACTTCGACCACGTGCGTGGGGACAAGTCGTTCGACATCGCCAATGGGCGGTGGCAGGTGTCGGTCGAGACGCTCGAGCAGGAGATGGCCAAGTGCGAGGTCGTCTGCGCTGTGTGCCATCGGCTGCGGACCCGGGACCGACGCCGATGAAGCGCTGCACACGCTGCAAGGTCAGCCGGCCGCTCGAGGATTTCCACCGCCGAGCCGCCAGTCGCGACGGACATCAGAACGTCTGCAAGCCGTGCAAGCAGGAGTACAACCAGACGTACTACCGTGCGACCGCTGACCAGTACGCGGAGGCCCGTCGCACGCAGGTCGACGCGCTTCGCGTCGCCGTCAACGACGTCATCCTGCAGGCCAAGGACGTGCCGTGCACGGACTGCGGGCGTCGACTGCCGCCTGACGCCATGGACCTGGATCACGTTCGCGGCCGCAAACGAACGACTGCCAGCGGCATGAGGCGACTGGGGCTCAGCGGTGTCCTGGCCGAGCTGGCCAAGTGCGACGTGGTGTGCGTGATCTGCCACCGTCGTCGCACACGTCACCGGCGTCTGCGCGCGGCGCGCCTGTCGGTGGCTGGGTGGTGGTAGGCCCCCGGGGAATCGAACCCCGAACCTGCGGATTAAGAGTCCGATGCTCTGCCAATTGAGCTAGAGGCCCGTGAACGGATCGAGGAGTGTAGCGTCTCGATTCGATTCGTCCCAACCGAGGGGGAACTCGGGTGGGGAGAAGGGTGATCGACGGGATTCGAACCCGCGGCCTCCGCGACCACAACCAAGGCAACGATGGCGTAGCCCAAGCTAGCATATGCTGTCAAACACCCATTGACCTGCCGTTTTGGCACGGCAGCTATCAGGGCGGAAGCGTCACTGACAGGCCCTGTTGTCATTGGAAGTGTCACTTTCGGTGTCACGGTCGACGGCAAAGTTTTCCGAGCCCCAACGGCCGTGCAAGGCTGCCCCTGAGGGCTCAAGCTGAGCTCGGGCGAGTCCGGCAGCCAACGCTGGGTGAAGGAGGTGCGACCGTCGCGCACGCCGGAGCTCAGCCGGGAGATGTAGGCGCCTGAGGCCTTGCCCGCTCGCCGAGTTCGACCTGGGGCTTAGCCACGCTGCAATAGCTGTCGGTGCAGCCAGCCGCTAACCCCATAAAGGGAAGGGCCGTCGGGGCGCGGGCTCGCCCTGAGGTCTTCCGCCAGCTCCCTCTTGGTCGGCCTAGGCGTATGCTGAACCGAAAGTCTGAATTATTGATCGCCGTTCAAGCTATTCCACAGAAGGCGGGCAGTCCCGACGTAAGTACGGAGAAGGCAAGGTCCAGCAAGGTCGAGAGGGTCCAAAGTTGAATAATTTACCCAGTCGTCCAAGATCGCACCAGTTGGAGGATCACTCCCGCCGCGAGTTCGAGAGAATTCTAGGTGACCACGCCACGTACCTGAGGCTTGATGTGGGTACGGAGTATGGGAGAGACGGGTCGGTTGAGTTGTTCCACCCGGAGACGCACTCGCCAACTGGCCTTTCGTTCAACGTCCAACTGAAGTCCACTGAGGCAGAACCGCGGGTAAGAGGTGGTTGGCGAATAGGGATCTCCAGCAGTTCCGTGAACTACCTACGGTCTCTTCCGGAACCAACACTGTTAGTTGTGTACGTTCCTGGTCAAGAACTCCTGATGGGGCGTTGGCTTCATACCCACGACACATACTACGAAGACACCGTTACCTCACAAGATCACACTTTTGTCGTAACGAATGAGCACCGCATATCGTCGGACTCGGTAGCGGGGTGGAGGCGCGTTGTCGAAGTATTTCGAAGGTTTCGTTCTAGCGAACTGGCCTTTCCTGTGCCTGTAGGGGTCGAGGTTGGTCTGCCCGTCGACGCACAGGGTGTGACTGTGCGAAATGCTGTTCGACGAGGTATTAGAAACTGTTCGGACTTGCTTGCGCGGACGTCTAGTGAAGAGGAGTTGCTGAGGGTGTCGATCAAGGAAGATCGGGTGGCAGTGGGAGTGCAGTCGGTAATCACCGCCAACTTCCACCTTTTCGACCATCGCCCCGATGCGTCGGAATATAGTGCCCTATCACTGGTAGGTGTGGCGCTCTGTCTTGCTAATGGGGGTCATTTAACTCAGGCTGCAAATGTAGCCAACTACGCAGTCAAGGAAGCCCCTGTGGCTTTGGCCCCGTTTCGACCGGAGCTGCAGTCGATTCTTTGGGAGGGAGGAAGGCGGGAGGGCGTCGTGGAGTGGGGTATGACGCTATTGGAAGAGAGTGACCCGAGGCTTCAGGATCTAGTTGAGGAAATCGCGGTTGACGCCCTTATCCAGGTTAGTGGAGACCGCCGTGGGAGCCTTGAGATCCTGACCTTGTGCCAGCGACTCATCGAGAGGGCCCATCCTGAACTACCGCGACACCGACTCGCCGTCCGCGAATACAACTTGGGGAATCTTCTATACAGCCTTGGCGATGCCGCAGGAGCGGTGCATTGGTACAACGCCTGCCGTCGTAGTGATCCGACCTACTTGGAGCGAGCCTACTATTGGCGTGAACTCGCTTCCTTCTTTCACGCCCGTCAGCGGTGGACGTGGTCTGCCCGGTCGTATGAGCGCGCGAACGAGATCGAGTATGATGACACTACTCAGGCCTATCTGGGGGACACGCTTCTGTACTCGGGGGACTACAGTGGTGCGCGGGGGGCGTTCCGGCGGGTTGAGTGGAATACCACTCACGTCCCTCGGTGGTTAGCATTGCAGGCATTTGTCGCGGAGATGCTGACGGCGACCGACTTCACAATTCAGGAACGACACCCGGAGGAAGCTCGCCTCCTAGTAGAGCAGGCGTTTCCGTTGCTCACGGCAGGTGACCCCGAGGGTCTCGACTTCATCGGCAAGGCTTTGGAACTCGATGCCCTTGATTCCTGCGCATGGCACAATCTTGGGATCTGGGCGCGCTCACATGATGATGCGGAGATGGCGTTTAGGGCCCTTTTGATTGGGGCCAGCTTGGACCGGCATAACCCCGACGGGTGGATGGCGGTATTGTCACTTGTCTTAGCGACCGGTGTAGGGGGCGCGGAGGGAGCCCTTATTCTACAAGTGGCGGTAGATGCGTGCGGCCATGAGTTGGTCGATGCGCTTCTCTCCTGGGCAGCCGATAGCTTCACCCCTGAGGCCTATGAGGATCTCGAAGAGAAGTTGCTGGGAACGTTGGACACGCACAAGCCTGTCGAGGGACGTGTCGCCCTTCGGTTCATCAAGGACGATGGAAGCGTCGAACAGCGAATCTGGAATGGCTAGGAGTGGTCGCCCGCCAGACTTGGGCGACGGTCATCTACGTGTTCAGTGCCGTCGGTTACAGGGAACGCAATGTCGGGTCAAAGAGGGCGAACGCTTCAGCCTCCGTTGTGGCGGGCTTCGTCCTCGCACCGATCTGGTCCTTGGCGCGGAATCGGTAGTACACGCCGAGGGTCACGTCGAGGGACTTGTGGTCGACGTGGTGCATCACCACCTGTGGCTCCACCGGCTCGCCGGTCATCTCCCCGTCGATCAGGTTGACCACACACGAGTTGCGAAGGTCCTTGGCGAGGTAGGGCAGGTGAAGCTTCGCCATCACGGGTCCCCAGACCTCTTGACGGAAGAAGGAGGGTGAAGCTGGTCTGGGGGAGGGCTTCCACTCTTCGGAGGTCTTGTGGATCAGTCGAACGCGGGAGTCGCTCAGTCCGACCGCTTCGGCGATCCGCACCCACGGCAGCCCCTGGTCGCGCATCTCGAAGATCCGACGGCGCATTTCCGGGTCGACACGCTGCTTGCCAAGGGCGGGCCACAGCAGGTCTTCGCCCGACAGGTTGTTGTTCTCTACGTACAGGCGTAGCAGGGAATCAATCGGCGGGATGAGTCCCCGTGGTCCGGTGTGTCGCTTCTGCTTGAAGTTCTCGCGTGAGAACTGTCGCCTGTCAAAATCGAAGTCCTGGGCGGTCAGCGGCAGCGCTTCTCCGACGCGGGTGCCTTGGTAGTAGACGGTCAACCACAGCAGCGAGTAGTCGGGAAAGGACGTTCCTCGCCTGTCACGGATGGCGTGGAAGATCCGCCACACGTCCTTGTGGGAGAGGATCTCTGGCTGTCGCTGACGGGCGGTCCCGGGGCGTTCGTGGGCCTCGAGCGAGTCCATCGGGTTGTTCTTGATCCAACGATCCCGGACAGCACTGCGGAGGATCCTTCCGAGGACCTCGTGGGTTTTGTGGACCGTCCGCTCGGCACGCCCCTCCTTACGCATCGTCGCGTAGAGGGCAACGATCTGCCGGTCAGTGATCCCGCCGATGCGATGGTCGATGAACCCCCACTTGCCGTGGGTGGGGATGATCCACGTCCGGATGGTGCTGTCCATGCGGTCCACGGTCTTGGCCGACATCCGCCCCTGGCGCTGCCGTTCCTGCCATGCCCGGACGTAGTCCTCGAAGGCCCGTTCAGGCCCACCGACGAGCACGTGGCCCTCGGTGTCCTCCAGCTCCTTGAGCCTGGCCTGCGCGGCCTTCTTGGAGGGGTGGGTGGTGCGGCTGCGCTTGCCGCCCTCGTAGGTGATGTCCAGCCGCCACTTGCCGGTCCTTTCCCCGCCTTCATTGATCGGGTAGATGGACCTCTTGCGGATGCCCATGAGGGGCTCGGTCGACCATGCGCTCGGCACTGTAGTCCTCGTTCCTGTCGTAACGATCACAGTGGATGCCACTGTAGGTGTCACTGTCAGGTTGAGGTCGCTGTGCGGAGGTCCGGCAAATGGCTCGTACCTGCGGTTTTTGTGAGGGTGATCGACGGGATTCGAACCCGCGGCCTCCGCGACCACAACGCGGCGCTCTAACCAACTGAGCTACGACCACCATGTACGACCCCACGAGGTGGGGTGGACCGGGCATGATACAGCCCGACCGGCCGCATGGCACTTCCTTGCACGCACGCTGCATACTGTCCGTCCGACCCCCCTGCCCCAGTAGCTCAGGGGACAGAGCAGCGGGCTTCTATCCCGTCGGTCGTGGGTTCGAATCCTACCTGGGGCGCCAGCGGGCCAGACGTCGATCTGTTCCGTGCCCAACCGACGTCTAGGGTTCCGATATGGCTGATGCCTGCTGCGGCCCCGACGCCGCCACGACGCCCGCAACGGACCGGACCGGAGGCGCGGATCACGACCCGCCCACGGGTCCCGGTCGGCTGCGCGACGTCCACGAGCTGCGCATGGCCGTGCTCGCCGGGGTGTTCCTCGTGGTCGGTTGGCTGCTCGGCCGCTCCGGCGCGGCCACCGCTGGCACGGTCGCGACGGTCGTCGCGCTGCTGGTCGGCGGGTCGACGTTCGTGCCCGACAGCATCCGCGGCCTCCGGCACCGACGGATCGGCGTCGGCACCCTGATGACCATCGCCGCGGTGGGAGCGGTCGTCCTCGGCGAGCTCGGCGAAGCCGCCGGGCTGGCGTTCCTGTTCTCCATCTCCGAGGGCCTGGAGGGCTACTCGGTGGCCCGTACCCGGCAGGGCCTGCGCTCCCTCCTCGAGCTGACCCCGCCGACCGCCGAGGTCCTGCGTGACGGGGCCACCGTGCAGGTCGACCCGTCCGAGCTGGCCGTCGGTGACATCCTGGTCGTTCGCCCGGGGGAACGGCTGGCCACCGACGGCGTGGTCGTCGAGGGCCGCTCCGCCGTCGACGTCGCGGCCATCACCGGCGAGTCCGTCCCCGTCGAGATCGGTCCCGGCGACACCGTCTTCGCCGCGACCATCAACGGCGGCGGGGCGCTGGAGGTCCGCGTCACCGCCACGACGACCGACAACTCCCTCGCCCGGATCGTGCACATCGTGGAGGAGGCGCAGGACCGCAAGGGCACCACCCAACGGTTGGCCGACCGCGTCGCCAGCCCGCTGGTCCCCGGCGTCATGGTCCTCGCCGCCGCCGTCGCGGTGATCGGATCGCTGCTCGGTGACCCAGCCGTGTGGATCGAGCGGGCGCTGGTCGTCCTCGTCGCGGCCGCCCCGTGCGCGATGGCGCTGTCGGTCCCGGTCGCCGTGGTCGCCGCCATCGGGTCGGCCAGCAGGTCGGGGGTCCTGGTCAAGGGCGGCGCGGCGCTGGAGGCGCTGGGCAACGTCACGGCCGTGGCGCTGGACAAGACCGGCACCCTGACCCGCAACGCCCCACGCGTGATCGAGGTCGTCACCGCCGCCGGCTGTGCCCGCGACGACGTCCTCGCCGACGCCGCGGCGATCGAGTCCAGGAGCGAGCACCCCCTGGCAGCCGCCATCACCGCGGCCGCCCCACGCCTGGCCACCGCAGGAGGCGCCCGGGCCGCCGACGTCACCGCCATCCCCGGCAGCGGCCTCGTCGGCACCGTCGGCTCCCGCACCATCCGGGTCGGCCGGCCCGGGTTCGTGCCGGTCGACGGCATGGAGGCCGACGTCGCCCGCCTGCAGGGTGCCGGGGCCACCACGGTCGCCGTCGAGGTCGACGGCAGCCCAACCGGGCTGATCGCCGTCCGCGACGAGCTCCGTCCCGAGGCCGCCGAGGCCGTCGCGGACCTCCACCGCATGGGCCTGGACGTCCGCATGCTCACCGGCGACAACCCGCTGACCGCGCGGGCGCTGGGCACGACAGCGGGCATCGGGACGGTCCACGCCGACCTCCGACCGGAGGACAAGTCCGCGCGGGTCACCACGATGCGGGAGGCTGGGCCGGTCGCCATGGTCGGCGACGGGATCAACGACGCCCCTGCCCTGGCCGTCGCCGACGTCGGCATCGCGATGGGCGCCATGGGGGCCGACGTGGCGATCGAGACCGCCGATGTCGCGCTGCTGGGCGAGGACCTGCGCAGCCTGGCCGCAGCCATCGCCCACGCCCGACGTGCCCGGCGGATCATGCGGCAGAACCTGGTGATGTCGGCCGCCATCATCGCCGTGCTCGTGCCGCTGTCCGCCGCTGGCGCCCTCGGCCTGGCGGCCGTCGTGGCCACCCACGAGCTGGCCGAGGTCGTCGTCATCGCCAACGGTGTGCGGGCGGGTCGATCCCGGCGGTGACGCGCGTGGCAGCATGTGGCCCACATGCCTGACTCGTTCGACCTCGCCGACGTCCGCTCCCGCTTCCCTGCCCTGCAGGTCGACCCCGCCGCCGTCCACGTCGACGCCCCGGGCGGTACCCAGATGGTGGACGTCTCCCTGGACGCCATGCGGGACGCCGCCATCCGGCTGAACGCCAACCAGCACGCCCCCTTCCGGGCCAGCGCCCAGGTCGACGCGCTCACCGATCGCGCCCGGGCGACGTTCGGGGCGTTCCTCGGCAGCGAACCCGAGGGCATCGTCTTCGGGGCCAACATGACGACGTTGGCCTTCCATCTCTCCCATGCCCTCGACGAGGTGCTGTCCACCGGCGGTGACATCGTCTGCACGCGGCTGGACCACGACGCCAACGTCGCGCCATGGCAGGGACTTGCCGAGAGGACCGGATCGACCGTCCGGTTCGTCGACATCACCGACGACGGCCGCATCGACGTCGACTCGATCACCGCCGCGGTGACGCCGCGGACCAAGCTGATCACCTTCCCGCTGGCCTCCAACGCCTTCGGCACGATCGTCGACCCGGCCCCGTTCGTCGAGGCCGCCCGGCGGGTCGGGGCACTCACGATCATGGATGCCGTCCACGGCGCCCCGCACGTGACCATCGACCGGCGGGCGCTCGGTGTGGACGTCGTCTTCTGCTCGCCCTACAAGTTCTTCGGCCCCCACCACGGCGTCATGGCCGCCGACCCGGCGCTGCTGGCACGCCTCAGCCCCGACAAGGTCCGCCCGAGCCCCGAGACCGGTCCCGAGCGGTGGCAGACCGGCACCGCGAGCTTCGAGCACATCGCGGCGTCGACCGCTGCCGTGGACTACATGGTCGACGAGATCGGCATGGACGCCATCGCGGCCCACGAGCGGGAGCTGGCCGAGCGGTTCCTGTCGGGCCTGGCCCAGCGGCCGGCCTGGACGCTGCACGGCCCCGCCGACGTGGACGGGCGCACCCCGACCTTCGCGATCACCCACGAGACGCTGGACCCGGCCAAGGTCGCGTCGGGCCTCGGCGATCGCGGCATCCGCGTGTTCGCCGGCCACTACTACGCCATCGAGCCGATGCGGGCCACGCGACTGCTCGACACCGGCGGCGCCGTCAGGGTCGGCTTCGTGCACTACCACGGCCCCGACGACGTCGACCGAGTCCTGGCCGCCCTCGACGAGCTGGGCTAGGTCCACCGTCGTGGCCGGGCCGCTGGATCGCCTGCGTCGCGTGATCGGGCGATCCACCGGGGCCGACGGCCAGCCCGAGTGGCCCCGGGCCACCGGCCCGTCGACGGTCGTGGAGGTGCTGGGCAGCGGACGCTGGGCCGACCAGGCGGGTCGTGACGAGTTCGACCTGGTGCCGCTGGAGGGACACGACCATCTCGGCACGCTGCTGTCGGTCCGCCACACCGGCCCGTCGCTGCGCCGCCCGGGCGACCTCGCTGCCCCGGTCGACGAACCGCTGCACCGCATCGCGGAGCTGACCGTCGTGTCGGCCGGTGCGCTGGAGCACCGCGACTCCCTCGGGCATCGGGGCACCCTCGCCGCCCCCGCGCGCAGGATCGTCTCGGCCGGCGCCGGCATCATCAGCGAGATCGGCCCGGAACGGCACCTGCGACGTGACGGTGGCGCGCTCGACGTGTTGACCGTCCGCTGGGCCCAGCGGGCAGCGGTGACCCCGACGGTCAGGGTGGTGGACCCTCCGCCTGCCAGGCGGCAGGGACGCAGCGCGATCGACGTGCTGCTGGGCACCCCCGACGGGGCGCCCACGTCCGCTGGCCTGCTCGCCGTCCGTCTGACCGTCGCCGCAGGGGCCACCGTCGACCTCGCGGTGCCCGACGACGGCGACGTGATCATCGTCGTGATCGAGGGCGATGCCCTGGTGGGCGACGCCCTCGTGACAGTCCGCACCGGCGAGGTTGCCCGGCGGGTGGACCACGGCACACGGTTGTCCGTGGCCACCATGCTGGAGGGCAACGAGGCGACCGACGTGCTGGTGCTCGCTGCGCCGTCGCCGTCGTCCGCCTGGGTCCACGAACGCGGCCTCGTCGCCGACGACGCCGTCGACCTCGCCGACGTTCGCAGGCGGTCCGTCGACGGCAGCTTCGGACGGCTGCCGCGCATGGACGGCTGAGGGGTACGGCAGCCGGACGGGTGCCCTCGGCAGGACCCCGGGGCGGTCCGCGCCGAGCAGCGGGATCCGGCATGATCGACCCATGACGCACGAACGCGCAGGACAGCCCGCCCGGTCCGAGGACCTCGTCGACGTCCCCCACCTGGTCACCGCGTACTACGCCGGTGTGCCCGACCCCGACGAGGTCGAGCAGCAGGTGGCGTTCGGCACCAGCGGGCACCGTGGGACGTCGCTGACGACCTCCTTCAACGAGGCGCACATCCTGGCCACCACCCAGGCGATCTGTGAGTACCGCCGCGAGCAGGGCATCGACGGGCCCCTGTTCATCGGACGGGACACCCATGCGCTCAGCGAGCCGGCCTGGACGACGGCGCTGGAGGTGCTGGCCGGCAACGACGTGACGGTCATGGTCGACGCGGCCGACCGCTACACGCCGACGCCGGCGGTGTCCCACGCGATCCTGCGGGCCAACGCCTCGCGGGGGACCCATCAGGGTCAGGCGGACGGGATCGTCGTCACGCCGTCCCACAACCCGCCAAGCGACGGCGGCTTCAAGTACAACCCGCCGCACGGGGGGCCTGCCGACACCGACGCGACATCGGTCATCGCCGCCCGGGCCAACCAGATCGTGCGTGCCGGGTTGGGGGAGGTCAGGCGCATCCCGTTCGCGAGGGCCCGCGCGGCGGCGCACGCCTACGACTTCATGGGCGCCTACGTCGACGACCTGCCTGCCGTCCTCGACATGGACGCGGTCCGCGAGGCCGGGGTGAGGATCGGCGCCGATCCGCTCGGCGGGGCGTCGGTGGACTACTGGGGGGCGATCGCCGAGCGGCACGGCCTGGAGCTGACGGTGGTCAACCCGCTGGTGGATCCCACGTGGCGCTTCATGACCCTCGACTGGGACGGCAGGATCCGGATGGACTGCTCCTCGCCCTCGGCGATGGCCAGCCTGGTGGCCCAGAAGGACCGCTACGACGTGGCCACGGGCAACGACGCCGATGCCGACCGGCACGGGATAGTCACCCCCGACGCCGGGCTGATGAACCCCAACCACTTCCTCGCCGTGGCGATCCAGCACCTCTTCGGCGGCGCCCGTCCGGGCTGGCCCGAGTCGGCCCGGATCGGCAAGACGCTGGTGTCGTCCTCGATGATCGACCGGGTGGCCGCCGACCTCGGCCGGCCCATGGTCGAGGTGCCCGTCGGATTCAAGTGGTTCGTGCCCGGCCTCATCGACGCCTCGTTCGGTTTCGGGGGAGAGGAGTCGGCCGGCGCGTCGTTCCTGCGCATGGACGGCACGACGTGGGCGACCGACAAGGACGGGATCATCCTCTGCCTGCTGGCCGCGGAGATCATCGCCGCGACGGGACGGACGCCCAGCGAGCACTACGCCGACCTGGTCGCTGCCCACGGCGAACCGGCCTACGCCCGCATCGACGCACCGGCAACCCGCGAGCAGAAGGCGGCGCTGAAGGGCCTGTCACCCGACGCCGTGTCGGCGACGACGCTGGCGGGCGAGACGATCACCGCCAAGCTGACCGAGGCCCCCGGCAACGGCGCGGCCATCGGCGGGCTCAAGGTCACCACCGAGTCGGCATGGTTCGCGGCACGGCCGTCGGGCACCGAGGACGTCTACAAGATCTACGCCGAGTCCTTCCGCGGCCCGGACCACCTGGCGGAGGTCCAGGCAGCCGCGAAGGACGTCGTGTCCGCGGCCATCGGCTGACCACGACGCCGCGCGACGGTGCACCCTCCGGCGCTATCGTGCGTCCATGGACGACACGGTGGGGTGGCTGCTGGACTCCGATCCTGCGTTGCGCTGGCAGGTCGAACGCGACCTGCTGCACGCCCCGGACGACGTGTGGCAGGCGACTCGTGCCAAGGTGGCGACCGAGGGGTTCGGCGCCCGGTTGCTGGCGCTGCAGGATCCCGACGGCCAGTGGGCCGGTGGGGCGTACTTCCCCGCCGACTTCGACTTCGAGGGCCCCGAGGCCACCGACGACGCCGGGCAACCGTGGACCGCGACCACCTGGAGCCTCACCGCGCTGCGCGAGTGGGGACTCGACGCGTCGGTCCTGGCCGGTACCGTCGAGCTGCTCGACGCCAACAGCCGCTGGGAGTACGACGACCTGCCCTACTGGGGCGGCGAGGTCGACTGCTGCATCAACGCCCTGGTGCTCGCCAACGGGGCATGGCTCGGTGCGGACGTAGCGGCGATGCTGGAGTGGTTCGACGAGCACCGGATGGACGACGGGGGCTGGAACTGCGGCTGGGTGGACGGATCGGTGCGGTCCTCCGTCCACTCGACCCTGAACACCCTGAAGGGCCTCGTGGCGTACGAGGCCATCACGGGTCGATCCACCAAGGACCTCCGGCAGCCCGGAGAGGACTACCTCCTCGACCGCGGCCTCTACCGACGCCTGACGACCGGTGAGCCCGTCGGCCCGTGGGCGCTGGCCCTCGTGCATCCCGCCCGCTGGATCCACAACGTGCTGAGCGCCGCGGAGTGCGTCCGTGAGGCGTCGTTGCTCGACGGCACACCGCCCGACCCCCGCATCGCCGACGCCATCGCCCGCATCCGCGAGCAGCGTCAACCCGACGGCACCTGGCTGCAGGCCCGGCGGCATCCCGGTCGGGTGTGGTTCGAGGTCGACGTGCCGGCCGGTGAACCCTCCAGATGGCTCACCATGTCCGCCATGCGCGTGCTCGACTGGTGGGACGGCCGATGACCGGGAGCTGGAGCGGGTGAGGGGAATCGAACCCCTGTAGCTAGCTTGGAAGGCTAGGGTTCTACCATTGAACTACACCCGCGGGGGAGGGGAGTGTAGCGCGTCGGCGGGCGCGGGCCGAACGCTGGCCGACGGGGGGTTTCGCATCCTTCCGGTTGCCGTATCGACAGGTCTGGTTTGGCAATGTCGGTTTCCAGACATCCTCTGCCCAACCGGGTACGAACCTGAAAGGGCGGGACGCCTCGATGGCAAAGGGAAAGACGAGACCTATGGAAGAACTGACGCGCCGGCACGCGATGTGGATCGCACGGGCCATGGCCCGCACCGACGGCAGTCCGCTGACGGCCAACGACATCGTCGCGCTCGAGGAGGCCTGTGTCCCCCGCCGTGTCGAGGCCGGCGAGGTGCTGATCGCCAGCGGCGACGTCGTCGACGAGGTCCACATCGTCCGCGACGGGGCGGTGCACCTGACCGTGCGCAACCCCACGCTGGGCCGCCAGACCATCGGCCTGGTCGAGCCGGGCGGCGTCATCGGTGACGTCGCGGTGTTCCTCGGCCACACGATGCCCTTCGACGCCATCGCCGACAGCGACACCACGGTGCTGACGATCACCCGCGAACGGCTGCTGCAGCTCCTCGCCGGGTCCCCCTCGTTGTCCCTGCGCTGGATCACCTCGGTGTCCAAGCGCCACGACGAGATCCAGCGCCGTCTGGTCACGCTGCTGACCAAGGACCTGTCCGCCCAGATCGCCACGCTGCTCATGGATCACCGGGTCGAGGAGGACGGCGCCTGGATGGTCAAGATGCCGCACCAGACCATCGCCCACCTGCTCGGCGCCCGGCGCCAGTCCGTCAGCCGGGTCCTCGGCCAGATGCGGCGGGCCGGCCTGGTCCGCTCCCGCTACGGCGCCGTGGAGATCCTCGACCTCAACGGGGTTGCCGAGGCCGCCGGCCTGGACGACCTCGACATCGAGATCGGCCTCCCCGACTAGCTTCCGCCACCCCTCGTGCGACGTCCCGGTCCCCTCGGCCGGGACGTCGCCAAGTTTTGGTGGTGTCCAGCCAACGGGAAAGTCGGGACGGCCGGATTCGAACCGGCGACCCCCGCGGGAAAACCGCAGTTCAGAGGTGCTTTGAGGTCACCACGTTGACCCTTGGATGCCTGGTGTCTAGCGGAGAACAGATCGTCTATCGAGGTCCCAACCTAGTCCCAGATCCGGTCGTCTACGAATGATTGTGGTGACCTTCTGGTGGGGTCGGGCGGACTCACTCCCATGCAGCACGGAGAGGGCTGGGAGTGGTTCGGCTGACCTGCGGCGACTCGCGCAACGGGAGTGGCAGTCCACGTCGGCTACCTCGCTGGACGCGATGACGGCCCATGGCGTCGTCGCTCGTCGATCAAGTCCATCCGGACCTCCACGTTCTTGGCAGCGAGCCATCGGTGCGGAGCCGGCACGGTGTACGAGGGGTCCCGTCGAGGATCCGAGTCGTCGGCCATGCCTGAGACGCCTACATCATCGTCGATGTCGGGGCTACAACGGAACACTTGACGGCCGAAGAGGAGTTCGAGAGCAGCACGCCAAACCGCGCCAGGGGCCCGTTGGGCAACGCAAGGGCCGCGGCCGGCTACTACGTCTTGTGATCAACCCGCTCGCGGTGTCGCGCTACCGCGACCGCCACGCCGTGTTGTCCGGGGCCCAAGCCCGATCCGGGTGCTGCGAGGGTGCTGGCCGACAAGGTCCGTACCGGCCGGCACAAGCATTGGCCCGTCGCTGGTGACAGCCCTGATGCCGAGGCATTGAAGGTCATCGCCCGCGACCGGAGACGCTGATCTGGACACTCGCCCGCCACCAACACCATCCGTTGGGTCCTGCGCGAATACCATCCAGTAGCACTCGGAGGCATCCAATGCCCTCGCCCAGACGTCCTCGTTGCGTACCTACAGTGCCAATTGCACGCCACAGTGGTGCAACGTGGAGTGGATAGTAGTTGCGACACATCCCCTAGTTAGGCCACAACTTCAAGGTTGTGCCGTCTATAGTTCGTCGTATCTCCGTCCGCAAAGCTGACCTGGGCCAGTGGCGCGCCTGCGACAACTTCAACTAGTTTGATCCACTTTCGCGTTGAGCGGTCGACGGTGTAGATCAGCGACCCGTGTTTGGTCTGACGAATCCGCCATCCGTAGGTGGGTAGTTGCTCGGCATCGACTTCATCCACGAATACAGTCAGACCGGATTGAACGTGAAGTGGCACGACGAAGCCGCCCCATAGGTCGCGGAGTGGTTCCAATAGGGGTATGCGGTCTAGCGGTACTACTGGTCCCCAGTGGCAGTCCTTTCTGCTATTGCACCTCCGGCAGGCTGGCCGAAGGTTTGCCGGCCACAGCGTCCCACCTTTGCTGACCGGTTTGACGTGGTCCATGGTGTCGGCGTCGTTCCTGCAGATGTAGCACTTTCCCCCGTAATAATCGAAGCGGGATTGGATAGCCCTAGCATCGGCCATGCCACCGTTCGCACGTTCCCGTTCCCGTCGGCGACGATACTTCTCGCGCGAGGCGTGTTTATCGCAGCGGAACTCCCCGTAACTTCTTCCGATGGCGCGGCCGTAACAGTCAGACTCTACGCACGCGAAGGTCTCAATCAGTCCCACTTCGGTAAGTTCGGACAACCATGCCATAGCTGCTCTCCAGGGTCGTTCCCGTATTAGATCGAACTGTCCCTAGTCACATCTTGCGCTACGGCAGTAGTTGCACACGGCTCAAAACCACGGGTTGCTGTGGCTTCTGCACGCTCGCCGAGGGCAGTGGAGCGACCTGGACATCGATCAAGAACGCGGTTATACCGGCCGTGTGAAGACGCGATGGCCAACCAGAGTCAGAGTCATCCGTGGGCAGTTCCAGTCTGCGGTCACTCAGGTTGAAGATAACGAGATAGGCTTCGTTCTTGCCATAGTCATCGGCATAGCGGACCGCTTGGTTGAGTCCCTTGGCCAAGTAGGCTGCGCCATAGCTGTCGTTATTGAACAGCTTGACCTCACAGACGAGTGGATCTTCGTCCGTTTCAATATTGGCGACGACATCTGCCTTTCCAGACGCGCTGGCCGGCTGGGAATACGGATAGTCGATGCCTTGATCAAATAGGAACTTGCGAAGGTCCCGATCGAGGATCGCCTCACCGCGCACGCTGCCCTCATTGTAGGCCTCCCATAGCCTCTCATGCTCAAACCACTGAACACGTCGGCGATATCGCTCTAGGGTGTAGAGGACGTCCGTTTCAGCAGCCAGTCGTTCCTGCAAGTACTCGATTAGTGGCTCCACAACAGCACTGGTGAAGTCTCTGATCGCATCGTCCATGTTTCTGACGTACGTGAGGTCCATTGGGATCCGGAACCCTTGTGCCCCCGCCCTCGCGGTCTCTTGTACGAGCCACCACGCGATCTTGGCAAAACCGGCTTCACTATCCGGGTAGGCAAGCCCACGACCATCCCTACCCTTATGCTGCTCATACCACTGTGCAGCGTCTACCTCTGGCGTCGACCTATCTACCGTGCCGAGAATGCTCGTCAGCGCCGGTTGAGTCTCGATCCAATCGACGAAGTACTTGGCCTGGAAACCGTAGGAATCGTAGCTCGTCTTGTACAGACGTCGGTACTTCTCCTGTAACCGTACCTGAAGCCCCTCATTGAAGCGCATTAGAACATCCCGCCCAGGTTCTGATTCAGCTTGTCAATTGACTTGTGAAGGTCGGCTACGGCACTGTCGATCGCCTGCAGAGGGCCTGAGACATCAGCACGCCCCTCGCTCAGCTGGATGCGTACCCGGCAGCACGGGCACCAGGGATACACCTGACATGTGACATCAACCATCTCAATGTCGAATTCATATCCGCACCGCGGACACGGCACGGGAACCAGTGTCTGCTCCAAGTCGTTGCTGAGAGTCATGTTCAACCTCCTGTACTGGAAGCATAGAAGCGACCTGTGACACCCCGGGGTCGAGCGCGTAGTGCGGTGAGTTCCCACAGTTGCTCGTCCGGTGTTGGCGTACCTGCATGCTCCGGCTCCAAGCACCCCTCCTGATAGGACTGAGCGTGCGCCCGGTTGAGAGCCTGCCGACGTTTCTGAATCATCCAGTGTCCTCAGCCGAGCAGCCACGGCTGTGCGCGGAGCAGTGTCTCGTCGGTTCCCCAGTCACCATGCTGTGTCTGGTGGTGCATGACGACTGTCAGCCACGGGCCTGTACCAGGGCCGGACCAGACCCAAGACAGGCCATGTCCAGGGTTGCCTCTTCGCGCTGCTGCTGCTGACTCTGGCCTGCTCTATAGGCCGGCCGCCGCTGCGACGTCGGTGAGGACTTGGTCGCACACAGCAGCGGCGCCGCCCAAGGCACCGACACGGTCAGGATCCAGACGACGAACCTCGTCCAGTACTGGTTGAGGCACCTGACCGCACGATGGCACCAGCAGGATCGGTCCACGGGTCAGCGACCCGGAGGAGATGGAGTCGGCGAACACGTCCTGGCGCGACAGATACACCTCGCTGGCCCCGTCGGGGAACTGGTACTGCGAGATGTCGACGGCGGTGTCGATGCGCGTAGGTCCTTCGAGACGGAACACGGGATCCACCTGGGCAGCCGGGGGAGGCGGTGGAGATGCCGGAGGCGGTGGTGTCGGCACGGGTCCGCCGGAGAGAGGGGTAGGGAGGCTGCTGCCGCGCTCTGACAGCACTGCCCCCGTCGTGTCAATGTCAAAGGCACCGTCGCCGATGTAGGCGAAGGATGTGGTGCCTGATCGAAACGATGGGGCGTTGCCGACGCAGCCGGCGGCGAACCCGACGGCGCGGTACTGGTTGCCTTCTAGGCTGCCTGTCCCGGAGCAACTTGTGTACTCGGTGAGATCGACGATCTCGGCCTGGATCAAGCCGCCCTCAACGTCATACCGGAAGCGGTAGTCGGCCTCCGAGTCGCTGTCGGTGAAGATGTCGACCGACCAGTACGCCTGCCCTTCGATCCACACCGGATCGCTGCCGGGGTCGGTGGCCTGCTCGACATCGATACCGAAGCTTGGGCCGCCTGAGGCGTCCATCACAGCGCAGTACCTGCGAACTTCAGCCCGCGGATCGTCTTGGTCGTCCGGGTCTGTCACGCAGTCGGGTGTACCGGCCTGCTCGAACGACTGGCCTGCGGCGACGACGGACGCGCCCCCGACAACAAGTAGTGCGGCGAGCAGCGCGATTGATGTCTTGCTCATATGGGTCTCCCTCCATAGACGGACCCTCAGTCTCGCACGGGTGTGCGAAGCCGAATCCCAGCGGAACGGATCTTGAACTCGCACTCGCCAAGTCGCCCCGATCCAGGTCGGGTGCGCACCGGCTCACCCGTCTCAGCGGTCGCGACACGTACCGGCGGTAGCCCTCAGCCGTGACGATGATCGTGGGCTTCGTCAAGGCCGTTGGCATGTTGGCGTGTGGATTCCCGCTTCGTCTTGCGGAGGCCGAAAGGCTGGTGAACGTGGCTAGCCACCGTGCAGTGCCTTGATACGCGCTGGGTCGGGGTGGTCTCGTGGCTTCGCAGTCGGGAGCCAGACGACCCGTGCGACCGTGAACGGTGAGTCTTGGGTATGGCTGTCCCCGGGGGTCACATGGTCGGGCCTGATGGAGTGCGTGCGATCTGGGTGGGGGTCGGCGGACGTTGGCCGGGTCCCGCGTCCCGGCGTTGGAGGACACGAAGGGCTCGAACTGCTTCTCGGCGGTCAGGGTGGGATTTGTTGCCCGGGTCCTGACCCAGTGGCGTGTGGTCGGTGATGCGGTGGCGGTCACGGTAGGTCGCGACGGCTCGTGCGTGGGTCCACCAGGTGCGCCGCCGCTCGGGGTCTGGCGGTGGTGGGGTGAGGTGGCGGATCCAGGGTTGTCGTTGTTCGATGGCGGACCGGAGCGCCTTGTCGGCATGCTGTTCGAGGAGGCGGTAACGCTGTCGGAGCGCACGGGTCGTCGCGTCGGATTGCTGGGATCGGGTGGCGCCGATGGCCTCGTGTTCGGCAGTGAGTTGGGCCGCGGTGTTCCAGCGGGCCTGTTCGTCGGCGATGGCCTCGTGAGCGGAGCGGGCCGCGCCGTGGCGGCTGAGTATCCGGGCGAGGACGGCGTCGCCAGGGGTGGCGGCGGGGCCCAGATGGGGTTCAGCGGTTGGCTGGTCTGTCGCGGTGTAGACGTGGTTGGCGGTGCGCCCGCGGGTGAGGGCGACGTAGAGCTGCTCGCGGGTCATCGCGGGCGTGGCGATGGTGTGGGCGGTGTCGACCGTTGAGCCTTGGGTTCGGTGGACGGTGATGGCGTAGCCGAGGTCGACATGCCGCGCGGCGTAGTCCGCGGGAATCCGGACGGTGGCGGCAGGCTGGCCGGGGCGGTGGGCGGTGAGGCTGCCGTCGGTATGGGTGGCGGTGACGGTCCAGCGGTCGCCGTTGCGTACCCATTTGCCGTCGCTGGATTGAAGGGTGCGGCGGTTGCGGCGGGTGAGGATCCACTCGCCAGCGCTGGCCGTGGCTCCGTCCCGCAGCGGCACCCCGTGCTGAGCCGATACGTCGCCGTTGGCCTGGCGGTCCAGGCGAGCGCGCCGGTTGAGCGTGGTGACCTGGTCGTTGTCGGCGGCGATGAGCACCGAGGTGTGGCCGTCGGCCAGGTCGTTGCGCCAGGCCAGGTATGCCTGTTCGATCATGTCGTCTGTGGCACCGTCATGGATGCGGCCGTGCTCGCGATAGGTGTCGATGACCGCGGGGTCGCCGTCGCGGAGGCGTTGGGTGGCGTGGCGTTCCCAGTGGTGATGGAACCGGTGGATCTGGGTGAGGCGGGGATGGTCTGGTCGGTCCCGGGCGAGCAGGCCGAGGGCGCCGCCGGCACCAACCCCGCCGAGCTGGTGGGGGTCGCCCACCAGCAGCACCTTCGCTCGCTGCTGTTCGGCGTGGCCGGTGATGAGGTCCAGGGTGCGGGTGGAGGCCAGCGACGCCTCGTCGACGATGACGAGCTGGCCGGGCCGGAACCGCCGGCGGCCGTGGAGGTGCTCGTGGGTCCACTTGGCCGTGTTCTCCGTGGCGATGCCAAGATCATCGGCCAGGACCTGCGCGGCAGCCGCGCTCGGGGCGAGCCCGATGACCGCCCCGGCCCCGCGGGTGTGTTCCCAGGTCTGACGGAGGGCGGCGAGGGTGGTGGTCTTGCCGGCCCCGGCGGGGCCGATGAGCAGATCGAGCTGACGGCCCGACGTGGCGATGTCCGCAACAGCGGCGAGCTGGTCCTGGGACAGCCCCGACCCGGATGCGACGACCGGCTGGCTGGCGAGTCGTGGTGACGCGGTGCGGCTGCGGTCGAGCAGCCGGTCTTCGGCCGCCACGAGGGCGTGGGAGGTGTAGCGGGTGGCGTGCTTCGGGCGGAGGCGGCCGGTGCCATCCGGGCGTTGCAGCTCGGCTGGCACCGCGGTTTCGGGTGGGGTGACCCGCAGCGACGCCCGCTCTGCGGCCTCGACAAGTTGCTCGATCGCGTGGTTGCGTGCGTGGGGGGTTGCGAAGCGCAGGTGCATGGTCTGGCGGGTGGCTTCGGCGTGCAGGTTCCACCGGGTCCAGGTCGATCGCTTCTCCGACACGTGATCGAGCACGACCAGGGCGTAGCCCTCGACTGCCTCGGCTGGCAGCTCCTCGATGACTTCCGGGGACCCTGTGGGAGGGCAGAGCCAGGCTGGGTCGAACCCGAGCAGCGACCGAGCCCGGTCGGCCCACCGGCTGGTCAGCTCGGCCAGGGAGTGCTGGGTCTTGCCGGGCCGAGTTGCCAAGGTGGCCTGCTGCCGAAGCTTGATGACGGTCGCTGGCGTTGGGCCAACGCCGTGCGTCGCGCGGAAGTCGGCGACAAGCCGGTCGGTCGCGGTGTCGATGGAGCGGCTGCGGGAGGAGAAGGTCTTGACCAGCTCGTCGGGGACACCGGCGATCTCCCACGCGGGGTTGCGGTCGGCGCCGCGGGTGCGCCCTTCCCATTGCACGCCGAGGTCGGCGCTGAGCCGGTCGGCAAGCGCGGCGTTGTAGCGCTCGGACAGCGCGACCAGGGCGTGGTGCACGGGGCGGCTGTCGAGGCTTCGCCACTTGCCGTCGGAGGTCGTGCAGACCTTGTTGGCGATGACGACATGGGTGTGGAGCTGCGGGTCGCCGGTGCGGGAGTCGTAGTGGTCGAAGGCGGTCGCGATCAGGCCGTCGACGTCGAGCTGGACCACGCCGGCCCTGCCGGCGCGGGTCGCGGCGACCTCGCGCTCCATCAACTCCACGACGTCGCCGATGGCGGCGTGATGGGCGGCCACGATCCGCTCCCGGACCTCGGGAGGTGCGAGGGCCCACCACACCGACACCGACTTGGGGGCGGAGAAGGTCAGGTCGAACCCGGCCACCGCCCGCCTGGTCGGCCGGGACGCCTCCTCTTGTTCGATGCGCTGCACGGCCGAGGCCCGCTGCTCCGTGCCGAGCCCACCGTCCAGCGAGGCGACCCTGGCGCCGACCCGCTCCGCGGGACTCTTGTACTGGGGGAACGCCTGGCCGAGGGCGTCGCCGGTGACCGGGTCACGGCCGGCGCCGAGCAGCCGGGCCATCTGGTCCTCGGTGACCTCGTCGCCCGGCTCCAGGCCGAGGGCGGCCAGTCCGGCGCCGAGCCACCGGCCTGGTGGGGTGCCGGTCTGGGCGTAGTACTCGGCCAGCGGCAGCGACCGGTCGCGCGGCCCGTCGGCGACGGCGACGGAGGCGGTCAGGTAGCGGTAGCCGTCCCCGGCTGACATCGCGCGTAGGGATACCGTCACCGCTCCACCACCCGACACGTCTGTCCCATGCCAGGTAGGTGCGCCGACCGGCCCACCGCACCGGAGGTGCCAGAGGTGTGTCAGTCGTCTCGGGGGTGGGTGGATGTGCGCATCTGCTGGGTGGTGAGGTGGCGACGTAGCTGGTGACCGTGTCGACAATCGACGTGCCGGACGAGGTCGCGGCACGGTTGAGGACCGAGGCCGAACGTCATGGTGGGCCGTCCGCCACCGAGCCCTTGCGGTGCCGCCGATTCGGCGCCACCGGCACGAGTAGTCCAGCGATCACGGAGCGCGACGGTCAGTCGTCGGAGTCGCGCGGGCCGAAGACGTTGTCGAGCAGGTCCGCGGTGGCGGGGTTCACCATCTCGTTGCGCTTGATGTAGTGGCGGATGGTGATCCTGGGGTCGGTGTGGCCCAGCAGCTCGGCGGCCAGGTCGACGGTGGCCTGCTCGTTGACCGCGGTGGCCACGGTGCGGCGGATCATGTGCGGGGTCACGCCCTCGATGCCGGCCAAGTCCATCGCCGAGCGGAGCTGCCGTCGGACGTTGTGGGGTGACAAGGGGCCGCCGTCGCGGTTGCAGAACAGCAGCGAGTCAAGCGACCGGTCCTCCAGCGCCACCAGCCGCCGGCGAACCGCCGCCGCACAGAACGACGGCAGCGCCACCGTCCGCACCGACCGGTTTGTCTTGGGGCGGTCCTGCCGCACGAACGGGCTGTTGCGCCCACCCACCACCGTCCCCGCCAGCCGGATCGTCGGCGGCGACGACGTCACGTCGACGTCCCGACGCCGAATCGCCAACGTCTCGCCGATCCGCGCGGAAGTGCCCAGCATGACCTCCACCAGCAGGCCGAGCTGCCCGTCGGGCTTGGGTCCCGACGCGGACTGGCCGCGCTCCCAGTAGCGGATCGCCGCCCGCACGGCGTTGACCTCGACCGACGTCAGCGCGGTCGGCGTGGACGGTGGCCGGCGCAGCCGGGACACATGATCCATGGGGTTGCGCGGGAGGATCTCGTGGCGCACGGCCAAGGAGAACGCCAACCGCAGCACCACACGAGCCTGCCTCGCGCGGTTGTAGCTCTGCTTGCCCAAGTGCTTGATGAAGGAGTCGCAGCGGGCCACACCGATCTCCCGCAGCGTCAGCTCCTCGAACGCCGGGAGCACCAGCGTGCGCATGTTGCGCTCGTAGGTGTTGCGGGTGCTGGAGGCCAGGTGCCCCTCCAGCTCCAGGTCGTGCAACCAGTACTCGACCAGGTCAACGAACCGGCTGTCGGGGGTCAGCTCGGTGAAGGTGGGCTGGACCAGCGACCGCTCGGCCAGCTTGGCCTTCAGCGCAAACTCCGCCGCCCGCTGGGTCCTTGCGGTGGCCTGGACCCGGCGGAGCCTGCCGTCCCAGTCGCGGTAGCGAGTCCTCGCCTGGACCTTGCCGTTCTCGAGCGTGGTGAACTCCAGCTCGCCGAACGTCCCGATCGGGGTCCGGGGCCTACCCACGGCCCGTCACCGCCCCGAGCCCGGCGGGCCGGCTGTACCGGGCGGCTCCGCCTGCGCGTCCACCCACTCCTTCACGTCGACGGCGGTGAACCGCAGGCGCTTGCCGATGCGACGCGCCCTCGGCCCCCGGCCGTGCACCCGCCAGTCGTAGATGGTCTGCCGGGGGACGTCGAGGTAGGCGGCCAGGTCCTCGACAGTCAGCAGCTGTTCCAGCCCGAGCTGGGCGATCTGATCGGTGTCCATACCGAACAGGTGCACAGCCCGCCCCAGACGACTTCGGCCCCCTCGGAACCAAGACCGAACAGGCCGAGAGCAGCCGATGTGGACCCCGAGAACGCCCGAGTAAATGGAGGGTTCTTGACAACTTGCGCATGTCCACCTGCCTGGTGGTCACGGCATCCGCGGGTCAAACACGGGGTTTTCGCGTCGGGACGGCCGGATTCGAACCGGCGACCCCCGCCACCCAAAGGCGGTGCGCCATCCAACACTGCCGCGACGTCGCTCGCGGGACGTGGGCGGCAGTCCAACGGGAAAGTCGGGACGGCCGGATTCGAACCGGCGACCCCCGCCACCCAAAGGCGGTGCGCTACCAGGCTGCGCCACGTCCCGATGGGACCGTCTCCGGTCCCTGAGCGGCCAACAGTACCCGAGGACGCCCGCCAGCGGGTCAGCCGTGGCGCAGCGCGCCGGCCAGTGCCACCACCAGCTCGCCCAGCCGGTCCCCCCAGATCGCCCGGTGTGCGGTGCGGATCGGCCATCCGTTGGCGGTCAGCTCCAGCTGCCGCCGGACGTGCAGATGTGGCCCGTCCGGGTGCAGGCGGGTGACCACACCCAGGTACCGCGTGCCCTCGTGGAGCACCAGGTCCACGGCGTGGCGGCCGACCGGGTATGGGGCGGCCACCTCAACCCCGGCGTCGAGGAGTCCTTCGGCCACGGTTGCGGTCCACCGGTCGACCGACCCGATTCCGCTCGGCGGCGGTGGTGGATGGTCGACCTGGTCCAGGTAGTCCGCGACCAGGGACCCCGACGGCGGCGCGGCCGACAGGACGACCTCCATGCGTTCTCGCGCCCTCGTCGCGAAGACCGCGAACAGGTTGGGGTCGTCGACGAACCGCCAGGTCCTCGGCCCGTCGTCGGCCCCGACGCCGAGCGAGGCCAGGACCACGTCGCGTTCCATGCCCTGGAAGGCGTGCACGGTGCCGACCCGCAGGCCGAGCTCGTCGATCCCACGACGCTTGAGGATCGTCAGGGCGGCATCCTCCAGGGCATCCGCCTGGGCCCGGAACGGTGAGATGACCCCGACGCTCGTCGCCCCGTCCCGCCACAGCTGTCGGAGGCGGTCGATCACCCAGACAACCTCGGCCTCCACGACCTTGCGGTCGTTGCGGGCGCCCTCGACGCGGACCACCTCGATGCGGTCCTGCCGGTCCGTCAGGGGGGTGCGGGTGGCGACGGTCACCTCGCCCCGGTACAGCTCGCGTCCCACCCACGCGAACAGGTGCGGCGCGGACCGGAAGTGCTCGTCCAGCGTCCGGACCGGCGCGGATGCCGCGGCCACGTCGAAGATCGAGCTGTCCCGCACGTCCAGCTTGGCCTGCAGTGCAGCCGACGCCCCCGGGGCATGCACGCGGATGGCCTCCTTCACCGCCTCACCCGCCACGAACGAGACGTGGCGCAGCTGCTGGGGGTCACCGACGACCACCGCCCGGGCGCCTCGCAGCAACGCCGCCGCCGCACGCGGCTGGTCGATCGACGACGCCTCGTCGAGCACGACAAGGTCGAACATGGCGGGCTCGAGCGGCAGCAGGTCGTCGATGTCGGCCAACGTGCCGAGCCACACCGGCAGGGGCACCGTCACCTGCTGGCCCACCAGGGTGGCCAGCTGCGCCCGCCGTTTCGCCCGACCGGCCCGCAGGGCCAGCGCCAGGACGCCGAGCGTTCCCCGGGCTGCCTTGCCGAGCCGCTGCTCGCTGCGGGCCATGGCGTCCATCCACTCGCCCGTGCGCTCCTCGACGTCGTGCTGCGCCGCGGCCAGCTCGGACCAGTCGATGCCGTCCAGCAGCGGGTCGGGGCTGGCATGCAGCCGCCGGACCGCCGCGGCCAGCCGCGCCACGGCGGCCAGCTCCTCCTCGGTAGGGGAGGCCACCCCGAGCGAGGTCGTCAACGACGACCAGGCCCGGCGGGCACCCGGCCGCCACCAGGGCGGCTGGGCCCGACCCGTTCGCTCCAGCAACGACTCGACGGTGAACAGGTCGGCGGTGGCCACGCCGGGCAGGCGCTGGCGCAGCTGCCGGGCCTCCGGACCGTCGCCCAGCAACGTCATGCCGGCCAGCGCATCGGCGGCGTCCAGCCACGTGGCGTCGCGATGTCGGCGGGCCTGCTGCATCGCCGCATGGCGCTGCAGCACCTCCGCGCTGGGGACGGCCTGCGGCTCGCCGGCGGCAAGGCGACGGGCAAGCGCCCACCGCCGGTCGCTGGACCCGAAGACCAACGGGTCCGGGCCGGGCCGCCGGTCCAGCAGCTCGGAGATGGCCTCGACCGTCGCGTCGGCCTTGGCGGCAACGAGCACGGACCGGCCGTGGGCGACGGCGTCCCCCACGATCGCCGCGATGGTGTGGGTCTTGCCCGTCCCCGGCGCACCGGCGATCACCGTCACCGGTTCGGTTCGACTCGCCACCACCGCCTCGTGCTGCGCTTCGCTCAGCCGGTAGGCGCTGGACAGGTCCGGACCGGGCGACGGACCGGCCGGCGGGGGGTGGTCCAGGTACAACGAGTGCAGGGCCGTCCACCTCGTGCCGACCGTGGTGTGCCACTCCGCGAGCGCCGCGGCAGGGCTGAACTCCGGGCGCGACCCCAGCGCGAAGAGGCCTGCCCCGAGCACGAGCCGCAACCCGACCGAGTCGCGCAGGGTCGAGGGGCGACCGACCGGTGCGATGACCGCCGGCGGGTCATAGCCGATGGCGTCGACCACGCGGCGCAGGTGGGCCAGTACCCCCTCGGCGGCGGGCATCCGGTCGGCTGGCACGTCCTCGCCGAGTCCCTCGAGCACGCCGACGCCCCAGTCGACGTCTTCCTCCAGCCGGGCACGGACGTGGCGGTCGCCGACGAGCGGGGTCAGCTCGACGTCCCCTGCCCGACGCAGCGCGTTGCCGACCACGACCACGGGGACGGTGACCAGCGGCTCGAACCACTTGCCCAGGGGCCCCTCCGCGTCGGTGGCGCCGGTCAGGAACCCCAGGCCGACCCGCAGCGACCGTGTCTGGGGGCGGATCGCGTCGACCGCACCGAACCGGGCCGCCAGGTCGGGGTCGATGGGGACCGACCCCGGACGGTCGGGGGTGGCGGTGCCCAGCGCCGGGACGACGCCCATCGGCAGCCATGCGAAGTGGTCGGGGACCTGGCTGGACGACGAGCCGCCCTGTCCCGCGGCGGCGGCCATCTCCTCCAGCACCGACAGCACGCCGTGCACCCCCACCGGCGGCCGGCCGGGGGGCGGACCGAGCGGTGGCTGGTGAACGGGACCCACGAGGGCCGCACCATAGAACCTGCGGGACCGGTGGCGAGAACGCACACTGCATCCCATGAACGTCCCCGACCAGATCGTGTGTGTGGAGTGCCGCGGAACCTGCCATCGGCTGGGTCACGTCCCGCCGGAGGGATGGGAACCGGGTGACTGGGTCGCCTACCGCTGCGGCGACTGCATGGATCGCTTCGACCTGCAGCTGGTCGACGACACCGACGAGGACGACGACGTCCACCACGCGACCGGCCCGTACGGTCGCTGACCGGCGGGTGCGCGCGGACGCCGACCGATGGGCGAGTGCCGGGCCGCCTGACGGCGCGTACGATCCGGCGTTCAGTCCCCACACCGCCAACCCCCAGTTCGAGGCACAACAGTGGTCACCAGCGCGGTCGAGAAGATCGACGACACCAAGGTCAAGCTCTCCATCACCATCGACCCCGACGAGGTGTCGTCGGCGCTGGACCAGGCGGTCACGCGCCTGTCCCAGTCGGTCAAGGTGCCCGGGTTCCGTCCCGGCAAGAAGATCCCCCTGAAGGTCCTCGAAGGACGCCTCGGCAAGGGTGCCGTCCGCGAGGAGGCCATCCGTGAGGCCTTCCCGGGCTTCTATTCCCAGGCCCTCGCCGAGCACGAGATCTCCCCGGTCGGTCCGCCGGAGTTCGACGTGGATGCCTTCGAGCCGGGTGCCGAGGGTGCCTTCACCGCCACCGTCGACGTGCGCCCCGAGTTCGAGGTGCCCGAGTTCGAGGGCATGACGATCCCGCACCCCGAGTGGGAGCTGACCGAGGAGGAGCTGCACGCCAACCTCGACCAGGTCCGCGAGCGCTTCGCCGAGGTCGAGACCGTCGACCGTCCGGCCCAGAAGGGCGACTTCGTCACCGTCACCATCAGCGGCAAGAAGGCCGACGGGACCGAGGTCGAGGAAGCCTCCGCCGAGGACATGCTCTACCAGGTCCCCGAGGAGGACACCGACAGCGAGCTGGACACCCAGCTGGTCGGCGCGTCCGCCGGTGACGTCCTGGAGTTCACCGACGTCCTGGGCCCCGACTACCCCGACGGGCTGGCCGGGCAGGAGATCAGCTTCACCGCCATCGTCAAGGAGGTGAAGGTCAAGACGCTGCCCGAGCTCGACGACGAGTTCGCCCTCACCGCCAGCGAGTTCGACACCATCGAGGAGCTGAAGGACGACCTGCGCACCCAGGCCGGTGCCGAGAAGCGCCAGATGGCCGTCGCCAACCTGCGTGGTGCCGTCATCGAGGCCATCGCCGAGCTGGTCGACATCCCGCTGCCCGAGAGCCTCGTGGAGGAGGAGCAGCGCTTCCGCCTGAACCGCCTCGCCCACCAGGCCCAGCACGCCGGCCTGTCGATGGACCAGTTCCTGTCCATCGCCGGCGGCGACGACCCCCAGGCCCTCATGGACCAGATCCGTGAGGAGTCCGAGAACACCGTCAAGGCGCAGCTCGTCGTCGACGAGATCGGCCAGAAGGTCGGCATCACCGTCGAGCGCGAGGACCTGGGCCAGGAAGTTGCCCGGCAGGCGATGCGCATGGGCCGCGACCCGAACGAGATCGCCGAGATGATGCTGCACCCCGACCGCATCGGGGCGCTGTACGCCGACGCCTACCGTCGCAAGACCATCGACCACGTGCTCGAGCACGTCGAGATCACCGACGCCCCGCCGCCCGAGCCCGAGCCGGAAGACACCGAGCTCGAGGACGGCGAGGTCACCGACACCGAGGCCACCGAGGTCGAGGCCACCGAGGTCGAGGACACCGAGGTCGAGGACTCCGAGGTCGAGGCCGACGAGGAGGAGTGAGCCTCCACCTCGTCCAGCGGACGAGAACTGCCACGACGGCGGCACCCATCGGGTGTCGCCGTCGTCGTGTGTCGGCCCTCCTACTGGACCGACCGCACCAGCAGGGCCCGGCAGGTCACGTCGTCCAGCAGCAGCTCCACGGGCACGTCCATCGGGTCGTCAGCGGGTGAGGTGGCCAGCGCGAGCGGGTCGGTCTCGCCGTCCACCTCGAACTGGGTGTCGGCGGCGATGTCGACCCGCCCCACCAGCGGCCCGTCGTCGGCATTGATGCGGGGATCCATGCAGGCCGGCAGCGACTCGACGTCCTCGGGCAGCGCCACCTCCAGCTCGCCGCGGCGATCCCACACGTGTCGCAGCACGACCTCGTGGGTGGTCGCACCTCGCAGCGACGAGCCACGCCACGTCGACCGCGGCAGGACGGCCAGCTCGACCACGCGTCGTTCGCTGACCCGTGCGGCCAGCGGCCCTCCGATCACCGCCCACGCGCCGCCGGTGTCGGCCGGCGAGATGGCCACGTCGATGGGGACGGGGGCGACGTCGGGGCAGACCGGCGGGATCGTGCCGGGGTCCTGCCGACACCAGGTCGTCGAGCCGTCGCGGTCCACGACCAGCCAGCCGTCGGTGATGTGCCACCCGTCGCGCGGCAGGCGCAGCAGGACCGCCTGGAAGCTGTGGTCCAGCATCCGGTTGGACGCCGGAGGAGGCGTGTCGACCGGGGGGACGAGCGGCTCGGGCTCGACCCGACACGACGACGGGGTCCCGAGCGGTCGGCCCCCGGCGAGCGGTGAGGACGGCGTGCCCCGTTCGGCCTCGACCGCCACCGGCTCGCCGATGCGGATGGGGTCCTCGGCGTCCCCCCGGCCCTCGATCCGGTCGAACTCGCGCCGGGTCAGGTCGTCGTCGGCGGTCGGGTCCTCGAGGGCGACCAGGTCGGCGGGGGCGCGGCCGTCGATGGCGCCGGGGTAGCGCAGGCCAGCCGGGTCGTACAGCGCGCCCAGGTGGGGGTCGACGAACTGGCGTGCCGACGGGCACCAGCCGACGATGCTGCCGATGGGGCCGTCGACGGTGCCGAACGCCTCGACGACGTGCACGGTGTCGTCGGCGAGGTGGCTGGCGAAGACCGGCGTGCCGTCGTCGAGCTGCGCCGCGCGGACGGTGCCGGCCTCGGGCAGCAGGAGCACGTCGGTGGGGGCGTCCACGGCGAACAGCAGCCGTCCGAGCAGGCCGACCCCGACCACCACGGCCAGCAGGACCGGCCAGCGCCGGCCGGCGGGCTCGGCCGGGCCGGCGGGTGGGCCGGTGCGGGGGCGCGTCGGGCGTCGGCCGGGGCGGCGCGTGCCGGGCCGGTCGGTGGCCCCGGCGGGGGGTGTCGTGTCGGTCACGAGCGAGGACGGTATCGTGGCGAACCCAGCGCGCCGGTGTCGGCGTCCCGGTCCGTCCGGCGCAGCCGCACTCGCCCCACATGCCCGACGCAGGAGCAACTCTTGGACATCTCCACCACCCCCGTCGCCAGCAACGGCGAGGTCTCGCGGTACGAGGTCCTCAACTACCTCGTCCCCACCGTGATCGAGACGACCAACCGCGGCGAGCGCGCGTTCGACATCTACTCGCGGCTGCTCAAGGACCGGATCATCTTCCTCGGGACGCCGATCAACGACGAGATCGCCAACCTGATCATGGCCCAGCTGCTCCACCTGGAGGGCGAGGACCCCGAGAAGGACATCAACCTCTACATCAACTCCCCGGGTGGCTCGGTGACCAGCGCCCTGGGCATCTACGACACGATGACCTTCATCAAGCCGAAGGTCTCCACGATCTGCATGGGGCAGGCTGCGTCGGCCGCCGCGATCCTGCTGGCCGCGGGGGAGAAGGGCAAGCGCTTCATCCTCCCGCACGCCCGTGTCCTGATCCACCAGCCGCACGGTGGCGCCGAGGGCCAGTCCACCGACATCGAGATCGCCGCCAAGGAGGTCCAGCGCATCCGGGACCAGCTGGACGCGATCCTGGCCGCCAAGACCGGCCAGCCGGTGGAGAAGATCAACGCCGACACCGACCGTGACTTCATCATGAACGCCGAGGAGGCCGTCGAGTACGGCATCGTCGACCAGGTGATCCAGGCTCGCGCCGCGCAGGGCGAGTCCCCGATGGTGTCCTAGGCCGGGCAACGAACCCCACCGGCTAAGACCGCGGCGGGGCAGGTCGATGAGTGAGAATGGATCGACTGCCCCCGCCGATGTCACCCCCCGGGGTTACGATGGCGATCGGCCTGCACGGGCGGGCCGAGGGCGAAGACCGCAACGCGACTGGGAAGGGCGACGATGGCCAAGTTCGGTGAAGGAGGGGACCTGCTGAAGTGCTCCTTCTGCGGCCACACCCAGAAGCAGGTCAAGAAGCTGATCGCGGGTCCGGGCGTGTACATCTGCGACGAGTGCATCGACCTGTGCAACGAGATCATCGAGGAGGAGTTCGCCGACACCCCCGAGGTGTCCAGCGGTGACCTTCCCAAGCCGCGGGAGATCTTCGACTTCCTCAACGGCTACGTGGTCGGGCAGGACGACGCCAAGCGCACGCTCGCGGTCGCGGTCTACAACCACTACAAGCGGATCCGCGCCGGCGCCAAGGCCGGCGACGTCGAGATCTCCAAGTCCAACATCCTGCTGCTCGGTCCGACCGGCTCCGGCAAGACGTTGCTGGCCCAGACGCTGGCCCGCCTGCTGGACGTGCCGTTCGCGATCGCCGACGCCACGGCCCTGACCGAGGCCGGCTACGTCGGTGAGGACGTCGAGAACATCCTCCTCAAGCTCATCCAGGCCGCCGACTTCGACGTCAAGAAGGCCGAGACGGGGATCATCTACGTCGACGAGGTCGACAAGATCGCCCGCAAGTCCGAGAACCCGTCGATCACCCGGGACGTGTCCGGCGAGGGCGTCCAGCAGGCGTTGCTGAAGATCCTGGAGGGAACGGTGGCCAGCGTGCCGCCGCAGGGTGGTCGCAAGCACCCCCACCAGGAGTTCATCCAGATCGACACCACCAACGTGCTGTTCATCTGCGGTGGGGCCTTCGCCGGCCTCGAGGCGCTGATCGAACGGCGACTCGGCAAGACCGTCGTCGGCTTCGGTGCCGAGATCGGTGCCGCCGAGACCAACGACCCGACGGCGCTGCACAAGGAGGTCCTCCCCGAGGACCTGCTGAAGTTCGGCCTCATCCCCGAGTTCGTCGGTCGCCTCCCCGTCGTCACCACCGTGGACAAGCTGGACCGCGAGGCGCTCATCGAGATCCTCACCCAGCCCAAGAACGCGCTGGTCAAGCAGTACCGCAAGCAGTTCGAGTTCGACGGCGTCGAGCTGGAGTTCACCGACGACGCCCTCGAGGAGATCGCCGACCTGGCGATCCTCCGCGACACCGGTGCGCGCGGTCTGCGGGCCATCCTCGAGGAGGTCCTGCTGAACACCATGTACGAGGTGCCGTCGATGGACGACGTCTCCAAGGTGGTCATCACCGGCGAGGTCGTCCGCGAGAAGGCCAACCCGACGCTGGTGCCCCGGTCCTCCGAACCCGAGGAGCGTCGCCGCTCGGCCTGACCTCCCGGTCGGCCCGAACCCCTCCAGGGGACCCACACAGGACACACGACGAGGCGCCGGCATCTGCCGGCGCCTCGTGCGTTGTGCGTGTTCGGTGGCCTGTGTCCGCCGCAGGAACCGTCCTACGCCTCGCGGACGGCCCGGTGGTCGACCGCGCCGGGCACGTCGTCGGCGTCCTCGACGCGGACCGCCTGCTCCTCGGCGGGCACACCGGGGTCGGGGTGGCCGCTGTCGTCGGTGTGGGGTTCGGCAAGCGGACGTTCGGCGACGAGGTCCTTCTCGTTGTCGATCCCCGTCGGGGTGTCGGCGTCATCGGCCAGCGGGGTGGACGTCGTGGCCTCGATGGGGCCACGCTCGACCGGTTCGTCGGGCCGTTCGCGTGCGAGCTTGCCCTCCAGGGACTCGCCCTCGCGCTGTTCGGCCTCGGTCGTGCCGTGCGCGAAGGCCGCGATGGGCCTCTGCGGCATCTCGGCCGGCACCTTGTCGGCGTCGAGGCGCTCGCCGGGCTGGTCGTCGTGGTCCCGGGCGGTCTGGTCGATGGCGGGGGAGTCGTGGTCGGTCATGGGCATGTCTCTACCCACGACCGGGGCCGCCTCACACGCGCAGGACCCTCTGCAGGAAGGCGACGACGACGTCGTTGAGGGCATCCGGCGCGTCGAGCTGGGGACAGTGCGCCGCCCCGGCGACGGTGTGCAGCTCGGCGTCCGGCATCGCCTCGACCACCAGCGGGGCGATGGCGGCCATGCCGACCTCGTCGTGTTCGCCGAGCACCAGCAGCGTGGGTGCATCGACCTCACCGAGGTGCGGCCATGCCGGCGGCCGCTCGGCGGCATCGCCGACCGGATCGGCGGCCAGCGCACGCCCGTTCATGTCGAGGAACAGCTCGCGTGCCGCACCGGTGACCCGGCCCTCCGGCTGTCGAGCGCCGTCCAGCCAGTACCGCGCCTCGATGCGGTTGAGGGTCACGAGGTCGCCCGACTCGTTCGCCTCGCCGTAGACGGCCTCCAGCGCCGCTTCGGCCGGGTCGGTCACCCAGCGGTCCTCCGGGGCGCCGGAGGGCAGCGCCCCGATCAGCACCAGCGCCCCGACGCGGTGCGGATGGGCGATCGCACAGTCCAGGGCCAACCCACCGCCCATGCTGTTGCCGACCAGGATCGCCGAGGACAGTCCTGCGTCGTCCATGACGGTCAGCAGGTCGTCGATGTCGTCGTGGGGCTCCGCACGGTAGGTCGTGTCCCCGAAGCCACGCCGGTCGTAGGTGATGACCTGCACCCCCGCACGGTCCGCCCAGACCGGCGCGCACGCCTCCCAGATCCGCCGGTCCCCGACGCCCGGGTGCAGGGCCATGACACCCGGTGCCCCGACGTCCCCCCAGCGGCTGACCGCCAGCTGTGCCTCGCCGCTGTCGACCATCCAGCTCATGGTGTCTCCCCTGTTCACGTGTCCTCGGCTCGTGTCGGCATCGTACGCAGAACGGCCCGGACGCGGGCGCGTCCGGGCCGGTTCGAGCGAGGTGGGGACGTGGGCCCCCGGGTCACCGGGTCAGCAGCGGATGTAGCCCGCCCCGTCGCTGTCGCCGAAGCTGTCGCTGGCGGGGTTGGCGTTCCAGGCGTACAGCCGGGCGTCGAAGTGGGCGTTCATGAACGCGCAGGTGTCGCCACCCTTGGCGTCGGGGGCATCCGCGTCGCCCATCAGCCACGCGACCGAGCGGCCGATGACGTCCAGCTCGGGGTCCGGGGTGATCGCACCCCACCCGACGACGGTGTAGGGGGCCACGGGCAGGGTCGGGACGGTCCCGAAGCCGGACGCCGGAGGAGGCGGGCAGGACCGCGCCCTCCTGCAGGGCACGACGGAGGTCCCACACGTCCAGCTGGACCGAGCTTGGTTCGCCGTCGGTCGTCGCGTTCCTGCCGTCGAATCGTTCAGATCTGTACGAGACAGTCGCCTGCGTGCCGGTGTCGCCTATCTCGGGTCGCTGGACAGCAGGGCCCAGCGTTCGTGGTCGCGCCAGGCGCCGTCGAGGTACAGGTAGTCCCGCGAGTAGCCCTCGCGGCGGAACCCCAGCCGCTCGGCCAGGCGGATGGACCGGGTGTTCTCCGGCCGGATGTTGGCCTCGACGCGGTGCAGGCCCACCGTGTCGAAGAGCTCGGCCAGCACCAGGCGCATGCCGGCCTGCATCAGGCCCCGGCCAGCGCAGGCCTCGAAGGCGTAGTACCCCAGGTAGGCGCTGCGGAACACGCCCATCACGATCTCGCTGGCGTTGACCAAGCCGACCAGGCCCTCGTCACAGCGGATGGTGTAGCTGCGGAACCGGTCCTCGGGCCGGTCCAGCAACGCCTTGAAGCCGTCCAGGTCCGTCGGCGGCGAGACCCACGGGCTGTGCAGCCGGGTGCTGGCGGCGACCGCGTCGAGGAACTCCTCGGCGTCGCTGGTGGCCAGCGGGCCGATCGTGACGACGTCGAGGTCCGGGTCCCGGTCGACGAGGTGGATGGCGTCCTCCTCGGCGCTGCGGAACCCCCGCGGCTGCCCGGAGTCGTCGTCGTGGCGGTCCGACCGCCCCCGGATCGACGTCATCGAGTTGGTCGGATCGGCGTCCTCGTCGTCGCCGGAGAGGATGTCGGGGGAGTCGTCGCTGTCGTCGTCCTTGTCGCTGCCTTGCCCGTCGGCGGAGACCTCGGGCTCCTCACGGCGCAGCTTGTGGCTGAGCGACTCGCCCCGGGCCTGCTCGGCCTCGGTGGTTCCGAAGGCCCGGGAGGCGAGCGGCCGGTCGTCGGGGAACTCCTCGGGCAGGAGGTCGGCGTCGAGCGCCTCCCCGTCCTGGTCGGGGTCGTTGACGATGGTCGGCCTGTGTTCGCTCATCACGTCATCCTGTCGGCATCCGTCGGCTCATTGAACACCCATCCGGGCGATGATGTCGGCGAGACGGGGATCGGAACGCACCTCCGCGAACACCGGGTCGGCCTCGAGGCGACGCTGGTCGGTCCACCCACGGTCGGTCGCCATGTACAGCCAGCGGACGGCGCCGTCGACGTCGCGCAGGCCGGCCCGGGCCGCCGCGGCCGTGACCGCGTGCTGCCAGTGGCCCTCGGGATCGGTGTTCCAGCCGCCCTCGGCCGCGGTGAGCGCGGGCGCGTACCGGCCACCGGCAACCAGCGCCGCCGCGATGGTCGACAGCGCTGCCGGACCCAGCCGCTCGTGGTCCTGCTCGGCCAGCCGTTCGAGGTCGTCGAAGCGACGGGTGCGGGCGAGGACCGCCGCGAGGGCCTGCGCGGCGGGCCGCCCGGGACGCAGCTGGTACTCCTGGGACACCATCTCCACGGCCTCGTCCGGGCGGCCCTGGCCGAGCGCCTGCTCGGCCATCGCGAGCGTGCGCTGCAGCTGGGGGCCGATGGTGGTGCCGGCACGGTCGGGGGAGGGGGCGGTGTGGTCGACCGGTGCGGGATCGCGGAGGGCGCCGAGCCGACGGACGTTCTGCAGGCCGAGGAAGAAGGCGATGAGCAGCAGGAAGAACTGACCGTTCGTGGCTGCCCAGTAGCCGCCGACGGCCGCGATCAGGATGGAGACGATCGAGGTGATACGGGCCGCCGCCTTCACCTTCACCAGGTCCAGCAGGGCCTCCAGGGACTGGCCGCCGTCCAGCGGGTACAGCGGGACCAGGTTGAGGATGCCCCAGCCGATGTTGATGAACAGCAGGTCGAGGAACAGCAGCTCGGGCAGCTGGTCGGTGGCCAGCGAGGCGCCGAACGACAGCCGCATGATCTGGCCGAAGGACCGTCCCTCCAGCCGGTCCAGTCCCAGCAGGCCGGCCTGCATCGCCACGTAGGCGATCCCCCCGAGGGCCAGGCCGACACCCGGTCCGGCGAGCGTGGAGATCAGCCGTCGACCCGGCGTGAGCCGTCCCTCCGCCGAGGTCAGCCCGCCCATCGCGTACAGGGTGACCTGTGGTTCGCGGCCGAAGGACCGGAAGGCCACGGCATGGCCGAGCTCGTGCCAGAGGATGCCGGCGAACACCATCGCGACCCACTCCAGCGCCAGCACGATGTCCAGGCCGCCGCTGTAGGCCGCCCGTTGCAGGCCGAAGAGTCCCATGATGATCCAGAAGGACGCGTCGACCCTGACGGGGATGGATCCGATCCGGAAGGTGAGTCCGCGCATGGGGGCCATCCTGCCCGTGGATGCCGGTGGCTGCGGGAAGCCGGTCGATCGGGCGGGCCGGCGAGGTGGTGGCTCGGGCCTACACTGCTGCTCCCATGAACCTTCCGAAGAGCTATGACCCGACGGCGCTGGAGGCCGACCTCTACCAGTGGTGGGAGCGCTCCGGCTTCTTCCACGCCGAGGCCGACGACGACGGTGAGCCGTTCTCCATCGTCATCCCGCCGCCGAACGTCACCGGGTCGCTGCACATCGGGCACGCCCTGGACAACACCCTCCAGGACGTCCTGGTCCGCCGGGCCCGCATGCAGGGCAGGAACGCCGTGTGGCTGCCCGGCACCGACCACGCCGGCATCGCCACCCAGACGGTGGTCGAGCGGCAGCTCGCCGAGCAGGGCCAGACCCGCCACGACCTTGGCCGCGAGGCGTTCCTCGACCGGGTCTGGAAGTGGAAGGAGGAGTCCGGCGGCACGATCCTCAAGCAGCTGCGCCGCCTGGGCTGCTCGTGCGACTGGGAGCGCGAGGCGTTCACGTTCGACGAACCCCGCTCCGAAGCGGTGCGCAAGGTCTTCTGCGACCTGTACGAGCAGGGGCTGATCTACCGGGGCAACCGGCTGATCAACTGGGACCCCAAGGCCAACACGGCGCTGTCGGACATCGAGGTCGACCACGTCGAGATCCAGGGGTCGATGACCCACTTCCGCTACCCGGCGGCCGACGGGGGCGAGGGGGTCGTCGTGGCCACGACCCGGCCCGAGACGATGCTGGGCGACACCGCCGTGGCGGTCCACCCCGACGACGAGCGCTACACCGACCTCATCGGTCGAACCGTCGTGGTGCCGTTCGTGGACCGCGAGATCCCCGTGATCGCCGACGACCACGTCGACCCCGAGTTCGGGACCGGGGCGGTCAAGGTCACCCCCGCCCACGACCCCAACGACTACGAGATCGGCCTGCGTCACGGCCTGGAGATGATCGACGTCATGACCGACGACGCGGCCATCAACGCCAACGGCGGCCCGTACGAGGGGCTCGACCGCTTCGAAGCGCGCACGCGGATCCAGGCCGACCTCGACGCGCTCGGCCTGCTGGTCAAGGTCGAGCCGCACACCCACTCCGTCGGCCACTCCTCGCGCACCAAGGTGCCGATCGAACCGCGGCTGTCCGACCAGTGGTTCGTCGACGTCGGCCCGCTCGCGGAGAAGGCCATCGCCGCCGTCAACGACGGCCGGACCACGTTCGTGCCCGAGCGCATGTCCAAGCAGTTCATCGCGTGGCTCGAGAACCTCCACGACTGGTGCATCTCCCGGCAGCTGTGGTGGGGCCACCGCATCCCCGCCTGGTACGACGCCGAGGGTGGCATCCACGTCCTGCGTGAGGACCCCACCGACAGCCAGATCGCCGAGCTGGGGCTGACCCACCAGGACGAGGACGTGCTCGACACGTGGTTCTCCTCCCAGCTGTGGCCGATGACCACCCTGGGCTGGCCCGAGGCGACCCCCGAGTACGAGAAGTGGTTCCCGACCTCGGTCCTGGTCACGGGCTACGACATCAACACCTTCTGGGTCAGCCGGATGCTGATGATCGCCATGCACCTGCTGGACGAGGCGCCTTTCCACACCGTCCTCAACCACGGCCTGGTCCGTGACGAGCACGGCAAGAAGATGTCGAAGTCCTTCGGCAACGTCATCGATCCGCTGGACCTCATCGAGAGCTACGGGGCCGACGCGCTGCGCTTCGCCCTGCTGCGGCAGGCCCCTCCGGGGCAGGACGTGCCGCTGGCCGAGGACTGGGTCGAGGGCGGCAAGCGGTTCGCCAACAAGCTGTGGAACGTCGCCCGCCTGGTCATGGACCGCGCAGGGGACACCACCGTCGGCACACCCCTGCCCCCGGTCGCCGAGCTGCCGCTGGAGGACCAGTGGATCCTGTCTCGGCTGGAGGCCACCCGTCTGGAGGTCGACGCCGCGTACGACGCCTACGACGTCTCCCCGGCCGCCCGCGGCCTGTACCACTTCATCTGGGACGAGTTCGCCGACTGGTACCTCGAGCTCGCCAAGCTGCGTGACGACGAGGCCAGCAAGGTCGTGCTCGTCACCGTGCTCGACGGGGTGCTCAGGATGCTGCACCCGGTCATGCCCTTCGTCACCGAGGCGATCTGGCGTGCGCTGACCGGCGCCGACGACGAGACCTCGTTGATGCGGTCGTCCTGGCCCGCGCAGCTGACCCCGCGCGACGAAGCGGCCGAGACCAGCTTCGGTGCGGTCCAGGAGGTCGTCACCGCCCTCCGGCAGGTCCGCGCCGAGTACGGCCTGCCGCCGAAGACCCACATCACCGTGTCGGCCGTGTGCGGCGGCGACGTCCAGCAGGTCCTCGCCGCCGGACAGGACGGCATCTGCCGGCTGGCCGGGGTGGACGACTGGACCTTCGTCGACACCGCCCCCACCGGCTTGGTCGGCAAGGTGCTGGCCGCCGGCGCCGAGCTGTACGTGCCGCTGGAGGGCATCGTCGACGCCGGCGAGGAGCTCGACCGCCTGAAGCGCGAGCTGGCCGACGCCGAGAACGAGAAGCGTCGGGCCGAGGGCAAGCTCGGCAACGAGTCCTTCGTCTCCAAGGCCCCCGACCACGTCGTGGCCGCCGAACGCGAGAAGGTGGCCCACTGGGCCGACGCGATCGAGAAGCTGCGCGCGCAGATCGCCGAGCTGGACCAGCACGCCGGTGGCTGACGGTCCGGTCCGCGAGGCCGACCCGGGCACGGTTCCCCAGCCCCGGGCGGTCGCTGCCCATGTCGAGGCGCTCGACATGGCCGGCCTGGCGTTCGCCGCCAAGCGGCTGCTCGGCAAGGACCCGGCGCCCGTGTCTGGACAGTTCACGATGTGGGCGCGCAGCGGCAAGCCCAGCCTGCCGCGGCTGACCGACCCGTTGTGGGAAGCGCTCGCGCCGCTGCACATCGGCCGGCCCTCCAGCCCCGCCGCGGCCCTGTGCGACCAGGTCCTGACCGGCATGGAGCGGGACGGCACCGTCGGCCTGCGCGCCGCCGGTGACCTTGCGTCCGCCGGCAAGGACGCCTTCCGGGCCGCGCCGCTGGACCATGCCGACGGGGATCGGCGGGACGCCATCCGCCGCCAGCAGGCCCTCGTCGACGCCGTCAAGGCGTACTGGCGTGCGATCGCCGGTGTCTACACCCAAGCGCGCACCAGCATCGTGGCCGGCGACCACGACGGGGCCGTGGAGGTCCTGCGCACCGGTGGCGAGCAGCTTCGTCCGACCGTGGACCGCATCGCCGGGCTCGCACGGGAGGTCGTCGCCGCGGGCGAGAAGGCCGAGGCGCCGGTCCGGACCGCCGACCGGGTCGAGGAACCCTCGCCCACCGCGGAGGAGCAGGTGGCGCTGCAGGCCGCTGCACAGGCCGCCGCCCGGGAGGCCGCGCTGGCCGCACAGGCGACCCCGCAGGTCGTCGACTCGGTGCAGACCCGTCCCGGCATGTCGCCGACCGGACCGCTGTCGCTGACCGACGAGCAGGCCGAGGCGTTCGCCCGCAAGCAGCCGATCGCCATCGAGGAGGAGCTGGAGGCCGAACGTGCCCCCGTGGAGGTCCTGTCGACCAAGCCGGTCCGCAACCACCCGTTCCTGCCGATCGTGTTCCTGCTGATCGTCAGCGGCGTCGCGCTGTTCGTCCTGTACTCCATCATCAACGACCCGACCAACCCGCTGGGCGGCTGACCATGACATCCGACGACGGGCTCCTCGGCTACGACGAGGCCCTCAGGGTCCTGCAGGCGCGAGGACCCGGGCGGATGGTGCCCGACCTCGACCGCATCACCGACCTGATGGCGCTGCTGGGTGATCCGCAGGACACCTTCGACACCGTGCACGTGACCGGGACCAACGGCAAGACGTCGACCGCGGCGATGATCACCTCGCTGCTGACGACCGCCGGGCTGATCACCGGGTCGTACTCCAGCCCGCACCTGCAGGACCTGCGCGAGCGGATCCGCATCGCCGGGGAGCCGATCGGGCGGGACGACCTCGCCCGCCACGTCAGCTACCTCCAGCCGTTCCTCGCAGCCGTCGACGAGCGGCACCCCGACACCGTCACCTTCTTCGAGGCGCTGACGGCGCTGGCGCTGCTGCACTTCGCCGACGTGCCCGCCAACGTCGGCGTGCTCGAGGTCGGCATGGGCGGGACGTGGGACGCCACCAACGTCGTCAACGCCGCCGTGGCGGTCCTGACCCGTGTGGCCGTGGACCATCGCGAGCTCGGCGACACCCCGGCGGCGATCGCGGTGGAGAAGGCCGGGATCATCAAGCCCGGTGCCTTCGTCGTCGTGGCCGAGCAGGACACCGAGGTGCTGGACGTCATCACCCGCCGCGCCGAGGAGGTCGAGGCCACGATGAAGGTGGCGGGGACCGACTTCGAGCTGCTGGGACGCACCCCTGCGGTCGGTGGCCAGCAGGTCGACCTCCAGGGGGTCAACGGGACCTACAACGAGGTGCTGCTGCCGTTGTTCGGCCGGCACCAGGGGCGCAACGCCGCCCTGGCCCTGGCCGCGTTCGAGGCGTTCCACCGCTTCGAGGTCGAGGTCGAGGACGAGCTGGTCCGCGAGGCCTTCGCGGCCGTCCGTTCGCCGGGTCGGCTGGAGCCGGTCCCGCGGGCCGAGCAGGCGTTGATCGTCCTCGACGGGGCGCACAACCCGGCGGGAATCGCCAGCCTGGCCGAGGCCCTGACCACCGAGTTCGCCTTCGAGCGCCGCGTCGTCGTGCTCGGCGTGCTCGACGACAAGGACGTCGAGGCGATGGTCGCCGCCCTCGTGGGTGTGGCCGACCACGTCGTCGCCGTGCCGCCGGACAACCCCCGGGCCGCCGATCCCGAGCGCATCGCCCGGGCCTGCGCAACCCATGCGTTGTCGGTCGAGGTGGCCGCCGACGTCGAGGAGGCCATCGACCTGGCCTCCGGCGTCACCCGCCCCGCCGACGGGATCGTCGTGACCGGGTCCCTGTACCTGGTCGGCGAGGCCCGCGAGGCGCTCGGCCTGGACCCCGCCTGATCCTGTCGGGTTCGGCCCGCCGGGAAGTTTCCTTGCATGGTCGGAGACCGGAGGACTAGGTTTCCGTGATCGGCCGTGGAATGGCCGATCTGACCGATGTCGACGAGGGGCGCCGTGACGGGCGGGGCCCGACATCGGATGAGGGGAGTCAGCGATGACGGAGCGTTCGACCCTGCCCGGGGTGTCCCTGCGAGGGCTGGCGATGCTGTGGGCGATGGTCCTGGTGTGGACGGTGGTGCTGGTCGTGCCGGCCGGCGCCGACACGACGGTGGTCGTCACCGCCGACGACGTCGGGGACACGTGGTTCGCGGCCGACACCCGGCCGGGTGGGACGGCGACGTTCCGCAACGGTCCGGCGACACCGCCGGGGGGCACCGGCAGCGTCGAGCTGTCGACCACGGTCGACCCCGACAAGGTGCAGCTGCTGACCGCCACCTACGACGGCGTGGCGCTGGCCGACATCGACGGCATCGGCTACGCCACCTACCGGGACGCGTCCTCCACCGGGTTCGTGGCGGGGGTCGCGGCGCTCAACCTGCGCGTGGACCTCGACGGCGGTGGAACCAGCGACGTGTACATGGTCTTCGAGCCCTATCAGGATCAGGGCAACGCGGCCGTCCAGACCGGGGTGTGGCAGACGTGGAACGCCTTCCGTGGCGGGGCCGCGGAGTGGTGGATCAACACCAACGCAGGTGGCTGTGGTCAGGCCACGCCCTGCACGTGGGACACCATCCTGACCCTGTTCCCCGACGCCACCATCCGCGAAGCCGCGACGTGTGGCCCCGGCGGCGTGACGTCGCCCTGCCCCGGGTCCCTCGGGATCAACCAGGGGTCGTTCAACCCAGGCATCATCAGCAGCGTGGACATGCTGACGGTCAGCGTCGAGGGGACCGCCACGACCTACGACTTCGAGCTGGTCCGTGACGACGACGGCGACGGCATCCCCGACACCGCGCCACCGACCAGCAAGGACGACTGCAAGAAGGGCGGCTGGGCCGGGTTCAACAACCCGACCTTCCGCAACCAGGGCCAGTGCGTCAGCTGGGTCAACCACAACACCTGAGGGCGACACGGCCGTGGCCGGCCTAGGTTTCCGGACCCGCCGCCAGGGCGCTCGCCTCGGCGAAGCGGTCGGCGTCGATCTGGCCGCTGGAGCGCGCGACGACCGTGCCGTCGGCGTCGGTGAAGACCCACATCGGCGTGCCGGACAGGCCCCATGCCTCGGCGGCCGTGCCGTCGCTGTCGACGAGCACCTCACCGGGGAAGGCCTCGGCCTCCAGCCACTCGTCCGGCGGCCAGTTGGGGCGGGCCGGGTCGTGCAGGGTGGAGACGGCGACGAGCTCGACCCCGTCGGCCAGCTGCCCGTCAGCGACCCAGTCGGCGATCAGCGGCATCTCCTCCTGGCAGTGGGGGCACCAGTGGGCGACGAAGACGACCGCCTGCGCCGTGCCCTCGCCGCCGATCGTGACCGCCCCGCCGTCGGGGTCCTGCCCCGCCACCACGGGTGCCGTCATGCCGATCGCCGTGTCCCCACCGGCCTGCGGGACGGTCGGCAGGGCCGTGCCCTCGGCGATGGCGGCGTCCACGCCGAGCGATGCGTCGGATCCCTGGACGAGCAGGAACCCGACACCGACGACGACCGCCAGCGCCACCACGGCGCCGATGGCGGTGACCATCCGGCTGCGGACGCCGGCCCGCTTCTCCGCGGCCCGTGCCTCGGCCAGTCGGTCGGCCCGACGGGCCTTCTGGCGTTCGCGCTTGCTGGACGTGGTGCTCACAGGGCCTGCTCCTCGAGTGGGTGGACGGGGGTCGGGGTGGTCGTGGTCTCGCCGGATGTCGTCGCGCCGACGTCGCTGCGGCGCTGGCCCCAGAGCGCCACGCCGAGCACCAGCACGACGAGGAACGCGGTGCCGGCCATGACCGGGATCGTGATGAACCCGAGCCGCTCGACCCAGATGGCCGAACACGGGTTGGTGGGGTCGCAGGTGACCCCGGCTGCGGGAGCGCGCTGCACGATCACGTGCCAGACGCTGGTCAGCAGCCCGAGGGCGGCCAGGGGGACGGCGTAGGTGAAGACGTCGTCGCGTCGGCGCAGCACGGCGGTCGTGGTGATCACGGCCAGGGAGTACATGAAGATGCGCTGGACCCAGCACAGCTCGCAGGGCACGTAGCCGGCCACCTCCGACAGGTAGAGGCTGCCGAGCGTGGCCGTGCCGGTGACGGACGCCGCGATCCCGACGGCAACCCCGGGGCGGGCGACGGCCGCCTTGCCCCTGTCGGTCAGGGCAACGACGAGCACACCCACCCAGCAGAGCAGGGTGAGCAGCGTGAACAACCAGGTGGCGGCGACGGTCATGGGACGGGTCTCATCGGAGGGGTCGGTCGAACGGGGGCATCGGTTCCACCATGGCCCTGTCCACCCGGCCGGGCCGGGTCCTTGGTCCCGTCATCGTCGGACTGTGGTCCCACCGTGACCCCCGACACCCCCCGAAGGGGGAGGGGTGGCCGGTCGGCCGCGCCGCAACGGCGTCGCAGCCGATACCCTGCGCGGCAATGGCTACTGAATCCACTCTGATCCTGATCAAGCCCGACGGTGTCCGTCGGGGCCTCATCGGCGAGGTCGTTCGCCGCATCGAGCGCAAGGGGCTGACCATCGACAAGATGGAGCTGCGCACCCTCGAGCGCGAGACCGCCGAGGAGCACTACGGCGAGCACCGCGAGCGTCCGTTCTTCGGCGAGCTCGTCGACTTCATCACCGGCGGTCCGCTGGTCGCGCTCGTCGTCACCGGCGAGTCCGCCATCGCCGCGATGCGCCAGCTGGCCGGCGCGACCAACCCGCTGGAGTCCGCTCCCGGGTCGATCCGCGGCGAGTTCGCCACCGAGATCGGCGAGAACATCATCCACGGCTCGGACTCCCCCGAGTCCGCCGAGCGCGAGATCAAGATCTTCTTCCCGTAGGGAACGACAGGATCACCGCACGGGGCGTCCTCGGGGCGCCCCGTTCGTCGTCTCCGGGGGTGTCGCGCCCGGGGCACGGCCTCGCCGGAGGGTCGCAGGACCCGCTGCGCCGATTAGGCTGCCGGACGATGACCGATCTCCCCGCCCCCGGCCGTTCCACCCGCTCGGTGCACCTGACCGAGCACGTCGACCCCGCCACCGGCAGCATCATCGCGCCGGTGCACACCAACTCGGCGTTCGCCTACGCCGACGTGCCCTCCTGGCGCGCGGCGGCGCTCGGCGAGACCCCGGGGCACATCTACGCCCGCAACTCCAACCCGACCACCGACCGGTTCGAAGCCAAGATGGCGGCGCTGGAGGGCACCGCTGCCGCGACCAGCTTCGGCACGGGCATGGCGGCCATCTCCACCACCCTGATGGCGTTGCTCGAACCGGGTCGACGGGCCGTGACGGTCACCGACACCTACGGCGGCACCCACCTGATGTTCAGCCAGATCCTGCCGCGATGGGGCGTGGACTGCGTGGTGGTCGACACCGACGACCACGACGCGCTGGAGGCCGCGATCGCCGAGGGCTGCGACCTGCTGTACCTGGAGACGCCCACGAACCCGACGCTCAAGGTGCTCGACATCGCCCGCCTGTCCGCCGCCGCGCGGGCCGTCGGTGCCGTCACCGTCGTCGACAACACCTTCGCCACCCCCATCAACACCCGACCGGTCGAGCACGGCGCCGACATCGTCCTGCACTCGGCCTCCAAGTTCCTCGGCGGCCACGGTGACGTCCTCGGCGGGGTCGTGTGCGGCAACGACGAGCTGGTCCACCGGGTCTACGCCCTCCGCGAGATCATCGGCACCGGCATGGACCCGCACGTCGCCGCCATGTTCCTCCGGTCGCTGAAGACCCTCGGCCTGCGGGTCGAGCGGCACAACGCGACCGCCCAGGCCGTCGCCGAACACCTCGCCGCCCACCCGAAGGTGGAGCGGGTGGCCTACCCGGGCCTGCTCGACCACCCCGGCCACGACGTCGCCGCCGACCAGATGGAGGGCTTCGGCGGCGTGCTGAGCTTCTCCCTCGTCGGGGGGATGCCTGCGGTCGAGACGGTCTGCGCCGAGCTGGAGTACGCCTACCTCGCCGCCAACCTCGGGCAGGTCGAGACCATCGCCGGACCGCCCGCGACGACCAGCCACGTCGAGCTGACCGACAGCGAACGGGCCGAGGCAGGCATTCCTGAGGGGCTCATCCGCTACTCCGTCGGGATCGAGGATGCGGCGGACCTGATCGCCGACCTCGACCGCGCCCTGTCGGCCCTCTGAACCCGCCGATGGACTCCGGCGTCGAGGGGTTGCTGCGCGGCGAGGCGATCGCGCGGACCGCTGCGGAGCTGATCGCCCTCCCCTCCCTCGGTGGGGAGGAGTCGGGGGTCCTTGCTGTCGTGGCCCGCTGGCTGGCCGACCACGGCGTCGTCGTGGAGCAGCGCGACCTGCCCGGCCGGGCCGTCGCCATCCACCCCTTCCATTCCGCCGAGGTCGAGCGCGAGCGGATCCCCGTCCTCGTGGCACGGGTCGGCCCGCCCGAGGGGGCCCGCCGCCTGCTGCTCAACGCCCATGTCGACGTCGTCCCCGCCGCCGACCAGGACGGCTGGACCACCGACCCGTTCGGCCCGGTCACCCGTGACGGGCTGCTGTACGGCCGTGGCGCAGCCGACACCAAGGGTGGGCTCGCCGCCGCGATGCACGTCCTGGCGGCCCTCGCCGCCGACCCCTCGTCGCTCGGGGGCGAGGTGTTCCTGACCCCCGTGGTGGGGGAGGAGGACGGCGGCGCCGGCACCCTCGCCACCCTGATCGCCGGTGTGCGGGCCGACGGGGCGATCGTGGTCGAACCGACCGACCTCGCGGTCGCCCCGGCCAGCGCCGGCGCGCTGTGCTTCGCCGTGACCGTCGCGGGACGCACCGCCCACGGCAGCGTCCGCCACACCGGCGTGTCGGCCATCGAGAAGGCCTGGCTGGTCCACCGCCGGATCCTCGACCTGGAAGCGGAGCGGGCCCGACGGCTGCACCACCCCCTGTACGCCTCCGACGTGCCGTTCCCGATCTGCATGGGACGCATCGAGGGTGGGGACTACCGCTGCGACGAGGCGGCATGGGTGCGGATCGAGGGTCGCTTCGGCACCGCGCCGGGCGAGCCGGTCGCCCGTGCTCGCGCCGAGCTGGAGCAGGCCGTCGCCGAGGTCGCCGCCACCGACCCGTGGCTGGCCGACCACGTCCCGGAGGTCGAGTGGATCGGCGCGCAGTGGGTCGGCGGCGACACCCCGGCCGACGCCGCCATCGTCCGTGCGGTGCGAGCCGCGGCTCCCTCGGCTCGCGTCGTCGGGATGCCCTACGGCTGCGACCTCGGGTTGCTGCGGCAGGTCGCCGACATCGAGGGCGTCGTCTGGGGTCCGGGCAGCGCCGACGTGGCCCATGCGCCCGACGAGCACGTCGCCGTGGCCGACCTCGAACGGTTCGCACGGATGCTGCTGGAGGTCGCCCGGAGCTTCACGGCGCCCGACTGAGGCCCTCGACTGACGGCCCTCGACTGACGACCCTCGCGCCGTCCCCGATGGATCGGCGACGTCTCAGTCGCCCTTGGGAGGGGAGTCCCAGTCGTGCACGTCGTCACCGGCTTCGCGCGACAGGATGTCCAGCGCCGCCGATGCGCCCGCACCGGCGGAGATGATCGCCTGGCTGCGATTGGGCTTTGCCAAGCGCCCCACGACGTAGACGCGGTCCACGACGGTGCGGCCGTCCCGGTCGGTGTCGACCCCGTTCGGGCCGCTCTCGATCCCGAGGGACTCCGCCAGGGACGTGGCCGTCTTCCCGCCGGCGATGATGAGGTAGTCCGCCGACGCGTCGGTGTGGGTGCCCTCGGTGGACACCGCGAACCGGTCGCCCTCGACACGAACGGCGGTCACGACCTCCTCCACCAGCGTGGCGCCCCTGTCGACGGCCTGCTGGCGGGCCACCTCCTGGAACGCGCTGCCGCCGATGTCGGGCACCCCCAGGTAGTTGTGCAGGTGGGCCCAGTGCATCGCCGTCTCGTCACCGCCGTACACCGTGACGTGGTGGTCGTTCTTGGCCAGGAACAGGGCAGCGGACAGGCCAGCGGGGCCGTCGCCGATCACGATCGTCGAAGTCATGTGTCCGATCATGCCCCGCCGCTCCGCCCCGCCGAAACGTGTGATCGGTCGACGAGGGCTACGGCGTCCGGGATGGCGTCGGCTTCCAGACAGTCCAGTCGGCGCACTCGAGCACCCCGATCTCCGGGGGGCACGGCCGGCTGAACAGGTAGCCCTGCGCGATGTCGGCGCCGAGGCGGGTGACGGCGTCGGCGTCGGCGTGGGTCTCGATGCCCTCCACGATGATGAGCTTGTCCTGTCCCAGGCCGAGGTCGATGGTGGAGGCGAGCAGACGGTGGCGGCGCGGGTCCTCGTGGATGCCGGCGACCAGCCCACGATCGATCTTGAGGACGTCGAAGGGCAGGTCGACCAGCTTGCGGATGGTGCTGGTCCCGGCGCCGAAGTCGTCGATCATCAGGGTGAAGCCGGCGTCGGCGAGGGCGTGGACGACCCGGCCGGCGCGGTCGAGGTCGTGCATGATCGCGGTCTCGGTGAGCTCGAGGGCGAACTGGGTGGGGTCGCAGCCGACGCGGCGGACGATCTTCTCCAGCTGCTCCGGCAGGTCGTCGCTGCGAAGCTGGACGGCGGAGAGGTTGATGCTGAGCAGCTCGGGGCCGAGGTCACCCAGGCGTTGGCGGAGCAGGGCCGCGGCGCGCATCACCTGCAGGCCCAGCTGGTGGATGGCGCCCGTGCGTTCGGCGGTGGCGATGACCTCCTGCACCGGGATGTCGGCCAGGTCGGTGTCGCTGAAGCGGACCAGGACCTCCGCCCACCGGGGGGCGCGGTCGGTCAGGCGTCGGCCCGCCTGGGTGTGGATGACGATGCGTCGGTCGGCGATCGCCTCCTCCAGCGCCAGCGCGCGCCCGAGCTCCTGCGCGGTGTCGAGGACGAGGGACTCCGAGGCCGGCACGGGCGGGTCGTCGGCCCGGATCGACGCCACCGCCAGCGCTGCCCGGGCACGGGTCAGGGCTGCCGCCGCGGTCGTGTGGCGCGAGGCCTGGCAGACACCGACGACCGGGTCCGCCAACGCCCGCAGCCCGTCGCGGACGGGCAGTGGACCGGCCAGCGTGGTGTGCACGAGGTCACCGATGTCGGCGCGGCCGGCCATGTCGACGAACCCCAGCTCGCCGGTGCCGACCCGGCAGGTGGTCACCCCCAGCGCATCGTCCAGCTGCTGTGCGCAGACCGTCAGGAACTGGGCGGCCTGCCGCCCGCCGTAGGCCGCGGCAACGTCGTCGTACCGACGAAGCCGGACGATGACCACGGTCCCTCCGGCGGGGGAGCGAAGGGCCGATCCCAGGGCGAGGTCGATCACGGCGGCGCCCGGCAGCCCCGTCTCGACGTCGGTGACGAGCTGCTGGCGCAGGTGTTCGTCGTGCTGCTGCCGGGCGACGGCGCTGCCGATCAGGTCGGCGGCAGTGTCGAGGAGGTGGACCAGGTGGGCGTCCCACGACGCGGTCCGGCTGCCGACGAACAGCAGGCTCCTGATGACGTTGTCGACCACGATCGGGGCGATCACCCCTGAGCGAAGGCCCAGGACCTTCATCTCGCGGCCGGTGTCGAAGCGGGTGTCGGTCAGCCCGTCGACCACGTGCACCGTGGCTTCGTCCCGCACCGCCTGTGCACACCAGGGGAGTCCGCGCAGGGACGCCGCACGGAGCTCGCCGGCGTGGTCGCCGAGCACCTCCACCACCGCCGACTCGTCGATGCGCAGCCACGACGCCGCGTCCACCCCGACCATCCGGCGAAGCCGCTCCAGCAGCTCCAGCAGGGCGCCGGCCAGGTCCTCGGCAAGCAGGCGTCGGCTCAGGTCGCCGACCAGCTGCTGCCCTGCCCGTGCCTCCTGGACGCCCAGATCGCGCTGGGCGTCGGAGGACCGGTCGATGATGATGAGGGCAGCGCCAGCGCCGCCGTCGACCGCACCTTCTCCAGCAGCGTCGTCAGCGGTGAAGGGGAGGACGTCGACGGTGATCGGCGTCGACCTGCCGTCCAGCGAGAGGGCGCCGTCGACCACGATCGGCCGTCCGGACGCAATCGTGCGAACGAGCCGCTCGCGGTCGATCGGGGTTCGTTCGGCGACCGCCCACTGCGCGGCGGCGTCGAGGGCGAGGAACGAATCGAGGGGACGGCCGAGCACGCGCTCCGCCGCGGGGTTCAGCCACCGCAGCCGACCATCGCGGTCCGTGATCGCGGCCGCGCAGGTCATTGCCTCGAGGATCACGGTCCTGCCGTGCTCCACCAGCCCCTCGTGCGCCTGCATATTGACCTACCGTAGTGGGCAACTACTCACAGTTATGGTACTGCGGTTGTCGGCCGACGTCACCTTCGCCTTCGCTGGCTGAGCGGAGCCTGTGGACTCGGCAAAGAGTTCACCAAGCGGCCGTGGTGGCCGGACGGGCTGGCTACGGTCGGCGGCGTCCCGCCCCGGGGGAACGCCGAGCAGGAGAAGACATCGTGAACGCCAGGACCCTCATCGGCGGCATCGCCGCCCTCGCCGTCGTCGGCGCGGGCGTCGCCGTCTGGTACCTCAACCGCCCCGCCGCGGAGGTCGCCAGCATCGACAACGCCCTCGAGGCCGTTGGGAGCGACGCCGCCGACGCCACCGACGTCACCGACGCCACCGACCCCGCCGACGGCGAGGCCGTCGGGACCGCCGCCACGGCCGTGGACGACGTCAGCGGGACCTGGACGGTCAACACCGACATCGGCACCTTCGACTTCGCGGACGCCACCTCGTCCTTCGTCGGCTTCAGGGTCGACGAGGAGCTGGCCAGCGTCGGCGAGACCGAGGCGGTCGGCCGGACACCTGCGGTGACCGGTGAGCTGGTCATCGACGGGACGACCCTGACCGCTGCCACCATCGATGCCGACTTCACCGCGATCGTGTCCGACGTGCCGCGCCGCGACGACGCCATGCAGCGCGCGATGGGCGTCGCGGACCACCCGACCGGCACCTTCGTCCTCACAGAACCGGTCGACTTCGGCGAGGTGCCGTCGGCCGAGGACCGCGTCACGTTCTCCGCCGTCGGTGACCTGACGGTCAACGGTGTCACCAACGCCGTCACCCTCGACATGGAAGCGCAGGTCGCCGACGGCAACATCCTCGTCGTCGGGACGACCCCGGTGGTCTTCGCCGACTACGACGTGGAGACACCGACCAGCCGCGCCGTGGTCTCCCTCGAGGACAACGGGACCGTCGAGGTCCAGCTCTGGTTCTCCGCCGCCTGACACGGTGCGCACCACGGCCGGGCCACCCCCTCACATGGCCCGGCCGCAGTTCCGCACTCCGCTCACCCCCGGTCCCGGTCGCGCCTCCGCGCGGACTCGATCACGCCGGTCAGCTCCATCCAGCCCTCGAAGGGTTCGCCGGGACCACCGTCCGGTCCGAGGACGAGTCCCCGGATCGGTGCGGCGTCGCGGTCGACCAGGACGGTCAGGCGCAGCCTGTCGTCGGCAGTCCGGTCGGTCGTGTCGCATGGGGGAAGCACGGGACGAGGACCATGCCCCCGATGCGATCCCGCGTCGTCGGGGACCCACCCCGAACCTTCGTCAGGGGCGCTCGGCAGCGGGGTCGGCGTCGGTGTCGGCGATCGCTGACCGCAGCTGTCCGCGGCTGGCGATGCCCAGCTTGCGGTAGACGTTGCTCAGGTGGGTCTCGACGGTCTTGCGGGTCACGAAGAGCTGCTCGGCGATGGCCCGGTTGCTGTGACCGGCGGCGGCACGTCGCGCCACTCGCAGCTCGGAGGGGGTCAGGGCGTCGACGCCTTCCACGGCCAGCTCCGGGCGCCGGGCCCCCGCCACCTCCAGCTCCTCGCCCACGCGGCGGACCAGCCGGTGCGCGCCGCACCGCTGGGCCTCGGCCAGGCCCGCCCGCAACATGGCGCGAGCATCCCGCCGATGGCCCGCACGTCGCAGGGCCGCCCCGAGCTCGACGTGCACCCGTGCCCGCTCCAGTGCGGCGTCGGTGCCGGCAACCAGTGTCCGGGCACGGCCGAGCAGGTCGACCGCCTCGTCCCGGTCGTCGCTGATGAGGGCCCGCACGCGAAGCGCCCCGGCGATGGTCGCCGGCGCCCCGAAGGCCTCCGCCAGGGTCAGGTTGTCCTCGGCGCACTCCCGTGCGGTGTCGAGGTCGCCCATGCCCCGCGCCGCGAGGGCTGCCCCGCCCCGCCAGTCGCAGAAGGCGCCCGGACCACCAGCGGACATGAACCGCTCCCCGGCCCGGGTGAAGGCCGCCAGGGCCTGTTCGTGCCGTCCGCGCGCGAGGTCGACGGCCCCTTGCCCCGTCAGGAACCAGCCGTACAGCGGCGACCCGCCCCAGTGCTGGTCGGCCCGGGGGTGGCTGACCGCGTCCAGCGCCTCGTCCGGACGGTCGCGTTCCAGCGACGCGACGGCCAGCGCATACCGTGACACCGCGGACGTGGCGAGGAAGGCCGCCGAGGTGTCCTCTGCCAGGCGGATCCCGTCGGTCCCGTCGCCCGCGGCGTCGGTCAGGCGTCCCAGCATCAGGTTGCAGAGGGCGCGAAGCGGCAGCAGCGAGGCGTGGGTCGTCATGTGGCCCCGTCGGCTGGCGACCTCGGAGAGCTCGTCGACGAACGCCAGCGCGCGACGCCACCGTTCGCAGCGGACCAGCGCCAGGACGAGCGGCTCCAGGATCGGCAGCCCGGCCTCGCGCAGCAGGTCGGGTGCGGTCATGGCGCGGTCGGTGAGGTCGACCAGCCGTGCGTGCGTGACCGGCGCCCCGTCTGCGGATCCTGCGAGGCCGAGCGCCATCTGACCGGCGGTGATCGCACGCAGCAGGGTCTGGAGGTGCTCGTCGGCGGCGTCCGCCGGGCGCAGGCCCGCCAGCCGGCGGGCGGCCTCACCCGACGGCCGGGAGTGCAGGTTCCTGGACATGTCCAGGCCGCCGAGCAGGCGTGCCTCGACCCGCGGGTCCAGGCGGACGTCGTCGGATCGCAGCCGGCGGCCGTGGTCGTAGGCACGGGCGGCGTCCTCGAACCGACCGGCGGCGTAGAGGCTGTCCCCCAGGGTGACCGCGACCGGCACCGTCGTCTCGGCCCGGCTCGTCCGCCGCAGGGCCTCGCCGAGGTGGGTCAGCGCGCTGGCCATGCCTGCGGCGGCCTCCGCAGTGCCCAGCTCGACGAGCACCTGCACCTCGACGGCCGGATCGACCACCAGCTCGAGCGCGGTGTCGAGCAGCTCGACGGCCCGGGCCGGGGCAGCCCGCCGCATCGCGTCGGTGGCGGTGCGACGCAGGACCTCGACGGCCCATTCCTCGCGGACGGGCGATGCACGCAGCAGCTGCGAGGCCACGTCCTGATCCCGTCGGGACAGCCCGTGCAGCACGCGTGCCGCCGTGGCGTGCAGGCGCGCACGCCGCGCCGGACCGAGGTCCTCCAGCACCGCCTCGCGCACGATGGGATGCACGAAGCTCGGGGCGTCATCCCCGGGGGAGAGGAGGGTCGAGGCGTAGAGCTGGTCGAGGACGCCGTCCAGCTGGTCCTCGGTCAGGCCGGACACGGCCACGAGCACCTCGGGCGTCGCGGCGGACTCCAGCGCCGCCACCGCCGCTGCAACGTCGGCGGCGTCGCTTCCGAGCTGTCCCAGCTGGACGAGCATGGCGTTGCGGATGCCGGCAGGCCGCAGGTCGTGCAGGTGGTCGGCGGCGGTGTCGTCGGGGACGATGGCCTCGTGTCGCACCGTGGCCGCCAGCTGATGGCAGAGGAACGGGTTGCCGGCGACCGCGTCGACCACGGACGTGCGGAACGCGTCGGTGGCCTCCGGCAGCAGGCGCGACACCAGGGTCCGTACGGCATCTGCGGACAACGGCCACAGCGTCACGGTGGTGGACATCGTGGTCAGGTGGGCGAGGAGGCGAGCGACCTCCGTCGAGGTCGGCTCGCCGGTGCGCGCCGTGACCAGCACCACGACCGGCAGGTCCTCCACTCGGGCGAGGAGGTAGCACAACCACCGCAGCGTCTGCGGGTCGGCCCACTGCGCGTCGTCGACGACCAGCAGCAGCGGTCGGACCTCCGACAGGTTGGCGACGGCCCAGTGCAGCCCGTGCACCCGTGGGAACGGGTCACCGTCGGCGGTGTCGAGCGCCGACGCGTCCACGAGGGGTTGGGCGAGGGCGGCAGCCCCGCGCAGGACGGTGGCCCGCTCCTCGGGGTCCAGCCGTTGGAGCAGCTGCACCGCCACCCCCCACGGGAACCCCCGTTCGAGGTCGAGGCCCCGAGCCTGCAGCACCCGGAACCCCTCCGCCTCGGCCGCGACCGCACACGCCCGGGCGACGGAGGTCTTCCCCGTCCCGGCGGATCCCTCGACCAGCACGCCCGCCCCGGCACCTGCACCGGCGCGGTGGAGCGCCGAGGCGACGGTGTCGAGCACCTCGTCGCGTTCGAGCAGGAACGACACGGTCGGCCCCCCGTGGGCCGACCCCCCTGCTCGCGTCGGTGACCCCATGACGAGGGCAGGCTACACCGCGTGATGCCCGCGCAGGAGGGCACACGTCGTTCACCGGCCACCGTTGTCCACACGAAGGTTGTCCACAGCTCGGGGCGATGTCGGCGGACCCGGTGGCCGCCGTCGTGCTTCGGTTGGGGCATGACCGCCACGACCCTTGCCCCCGACACGACCCTCCCGACCAACCGCCTGGTGCTGCCCGATCATCGTCACCGGCCACATGTCGGCTGCCCCGAGGACGCCGACCGGCTGGTCAGGCCCCGGCTGGTCGGGCTGGACCGCGAACGCTGCCTCCTGCTGTCCCTCGACGCCCGCCATCGGCTGATCGCACTCGACGTGGTGTCGGTCGGCACGGCCACCCACACGTTCATGTCCCCCCGCGAGATCTACCGCGACGCCCTGCTCCGCGGGGCCAGCGCGGTCTTCCTGGCCCACAACCATCCCTCGGGTGATCCGAGCCCCTCGGATGCCGACCGGGCGATCACCCGACGGCTGCACCGGGCAGGCGCGACGGTGGGGGTCGACCTGCTCGACCACCTCGTCATCGGAGACCACGAGTTCGTGTCGCTTGCACGAGAAGGTGCGTGCTGAACCCCGTCGTGGCCGTCCGTCCGGGCAAGGTCCATACGACAGGGGGCAGCGGGGCAACCGCGGCACTGCGACCGGGGCTACACTCGTGGGACGCACCGGGATGCTCCGGTGCCCGATTTCCGCACCTCTGTCCGGACTCACTTCCCCCGTGTCGACCACTCCGCAGAACCTCAACCAGCTCCCCCTGTTCGGCCGCGACATCGCCGTCGACCTGGGGACCGCGAACACGCTCGTCTACGTGCGTGGGCGCGGCATCGTGCTGAACGAACCCAGCGTGGTGGCGATCAACACCCGCAACGGCGCGATCCTCGCCGTGGGCGCCGAGGCCAAGCGGATGATCGGGCGCACCCCGGGACACATCGTGGCCATCCGGCCGCTGAAGGACGGCGTCATCGCCGACTTCGACGTGACCGAGAAGATGCTGAACTACTTCATCCGCAAGGTGCACCGCCGCCGCTACATGACCTGGCTGAACAAGCCCCGCGTCGTGGTGTGTGTGCCGTCGGGCATCACCGGTGTCGAGCAGCGTGCCGTCGAGGAGGCCTCCATCCAGGCCGGCGCCCGCGCCGCCTACATCATCGAGGAGCCCATGGCCGCCGCGATCGGCGCCGGTCTCCCGGTCCACGAGCCAGCCGGCAACATGGTCGTCGACATCGGTGGTGGCACCACCGAGGTCGCCGTGATCTCCCTCGGTGGGATCGTCACGTCCGCCTCGATCCGCATCGGCGGGGACGAGCTGGACGAGTCGATCATCAACTACGTCAAGAAGGAGTACTCGCTGATGCTCGGCGAGCGCACCTCCGAGGAGATCAAGATGGCCATCGGGTCGGCGTTCCCGATGCCCGAGGAGTCCCACGCCGAGATCCGCGGCCGTGACCTCGTGTCCGGCCTGCCCAAGACGATCATCATCTCCGCGGAGGAGATCCGTCGGGCCATCGAGGAACCGGTCAACTCCATCGTCGACGCGGTCAAGAACACCCTCGACCGCACCCCGCCCGAGCTCGCGGCCGACATCATGGACAAGGGCATCGTCCTGACCGGCGGCGGCGCCCACCTGCAGGGCCTCGACGAGCGGCTGAAGCACGAGACCGGCATGCCGATCCACGTCGCCGACCAGCCCCTGAACTCCGTTGCCATCGGCTCCGGCAAGTGCCTGGAGGAGTTCGAGGCGCTCAAGCGCGTCCTGATCTCCTCCTCGCGTCACTGACGCGAGGCAGCCAGGCCCACCGTGAACCGTCGACGCACCGTCATCGCGGCGTTCCTCCTGATCGCCCTGGCCTTCATCACCCTGGACTTCCGTGAGTCCGGCGGACCGGTGGGCGGGCTCCAGCGGGGCGCCGACGCGGTCTTCTCGCCCATCCAGGAGGGGTTCGCGGCGCTCGTGCGTCCGATCGGCGGCTTCTTCGGGTCGATCTTCGACCTCGGGACCCTGCGCAGCCAGATCGAGCAGCTGCAGGAGGAGAACGCCACCCTGCGCCAGCGCGGCCTGCGGATCGCCGACATCGAGCGTCGCCTGACCGAGGCCGAGGAGCTGCTGGGCATGGTCCAGCGCGAGAACCTGCGGGTCGTCGGCGCCCGTGTCATCGCCGCCCCGCCCGGCACCTTCCAGCGCGAGATCCTCATCGACGTCGGCGCCGGCCAGGGCGTCGCACAGGGCATGGCCGTCATCAACGACCGCGGCGTCGTCGGCCAGGTCATCCAGGTCACCAGCACCCGCGCACGGGTGGCCCTGCTGACGTCGGTGGAGACCGGCGACTTCTCCGTCAACGCCGTCACCCCCGACTTCCGTTCGCCCGGCCTGCTGTCGGGCCAGGGGTCCGGGCTGCTGCGCCTGGAGATGCTGGACTCCAACATCGCCGTGCCGCTGGACGCCGAGATCGTCACGCTGCGGTTCCAGGGCAGCCTCGTGCCGCCCGGCCTGCCGATCGGCATTATCGAGCCCCCGGCCGACGGCGACACCGAGGGCGAGCGGTTCCTCAGCGTGCGGCCCTTCGTCGACTTCGGCGAGCTGTCCACCGTTGCCGTGGTGATCGCCGGCCCCGAGGAGGACGGCGAGTTCACCGAGGAGGAGACGATCGAGGCCGACATCGCGCCGGCCCCGACGGTGACGCTGGCCCCCGACCCCGACGCCGTGGCCGTTCCCGGCGTGGACTTCCCGGCGCCGGCCACGCCGACGGAGGACCCGAGCGCCTCGCCGTCCCCCTCGCCGTCGCCGACCGAGACCGAGGGCTGAGATGCCCGCACGCATCGTGGCCATCACCGTGCTGATCATCAGCGCGCTGCTGGTCAAGACGATCGTGGCACCCACCTTCGCCGTCGCCGGCTACCGACCCGACGTGCTCGTGCTGGTCGTCGTCGGCATCGCCCTGCTCGACGGCCCCGACACGGGGCTGCGGCTGGGCTTCGCCGCGGGCCTGACCCAGGACCTCCTGTCTGGCACCGGTGCGCTGGTCGGCCTGTGGGCGCTGGTCCTGATGGTCGTGGGCTACGCCGCGGGTGCGGCCAAGCCCTACCTGGCGTCGTCCCAGCAGGCCGGTGCGCTGGCGCTCTCGGGCATCCTCGCCGCCATCGCCACGCTTGGCTACGGCGTCCTCGGCAAGGTCTTCGGGGTGGTCGAGGCCGGCTGGAACCACGTCCTGGCCGCCACGATCGTCGTGGGCCTGTACACCGCGGTGATCTCGCCGCTCGTCGTCCGGCCCACCCAGGCGGTCATCAAGCAGTTCCCGACGTCGGCCGGCTGAGCAGGACTTCGTGGCGTCGGTGGCGAAGAGTCCGCCATGACCCGGACCCGTTCGTTCGCCACCGCGCTCGTCACCCTCGCCATCGCCCTGCTGGCGCTTCCCTCCGGGGCCAGCCCACGCACGGTCGCCGCCGTCGACGCCTCGGCCGACCCCGGCGTGGCAGGGGCGATCCTCGACCTCGAGGCGCAGCAGGTGGACTGCGACGGCGCCCAGCTGACCGGGCCCGACTCGACCAGCGTCGCCCACGTCACCGGTGAAGCCGAGTCGATCACCCTCGAGGTGCTGCTCGTGCTCGACACCGTCGACGTGCCGGGCATCGCGGCGCTGGACGACGGCACCGACGCCGGACGGGCCGCCCACATCGCGGCCGGCGACGCCCTGTTCGCCGACGTCGTGGTCCTGCTGGAGGTCGCCCCGCAGCCCTACGCCGAGCTCGGGATCGACCTCGTGTGGGCGGGCTGGGACCTGCTGGACGCCACGGTCGCCGACCTGGCGGGACGCACCACGGAGTCCCAGGAGATCATCGACCTGGCCCGGGGCCAGTACGGCGGCGTGCGGCCCGACGCGGTCGACATCGTCTACGTGGCGACCGACGCCGACATCCAGGCGCTCGGGCAGACCGCCGTCGCCGGCCAGGCGGACTGCATCGGCGGCGTCGGCAATCCCGAGAACGCCTTCGCCGTCGGTGAGATCGGCGACGCGCTGGTCGACCCCAAGGGCGGCATCCCGATCAGCCCCGTGACCTTCTACCGGGACTTCGCCGCCAAGGTCGCTGCCCACGAGATCGGCCACCTCATGGGCGGCCACCACCACTACCAGGAGTGCGCCACCCCCGGACCCGTCACGTCCGCGGTCGCCAGGGCCGAGATCGGCGCCTGCACGCTGATGAGCAACGCGGTGGACTTCCAGACCCTGCCGTTCGGGACCCTCAACGGCGTCGTCGTGCGCGGCCACGCCGAGGCGTACGCCGACCGGTAGACCGCTCGACCGGCACACCGTTCGGCCTGCCTCGGCCGGCCGGGCGGGGGTCGGAGCTGCCCCGGGGCAGCCCGACGGGGCTAGGTTTGGGGACCGTGCAGCCGACGAACGCCAGGCCGCCGGTCTCCCGCGAGAGCACCGCGCTGCGCCTCACCTTCCTGAGCGCCCTCGTGGTCAGCATGTTCGTGCTGCTCGTGGCCAGGCTGTGGTTCCTCCAGGTCATGACCGGCGAGCGGTACGTCGCCCGCGCCGACAGCCAGAGCTTCCGGACCGTCCAGGTCGACGCCCCCCGCGGGGACATCCTCGATCGCAACGGCGTGCCGATCGTGGACAACCGGTACGCCCAGGTCGTGTCGGTCCGCCCCGACCGGATGGGTGACGACGAGACCAAGGCGCGCACCATCGCCCGGCTGGCCCACATCCTGTCGATGACCGAGGAGCAGGTCATCGAGCGGATCGAGGACCCCAGGGTCGGCCCGTTCGCCAACCGGCCGATCGCCATCGACGTCCCGACCGACGTCATCCTCTACATCCACCAGAACTCCGCATCGCGCTTCCCCGGCGTCATCGCCGAACGCATCCCGCTGCGCGAGTACCCCCGGGGCCCGCTGGCCGCGCACGTCGTCGGCTACACCGGGCAGATCTCGGCCGAGGAGCTGGAGCAGCCCGAGTACGCCGATTACGACTCCGGCGACATCATCGGCTGGGCTGGCGTGGAGAAGACCTACGAGTCGTGGCTGCGGGGCACCGACGGTGAACGACAGGTCCGCGTCAACGCCCGCGGGGAGATCCTCGAGGAGGTCGCCGAGGAGGCCCAGGCCATCCCGGGCAACTCGGTGCAGCTGACCATCGACGCCGAGGCGCAGGCCGCCGTCGAGGTGGCGCTGCAGGAGGGCATCGAGCTGGCCCGTCGCACCCGCGACGCCGAGGGCCGCGCCGACGGCACCTTCGAGGCCCCTGCCGGTGCCGCCGTCGTGCTGGAGCCGGAGACGGGCGAGGTCGTCGCCATGGCCAGCTACCCGACCTACGACCCCGAGTCCTTCGTGGGCGGCATCTCCGAAGCCGAATGGAACCGGCTGCAGGACGACGAGAACCACTTCCCGCTGATCAACCGCGCCATCTCGGCGTCCTACCCGCCCGGGTCGGTGTACAAGCCGATCTCCGCCGCTGCTGCGCTGACCTACGGGTTCGCCGCCCACGACACCTACATCGGCTGCCCGGCCGAGTACGCCTTCGGCGACGCCGGCAACGTCTACCGCAACTGGAACACCGTCGACGAGGGGTCGCTGAACCTCGCGGAGTCCCTCATGCGGTCCTGTGACACCGTCTACTACGCGCTGGCCCGCCGCATGTTCACCGAGGAGGTCCAGTCCCCCGAGGGCCAGGGCTACAACGAGCGGGCGTTCGAGGCCATCGCCTCCGGTGCAGAGCCCGAGATCCCCTTCGAGTACCTCTCGGAGATGTCCCGCGGATGGGGCCTCGACCAGCTGACCGGCATCGACCTCCCCGGCGAACGCGACGGCGTCGTCCCGGGCCGCGAGTGGCGGTTCGACTACTGGGTCAACGCCCGCGACAACTACTGCTACCAGGCCGAGACGGCCGCGCAGGGCAGCTACGCCCGCGAGCTGTACAGCGAGCTGTGCAACGAAGGCTTCCTGTGGCGTGGTGGTGACGCGGTCAACATGTCCATCGGGCAGGGTGACCTCCAGACGACCCCGCTGCAGGTGGCCAACACGTTCGCCGCCATCGCCAACCGCGGCGTCATCATGACCCCGCACGTGGTCCGGGCCATCATCGGGCCGAACGGTCCGGTGGAGCAGTTCGAGCCCGAGCCGTTGCTGACCGTGCCCGTCGCCGCCGACGACCTGGCGTTCATCGAGCAGGGCCTGGTCATGGTCACCGCCGACGAGGACGGCACGGCCTACAAGGTGTTCAGCGACTTCCCGTTCGAGATCGCCGGCAAGACCGGCACGGCCGAGCAGAAGCCCAAGCAGCCCTTCGCCTGGTTCGCCGCCTACAACACCGAAGAAGTCGCCGGCGAGCGCTACGTCGTCGTGGTCATGGTCGAGGAGGGTGGCGGTGGATCGCTGATCGCCGCCCCCATCGCAGAGCGCATCTTCGGTGACCTGTTCAACATCCTGCTCCGCGAGAGCCCCGAGGAGGACGCCATCGTCGTGGAGCTCGAGGCCGGGGAGGTGACCGACTGATGTCCGGCGTGTCCATCAACGACGGCTCCGAACGCCTGATGCGCGAGTCGTTGCAGCGCCGCTGGGCCGGGACGTTCTCGCCTGCCGCGCACGTCGACCCGCTGCTGCTGCTCGCGGCCCTGCTGCTGAGCGGCATCGGCTTCCTGATGATCGGTGCGGCGACGGCGTCCACCCGCGAGGCCGTCGGCCTGGACCCCACGTTCTTCGTCGAGCGGCAGATGATCGCCTTCGCGCTCGGCCTGGTCAGCGCCATCGCCATCACGCTGTTCGACTACCGCACCTACCGGGCGTGGTCGGTCGTCGGCTATGTCCTCGCGCTGGTCCTCCTGGCCGGGGTGCTGGTCGCCGGACGCGAGATCAACGGCGCCCAGGCGTGGTTCGTCATCGGGCCGTTCCAGTTCCAGCCGTCGGAGTTCGCCAAGGTCGCGATCATCCTCGTGCTGGCCGCGCACTTCCACGAATACCGGGAGGAGGCGCTGGGGTTGCGTGCCCTGATCGAGGCGCTGGCCTTCGCGGCCTTCCCGATGCTGCTGATCCTGCTGCAGCCCGACTTCGGGACGTTCATCGTCTTCGTGACGATCGTCTTCGGCATCCTGCTGATGGCAGGGGTGCACGTGCGCTACCTGTTCGCGCTGGTCGGCATGGGGATCGCGGCGATCGCCGCCGCCCTGCAGCTGGGCATCGTCAAGCAGTACCAGCTGGACCGGCTGACGGCGTTCCTGGACCCCGAGAACTCCGATGCGCTGGGGGCCGCCTACAACGTCGTGCAGGCCCAGATCGCCGTGGGTTCGGGTCGGTTCTTCGGGCAGGGCCTCGGGCAGGGCACCCAGACCAACGCCGGGTTCGTGCCCGAGAACCAGACCGACTTCATCTTCACCGTGGTCGGCGAGCAGACCGGCTTCTTCGGCTCGCTGCTGATGCTGGCCATCTTCGGCGTGCTGATCTGGCGCGGGCTGCGGATCGCCGCGACCAGCCGGGACACCTTCGGCACCCTCATCGCCGCCGGGGTCGTCAGCGTGTTCGCCTTCCAGCTGTTCATCAACGTCGGCATGGCCATCGGCATCATGCCGGTCACCGGGCTGCCGCTGCCGTTCATCTCCTACGGCGGGACCAGCCTGATCGCGTCGTGGATCATGATCGGGCTGCTGCAGAACGTGCACATGCGCCGGCTGTCCAAGTGAGCCGACCCCCTGCGCAGCGGGCTGGCAGCCGTCAGATGATGCTGAGCTGCTCGGCGAGGACTGGCTCTCGGGCCGCGGTGTCCGACGGGCTGCCTGCGTGGCCGGTGACGTGTTCGCCGGGGCGGGCCCGGTCCGGCCAGCTGCCCTCCGGCGGCCGGTTGCCCCGTTCGGCCCATGCCGCGTCGCGGGCGTCGCGCACGGTCTGCAGCAGTCCCTCGACGGTTGCCTCGGGCAGCGTCGACCGGCCCCTGCGGCCGGCGTCGGGTGGGCCGTACAGCTCGGTGTAGGTCTCCACGAGCGCCGGGTGGGTCGACTCCAGCCACGGCCAGAAGGCCGCCTTCACGCCGGGCCGCAGGTGGAGGGGGATCGGCGTGACGTGGGTGGCGCCGGCGGCGACGGCTGCGGTGGCCAGGGCGGCGAGCTGCTCGGGGTCGTCGTTGATGCCCGGCATGATGGGGGCGACCATGACCCCGGTGGGGATGCCGGCGTCGTTGAGTGCGCGGACGGCGTCGAGCCGTGCCCTGGGAGAAGGGGTGCCGGGTTCGGCGGTGCGCCACGTTGGGCGGTCCAGCGTGCCGATCGTCAGCGACGCGGCCACCGGCACACGCTGTGCGGCCTCGAGGAGCACGGGCAGGTCACGGGTGATCAGCGTGCCCTTGGTGAGGATGGAGAACGGCGTCCACGACCCTGCCAGCGCACGGATGATGTCGGGCATCAGCCGGTACCGTCCCTCCGCCCGCTGGTAGGGGTCGGTGTTGGTCCCCATGGCGACGTGTTCGCCCTTCCACCGCGGCCGCGCGAGCTCGCCACGCAGCACCTCGGCGATGTTGGTCTTGACCACGACGGTCCGGTCGAAGTCGGTGGTGGGGGACAGGTTCAGGTACTCGTGCGTGGGGCGAGCAAAACAGTTGTGGCTCACCACACCTGCAGCGATGAAATCGCCGGTTCCGGTGGTGATGTCCACCATGGGTAGGTCGAGTCCGACGTCTTCGACGGCTACCACCCGCGTGTCGTCCGGACTGCCCTTGATAGCCAGACCGTCGATCTGGCGCTTGCGCGTGATCGCCGGCCCGACGCTCAGCAGGAAGGTCAGGCGCATCGGCAACCCTCCTGTGATCCGTATGTTGCCAACGTGTTCATCGGTGCCGGGCTCGAGGATCCATGTGACGCCGATGCGATCGAGTGCCCGTCCACACTCCAGCAGGATCGCGGCGTCCCCGTTGCTGATCCGAATCGTGGTGCCGAGGTGGGATCCTTCGGCGTCGAACAACCCGGCAAGGAAGCCGAGGCTCCAGTTCTTCGTCCGATGACCGGGCCACTCGATCAGGTCCCTGACCGCTTGGACTGCGCCGGCCTTGGACGTTCGGATTGCCTCAAGGGCCTGCCGCCGACTGGTGGCGGGGGAGAACGAGAAGCGGTCGGTGACAATGCCGAAGGAAGCGAGGTACTCCTGTGAGCGGTCTAGAGCCTCGAGGTCGGCCAAGGCCAGACGAAAGCGATGGACGACTCGAACCCTCTCCGCGCTCTCGTAGCGGTAGGTGCCGAGGGTGCCGTCGCCCCTGATCATCCCGGTCAAGTACCCGCGGCGGTAGTCGGCGTCAACCGTGGGAGGTTCAGGACACACGCCCGGTCCCATCAGCGTGTTGTTGATCGTCAGGTACGGCCGCTGTCCAGCGCCGCGCATGCGGCCCGTGACGTGCTTCCATCCGCGATGTGTGAGGAACCGGTGATCACCGCTTGCGACGATAGTGGTGCCGTTGGCCAACCTCACCCGGTGGGCTGCCTTCCGCGTCGTCCACGTATCCAGGACCGGAGTTGAGACCAATCGTCGATAGTGCCCCGATCGCTGGGTCCCGTAGACGAGATCCCCCACTCGAAGCGACCCTATCGGCACTGCGGTCCCGTCTGCCTTCAGCACAGGAGTTTCAGGGCTCAGGCAGTACGAGCACGCATGCTGGCAGCCGCGGTAGGGGTTGATCGACCAGCCGAACGGCATGCCGTTGACCTTGTTCAGCGCGGACTTGGTCTCGACCTCGAGGAAGGTCATGCCGGCGAACTCGGGGGTGTCGAACGTCCGGGCACGGGTCACCGGCAGGGTGGGGGCGATCGTCGGGGACACCTCGGCGTCCGGCGCTCGCTGGAGGTCGGCGAGTAGGCGCATGCCGTGCAGTTTAGGCGAACACCTGTTCGATGGCGAGGTGGTCGTGGTGTGGGCGTTTCAGCGGTATCGGTCGATCGTCGCGCGGGCTCGTCGGCCGTAGCCGCCACCGAACATCGCCGCATGGACCAGCAGCGGATGCAGCTGGTACAGCTCCACCCGATCGGCGTTGCCGTCCGCGAGGGGGAACACCTCGTCGTAGGCGTCGAACACCCCCGAGCCGAACCCGCCGAACAGCCGCATCATCGCCAGGTCGACCTCGCGATGGCCGCCGAAGGACGCCGGGTCGACCAGCACCGGCAGACCGTCGGTGCCGACCATGGCGTTGCCGCCCCACAGGTCGCCGTGCAGCCGCGCGGGTGGCTCGGGCGGCCCCAGCCGGTCCGGCAGCCGGTCGACCAGCCCCTCGAGCGCGTCCAGCGTTCCCGGCGGCAGGGCACCCCGTTCGTCGGCGATCAGCGCTGTCGGCCACAGCCGCTTCGTGCCCAGGAAGTCCGCCCACGTCCCGGTCGGCTCGTTGGGCTGTGGCACCGTGCCGACGAAGCCGGCCCACGACGCCCCGAACGCGTCCGCACCCGCACGATGCAGCGCTGCCAGGCCTCGCCCGAGCGCCTCGTCGTGGTCCACCGCCGGCCGGCCGGCCTCCACGAACGCCAGCACCAGCACGGCCGGCCCGGCGCCCCGGTGTGTGTCGTCTCCGCCGTGGACGTCTGCGACTCCGACGACACGGGGGACGGTGATGGCTGCCGGCTCGGCCAGCCAGTCCAGGGACGCTGCCTCGGACGCCAGCAGGCCGGGTACCGGCGGATCGACGTGCTTCACGAAGCAGCGTTGGCCAGCCACGACCGCGGTGGACGCGCGGCTGACGTCACCTCCAGCGGTCGGACGCACGTCGGTGACCGCCCCGACGTCCACCCCCACGGCCCTCGCGATGGCTGGTCGCAGGTCGGAGGCGCCGGACACGACGCTCACCCCGACGGGGCCTCCAGCAGGGCCCGCTCGACGGTCACGGCCTCGACCGCGTCGAGGTCCACCTCGAACCCCATGCCCGGTGTGGTGGGGACCGGCAGGTGGCCGTCGACCATGCGGAGGGGGTCGGCGACGATGTCGGTGGCGTAGAACCGGTCGAACCCCGAGTTGTCGCCCGGAAGCGAGAACCCGTGCATACCCGCCAGGACGGCGTTGGCCGCCCGGCCGATCCCCGTCTCGACCATGCCGCCGCACCACACCGGCACCCCATGGGCGACGCACAGGTCGTGGATCCGTGCGGCCTCCAGGTACCCGCCGACCCGCCCGGCCTTGATGTTGACGATGTCGACGGCGCCCAGGCGGATGGCGTCGGCGACCACCTGCGCCGAGAGGGCCGACTCGTCCAGGCACACGGGCGTGGCGATGGCGGCCCGGAGGTCGACGTTGGCCAGCAGGCGCTCCTCGTCGAAGGGCTGCTCGATCAGCAGCAGGTCGTGGGCGTCCAGGCGACGAAGCAGCGGGATGTCGCCCGGCTCGTAGGCGGCGTTGGCGTCGACCTGCAGCAGGACGTCGTCCCCGAAGGACTCACGGACCGCCGCGACCGGTGCCAGGTCGTTGCCCGGTTCGATCTTCAGCTTGATCCGCACGTACCCCTCGTCGAGGTAGCCGCCGACGGTCCGGACCAGCGCGTCGGTGCGATCGTGGATGCCCACCGACACCCCGCACGGCACCCGGTCGACGGCCACGCCGAGGAAGGTGGCGAAGCTCTGCCCGGCGGCACGCAGCCACGCGTCGAGCACCGCCGACTCCAGCGCCGCCTTGGCCATGCGATGGCCGCGGATGGGGGCCAGCAGGCGGGCAACGTCCCGCGGCCCGACCCCTTCGACCCCCAGCAGGCGGGGCGCCAAATGCGTCCGCACCAGCGGGATGACCGCGTCGGTGGACTCCGCGGAGTACAGCGGCCACGGCATCGTCACGCACTCGCCCCACCCCTCCCCGGCGTCGGTGACCACGCGGACCAGCACGCAGTCGCGGCTGTCCTGGGTCCCGAACGACGTGCGGAACGGCGTGACGAGCGGGATGTCGACCCGCCGCAGCTCGATGGCCTCGATCCTCAACGTCCCACTCCTTCGCTGACGGCAGCCGCGGGTGTCAGCAGGTAGGTCCCGTCCCGCCGCATGCCCGTGGCCCGATGGCCCGACGCCATGGCCTGCCCCATCGTCTCGCGCACCGCGATCCGCCAGCGCATCGCCAGGTCGGGGTCGGCCCGCCGGGTCGCCTCGATGTTGGGCGGCACACGCACCTCCAGCAGCACCGACGACGCATCGACGGCGACGGGCGACCGGACCGCTTCGCCGGCCGTGCCGACGTCCAGCAGGCGGACGGCGGCCAGGTCCGGGGCCGCCGAGCCGTCGCGCCCCAGCGGACCGGCCTGCCCGGCCGTGTCCCCGATCCCGGACGGCCACCAGGCCAGCAGCCGGTCGGACTCGTCCCCGGCGTTGATGCCGTCGTCCATCGCCCCGTAGTGGTTCACGAGGTACTCCCGCCCGGTCGCGCCGAGCTTGCCGAGGTTGAACCACGCGTTGCGGGCCACCAGGGGATCGAACGTCCACGTGACCGCCACGATGCCGCGGGCGGCAGACCACTCCCGCTGGTGGACCTTCAGCGCAAGGCCCACCCCTCGGGACCGGACGTCGGCGCACGTGATGTGGCTGTGCAGGGTGGGCAGGTGGTGGCCGTCGACCTCGTGGCTGGCCAGGAACGCGACGCTGGTGCCGACCACATCTCCCGACCCCTCCTCCAGCGCTGCGGTGGCGTAGCCACCCGCCTGCTCGACGGCGCGGATCAGGTTGCTGCGCATCAGGTCGCTGGTCGACCACACCCGGTCGATCAGCCGTGCGGCGGCACGGACCAGCGCCATGTCGTCGAGCGGCACGATGCGGACACCGGCGCTGGTGGCCGCGTCCGCGGGGGAGGGGAGGGTCGGCGTGGACATCACCCTGCATCCTTGCTGATCGGGCACGGCTGGGCACGTGACCCGGCGGCGGGGACCGCTACCTTCTTGTGCCATGACCGCTGCTTCGGACGACGCCACGACCACCGCTTCCGACTTCATTCGCGAGAGGATCCAGGCCGACCAGCAGGCCGGGGTCCACGACGGTCGCGTCCAGACACGGTTCCCCCCGGAGCCCAACGGCTACCTCCACATCGGGCACTCCAAGTCCATCCAGCTCAACTTCGGGCTGGCCGAGGAGTTCGGCGGCGCCTGCAACCTGCGGTTCGACGACACCAACCCCGAAGCCGAGGACACCGAGTACGTCGACGCCATCCGGGACGACATCGCGTGGCTCGGCTTCGAGCCGGCACGGGTGGTCTACGCCTCGGACTACTTCGAGCAGCTGTACGCCTGGGCCGAGGACCTGGTCGGCAAGGGGCTGGCCTACGTCGACGACCAGGACGCCGAGACCATCTCCGAGCAGCGCGGCGGGTTCGGGCAGCCCGGCGTCGAGTCGCCCCACCGCGACCGCAGCCCCGAGGAGAACCTCGACCTGCTGCGTCGCATGCGGGCCGGCGAGTTCGACGACGGCAGCAAGGTCCTTCGTGCGCGCATCGACATGCAGCATCCCGTCATGTCCATGCGCGACCCGGTGCTGTACCGCATCCGTCGGATCGAGCACCACCGCACCGGCAACGACTGGGTCATCTACCCCACCTACGACTGGGCGCACGGCCAGTCCGACGCCATCGAGGGGGTCACCCACTCGTTGTGCACCCTGGAGTTCACCGACCACCGGCCGCTGTACGACTGGTGCCTGGAGCACCTCGACCTGCCCCACGGCAAGCCCGAGCAGACCGAGTTCGCCCGCCTCGCGCTGACCCACACCGTGATGTCCAAGCGCATCCTCCGCCGGCTGGTGGAGGAGGGGACGGTCGACGGGTGGGACGACGCCCGCATGCCCACCCTCCGCGGCATGCGCACCCGCGGGTACCCGCCCGAGGCCATCCGCGAGTTCGTCGACCACATCGGCGTGGCCAGAACCAACAGCGTCATCGACATCGAGCTGCTGGAGTTCTTCGTCCGTCGCCACCACAACACCCACGCGCTGCGTCGCATGGGCGTGCTCGAGCCGCTCAAGGTGGTCATCACCAACTGGCCCGAGGGGCACGTCGAACACCTCGAGGCGATCAACAACCCCGAGGACGCCGGCGCCGGCACCCGTGAGGTCCCGTTCTCCGGTGAGCTGTGGATCGAGCAGGACGACTTCATGCTCGACCCGCCGAAGAAGTACTACCGGCTGACGCCCGGACGCGAGGTCCGGCTGCGCGGCGGCTACTTCATCACCGCGACGGACGCCATCACCGACGAGGACGGCAACGTGGTGGAGGTCCGCTGCACCTACGACCCCGAGACCAGGGGCGGGCAGGCGCCCGACGGCCGCAAGGTCAAGTCGACCATCCACTGGGTCTCCGCCCAGCACGCCGTCGACGCCACCGTGCACCTCTACGAGCGGCTGTTCACCGACCCGCACCCCGGGAAGGGCGACACCGACCCGATGGACGCCCTCAACCCGGACTCGCGCCGGACGGTGACGGCAAAGGTCGAGCCGGCGATCGCCGACACCCCGCCCGGCGAGGTGATCCAGTTCGAGCGGCTCGGCTACTTCGCAGCCGACCCCGCCGCGCCGGCGACGTTCCATCGCACCGTGGGCCTGCGCGACGAGTGGAGCAACATCCAGAAGCGCAAGGCGAAGGGCGGCTGAGCCCCGCGGCCGTCAGCGTGACCGCGGACGAAGGGGGTCGTCAGGCTGACGGAAAAGTGGCCTCGAGTCGTCAGCTTGACGCCAACGGCAGGCTGACGCACGCTTGACGACATGCGGACACCGTCCAACAACCCGTTCCTGCCCGGGTCGGACCGCGTCCCCGAGATCTGGGCCGGCCGAGCCCCCGAGATCGCCGACTTCAGGGATGTCCTGCGCCCGCGTCGGGTCAGCGGCCTCTACGAACGCGGTCGGGCGGTGCTGGGGGAGTTCGGCATCGGCAAGAGCGCGCTCATCAACCGGATCGCCGCCGACGCCGCTGTGCTGGGTGACTGGGTGCCCGCTCGGGTGCGGGTCGCCGTGGACGCCGACGTGTTCGACCTGGTCGGCCGGTCGCTGCAGGACTTCCTGGAGAGTCGACGAACCGATGCGCGCGTCGGGCGGTCGGCAGACGGTCTGCTCCGCCGGATCGAGGAGGTCCGCCTGCCCGCAGGGGGCGTGCGCATCCGCGCCGGCCAGCCGCAGCCGAACGCCTACCGCACCCTCCTGGACGTCATCGTGGAGATGGCGACGATGGCGGGGGAGGAGGGACGCCTGCTGCTGATCCGCGTCGACGAGGTCCAGAACATCGGCCGGCCGGGCCCGCTGTCGCAGCTGCTGACGGTCTTCGGTGACGCGCTGGAGGCGACACGACACCGACGCGACGTCGCAGGCATCGATCGGGAGGACGCACTGCCGCTGGCGATCTACCTCTCGGGGCTGCCCGACTTCCACCGCCATGCGGCCGAGTCGGGGGCCACGTTCTCCCGGCGGTTCCGTACCGCCGAGCTGGAGCCACTCAGCGACATGGACCTCCGCGAGGCGCTGTCACCGTTCACGGGCGACGGCTGGCGCATCCTGACCGACGACGGCACCGCACGGGTGGTCATGGACACCGGGGTGGTCGAGGACGTCATCGGTCGGTCGCTCGGCGATCCCTTCCTCTTCCAGCTGGCCGGGGAGGGGGCGTGGAACGCGGGCACGGGGACCGTCATCACCCGAGAGGAGGGCGATCGCGGGTGGCAGACGGTGCGCCGGGAGGTCGAGCGGTACGTCCAGAGCCGGCTGGACGGCCTCACGGACCTGCAGATGGAGGTGTTGACGGCCGCCGCTGGCCTGGGTGCCGCCGAACGGACGGGCAGCGCGGTCGCCCAGGCGGTGGGACGGACCGGGTCTGCCCAGATCGCATCGACCACCCGGGCGCTGGACGTCGAGCACCAGATCATCCGGCGGCAGGCCGGTCGGATCACGTTCCGCTCGCCGGCGGTCGAGGCGTTCCTGGCCGGATCCTGGCCGTAGGCAGGGCACCGTTCGTCCTGTCCGGTTGGCGGCGGCACGAGGCAGGATGGCCGGCATGACCGATGAGTCCCTCCGCTCCGTGACCCTCACCCGCACCGACACCGGCCGCTACGTCGCGACCAACGCCCGTGGCCTGACCATGGAGCTCGGCAGCGGCCACGACGACCTGTGGAGCCCCGTCGAGCTGCTGCTGGCCGCGATCGCCGGGTGTTCGGCGGTCGACGTCGACGTCGTGACCGGTCGCCGCGCCGAACCCGAGGCCTTCGAGGTCGTCGCGGAGGGGCACAAGCACCGCGACGACGGCGGCAACGTCATGCGCGACCTGTCCCTCACCTTCGGGGTGACGTTCCCCGAGGGGGAGGCGGGGGACGCCGCCCGGGCGATCCTGCCCAGGGCCGTCGCCACCTCCCACGACCGGACGTGCACCGTCAGCAGGACCGTCGAGGCCGGAGTGCCCGTCGCCGTGTCGATCGACGACGCGTGACGATGCGCTGAAGTCGTTGTGCCTGAGGCACACCCGGCCGGCCACCGCCCAATAGACTCCGCGAGGAGGGAAACAGCCATGGGATCGGGAGCGTCGGGCGTGTCGCGAAACGAGGCAGACGGGTGATCGACCTCGGCACCGACGAGTTCGACGACGTGCGGGAGATCGGGCGGGGCGGCTACGGCATCGTCTACACCGCCCGACAACCCGCGTTCGGTCGGACCGTCGCGATCAAGGTCCTGACCCTGGCCGACGAGGGGACGCTGCGCCGCTTCGACCGCGAACGCCAAGCCCTCGGCAAGGTCAGCAACCACCCGCACATCACGCCGGTCTTCGCATCGGGCTTCACCGCCGACGGCAAGCCGTACCTCGCGATGGAGTTCATGCGGGGCGGATCGCTCGCCGACCGCCTGATGCGGGACGGGGCGCTCCCATGGGAAGAGGTGCTGGACCTCGGCGTCAAGCTGTCCGGCGCGCTGGAGACCGCCCACCGCGCCGGGATCCTGCACCGCGACCTCAAACCGGCCAACGTCCTCCTCTCCGACTTCGGTGAACCCCGCCTGGCCGACTTCGGCATCGCCAGCATCGATGACGGCGAGCAGACCAAGACCGGGGTCATCACGGCCTCGATCGCCTACGCCGCGCCCGAGATCCTCGACGGCAAGCGCCCCGAGGTCCCTGCCGACATCTACGGGCTGAGCGCAACCCTCTTCACGCTGGTCGCCGGCACGCCGCCGTTCTTCGCCGAGGGCGACCAGTCGCTGCTGGCCATGGTCGTCCGGGTGGCCCGTGACCCCGTCCCGGACCTGCGTGCCCGTGGGGTGCCCGACGCGATGGCTCGGGTCCTGGAGACCGGCATGGCCAAGGACGCCAACGCCCGGTACCCGTCGGCCCAAGCGCTCGGTGAAGCCCTCGCGCAGGCCCAGGCGGCGGTCGGCCTGCGCCGGACCGCCCTGGTGCTGCCGCAGGGCGACCAGATGCCCGCCACGGCCGTGACGGGGACCCCTGCCGCCACCGGATGGCCCGAACCGACCCCTGCGCCGCCGCCACCGTCGGCAGCCGCGCCCGTCCCCGTGTCGCCGTCCGCGGGCTCACCGTCGACCAACCCGCCGCCGTCGCCGTTCCCGGCGCCGGTGGGCCTCGCGCCGGAGACCAGCGGCGGATGGGCCACGCCGCCCGAACCGTCGTCCTCGCGTCGTGGTGTGCTCGTGGGACTCGGTGTCCTCCTGCTCGTCGTCCTCGGCGCAGGTGGGTTCCTCCTGAGTCGGGGCGGTGGCGACGACGATTCCGCCGGGGCTGGTTCCGACGACGTCACCGTGGCAGGCGACCCGGACGATGCGGACGCCGATCCCTCCGGTGGTGACCCTGCCGACGGCGACGACGCGACGGACGATCCGGGTGCCACCCCCAAGCCCGGCGAGGAGACCCCGGACGAGCCCTCGGGCATCGAGGCGGGGGAGTGGCAGGAGGTCCGCCCCATGGAGCTGGCCCGCCAGCAGGTCCCGTCGGTGGAGCTGCGCGGCACCGTCTGGGTGACCGGCGGCCTGACCGAGGAGGGGGTCACCGCGACCGTCGAGGGCTACGAGGCGGCCACCAACAGCTGGCGCAGCGCCCCGGACCTGCCCGTCCCGCTGCACCACCACATGGCCGCGGTGCACGACGGCGAGATCGTCGTCCTGGGCGGCTGGTCCCCCGACGGCGCGCTGCTGTCGGCGATCACGCAGGATCGTGTCTTCGCCCTGCGCGGTGATGAGTGGGTCGAGCTGCCCCCGCTGCTGCAGCCCCGCGTGGCCGGGACCGCACAGTCCGTCGGCGGCCTGCTGGTCGTGACCGGCGGGCAGGGTGTGGACGGCAACCTCGTCCTCACCACGGAGGTGTTCGACGGCACGGCGTGGACCGAGGTCGCCCCGCTGCCCGTGCCTCGCGAACACCTCGCCAGCGCCACTGACGGCACGTACATGTACGTTGTTGGCGGTCGGGTGCTGTCCTCCGACGCCAACCTGCCCGACCTGGAACGCTACGATCCGGCGACCGACACGTGGGAGACGCTGGCGCCGATGCCGACCGCCCGCGGCGGACTGGCCGCCGTGTACGCGGACGGCTGGGTGGTCGCCATCGGCGGCGAACGGCCGCTGGGGGTCTTCGACGACGTCGAGGCCTACGACAGCCTCACGGGTGAGTGGCGGGAGCTGCCGCCGCTGCTGGTCGGCCGACACGGCCTGGGCGCCAGCGTGGCGACCAACCTGGTCGTGGTCGCCGGTGGCGCGCTGGAGGCAACCCACTCCGCCCCGACCGGCGTCGCCGAGGTCGTGAGCATCGGCTGACGGCCCGGCACCGGGGTCGGGGTGTCAGTCGAGCGGCGTCAGCACGACGGGCAGGTCGTCCAGCGGCTTGGGCAACGACGTCCAGTCCCACGCGCCGGCGACCGACGACAGGTCGGCGTCGGGTGCGGTGATGCGATGGCGGCGCAGCAGCTGGTGGACGATCGTCTTGACCTCCATCTGCCCGAAGTGCATGCCGATGCACTTGTGGGCGCCGCCGCCGAAGGGGAAGTAGCCGTGCGGGTGGCGCTTGTCCTCACGACGGCCCTCGGCGAACCGTTCGGGGTCGAAGGCGTGGGGGTCGGTCCACAGCTCGGCGTCGTAGTGGACCGGCAACGACGAGACCGACGCGGGGGTCCCCGCGGGCACGTAGTAGCCGTCGAGCTCGGTGTCCCGAACGGCCATCCGTCCCATCGCGAAGACCGGCGGCACCATGCGCAGCGCCTCCTTCATCACGAGGTCCAGCGACGTGAGCGCACCGATCGCCCGCAGGTCCAGGACGTCCCCGTCGGTCGAGCCGCCCGTCGCCAGGGACTCGTCGCGGACCCGCTCCTGCCACTCGGGATGTCGCACCAGGAACCACAGGATCGAGCTGGTGGTGATCGTGGACGTGTCGTGGGCCGCCATCATCAGGAAGATGATGTGGTTGACGACGTCGTCGTCGGAGAACCGCTCGCCGTCCTCGGACTCGGCGTGGCACAGGGCCGTCAGGAGGTCGTCCCCGTCGGAGTCGCGGTGGGCGGGCAGCTTGTCGCGGAACCAGTCCTCCAGCAGCGCCCGGCCCTGCAGCCCCCGGTGCCAGCGGGTCAGCGGCAGGTCGGCGCGGACCACGCCGGTGCCTGCCCGCACGCAGTCGATGAACGCCTGGTTGACCCTGGTGATCGTCGGGCCCGTCGTGCGCCCGCGGCCGTCGGGCCGTTCGTCGAGGAACACGTCGGTGGCGACGTCCAGCGTCAGCTGCTTCAACCGGGGGTAGGCGTGCAGCCGGCCCGATCCCCATGCGTCGATCCGTGCGGCCGTGACCGGCGCGAGGCGGGCCAGGTAGGCCTCCAGCCGACGACGGGTGAACGCCTGCTGCATGATCCGCCGGTCCCGGTGATGGTCGGGATCGTCCAGCAGCATGATCCCGCGGCGGAAGAACGGGCCGATGATCCACGACCAGCCGTGTTCGTTGGACCAGTGGCCCTCGCGGTTGACCAGCACCTGCTGCACCGTGTCGGCGGTCGCGACGTTGAGCACCCGCTTGGTGAACATGCCCGACCAGGACACCGGGCCGTAGGTGTCGCGGACGGCGTCGCTCCAGCCGATCGGGCTGGCGTACATCCAGTTCGCCGCCCACCCGATGACCGGATAGCCGTAGTCGCCCATCACCGCCTTCAGGCCAGAGCCCGGCGGGGGAGGGGCAAGCGGCCCGGAACGGCTGATGGTCGGGGGTGGACCGGGCAGGCGGGCCGCGGCGCGGTGCAGCGCGATGCGCGCCGACCGTTCCAGGCTCGTGCGGATGGCGGTGGCGGTCGATCCCGGGCGGGTGTCGGTCACGGGGACGCTCCTGACTGCAGCGTGGCGTGTGGGTGGTCAGGCCTCGATCGGAGTCGGGTCAGGGCCTGGCGGCGGGGCCTCCGGCCAGGGCGCTGAGGTGCAGCAGGGGGTCCACGACGTGGGTGGCGGCGAACCTGCGCAGCCCCGCGGGGTCGGTGGCCTCGATCGGCCCCCCGGGCGTCAGGACCAGGGAGTGGGCCAGCCGGATCATGACCTCCGCGGCGATGTCGAGGTCGATCGGGCCGAGGTCCCCGGAGTCGCGGCCCTGCTGCAGCAGCCGACGCATGGGCTTGCGGGCCACCGACAGCGCATCGGGTGCCCCCGTCGTCAGGTGCGGCAGCAGCAGGTCGGGCTCGATCTGGATGAGGCGCTGCAGCAGCGGGTGGGTGCGGACCTTCTCCACGGTGGCGGCGAACGCCTCGACCAGCCGGTCCCTGAACGTCGCCAGGTCGGTGATGGCCGCCTCGATCTCGGCCAGGGTGGCCCGGACCTCGCGGATGATGACGGCCCACACCAGCTCGTCACGGGTGGCGAAGCGGCGGTAGAGGGTGGCCCGGCCGTACCCCGCCTGCTTGGCGACGTCGTCCATGCGCAGGCGACGGATGCCGAAGGTCTCCATCTGTGCGCGAGCCGCCACCAGCAGCGCGTCGGCCACCTCGTCGTCCTGGCCGGGTTCCGCCTCGCTGTCGTCCAGTGCGGTGACCACGGTCAGTTCTGGGCTGGCCATCGGGGTCCTCCGGGATGTAGTCTTCTCCATCGGTGAGACACGAATATGGATGATGTCTCATTGACTCGCAAGGGACTGACACTGCGGATGAGCGACGAGGACGTCATGGACGTCATCGACCCGGCCAGCGGCCGGGTGGTGGGTCGTGTCCCCGTCATGACCGCTGACGACGTCGCCAAGGCCGTCGACCAGGCCCGTCGGGCGCAGCCGTCGTGGGCGGCGCTCGGGGTCGAGGGACGACGCGAGGTCCTGCGTCGTGTCCGTCGCCAGATCGTGGCCCGCCGCGAGGAGCTCCGCGACGTCCTGGTCGCCGAGTCCGGCAAGGCCTGGGAGGACGCGCAGGCCGGGCTGCTGCTGACCCTGTCGATGATGGCGCACTGGGAGTCCAACGCCGCCGCGGCGTGCGCCGACGAGCCGCTGTCCACCCGAGGGGTGTGGGGGCTGGGCCGTCGCGCCGTCGCCACCTACCGCCCCCACGGCGTCGTCGGTGCCATCGGCCCGTGGAACTTCCCGGTCGCCCTGACCTTCGGTGATGCCGTCGCGGCGCTGCACGCCGGCAACACCGTGGTGCTCAAGCCCAGCGAGGTCACCCCGCTGTCCAACCGCTGGGTGGCCGAGGTCGTCGCCGAGCAGGCCCGCGCCGTTGGTGCCCCCGACCACGTGGTGTCCTGCGTGACCGGGGACGGGGCCACCGGTGCCGCGCTGGTCGCCGAGGTCGACATGGTGCAGTTCACGGGGTCGGTGGCCACCGGCCGGGCCATCGCCCACGCCTGCGTCGACCGGTCGATCCCGTACTCCCTGGAGCTGGGCGGCAAGGACCCCTGGATCGTCCTGGCCGACGCCGACCTCGACCGCGTCGCCGCCGCGGCGACCCACTACGGCCTGTTCAACGGCGGCCAGGTCTGCATGTCGGCGGAACGCATCTACGTCGAGGACGCCGTGCACGACGCGTTCGTCGAACGGCTCGCCGCCCGGGTGTCGACGCTGCGGACCGTCCCCGGCAGCGGGCCGGGCACCACCGACGTCGCCCCGATGATCGCCCCCGGTCAGGTCGACGTCGTCAGCGCCCACATCCGCGACGCGCTGGACAAGGGGGCACGTGCCGTCACCGGCGGCGTGCCCGAGGACCCGGTGCACCCGGCGCCCACGGTGCTGGTCGACGTCGACCACACGATGGACTGCATGACCGAGGAGACCTTCGGCCCGACCATCCCGGTCATGCGCGTGCACGACGCCGACCAGGCCGTCGCGCTGGCCAACGACTCCGCCTTCGGGCTGACCGCCTCGGTGTGGACCCGCGACCTCACCCGCGGCCGCGCGATCGCGCGCCGCATCGACGCCGGCACCGTGTCGGTCAACGACGCGCAGCTGCACGCCGGCATCGGCCACCTGCCCATGGGTGGGGTCGGCGCATCCGGCACCGGTGCCCGCGGCGGCATCGACGGCATCCGCAAGTTCCAGCAACGCAGCGTCCTGGTCACCAACCGGTCCCCGCTGGGGCGCGAGCTGGCCTGGCTGCCCTACGGCCGGATCGTCTCGCGTGCCCTCGACCGGGCCGTCGGCGTCCTGTACGGCCGCTGACCCCATCCATTCCTGTCCCAGAACCCTGTCCCCGATACGACGTGTCCCGCAATACATGGAAGGAACGACACCTTGAGTGACGTGTACATCTACGACGCGATCCGCACCCCCCGCGGTCGTGGCAAGGCCTCCGGGTCCTTGCACACCGTCAAGCCCGTCAGCCTGCTGACCGGCCTGCTCGACGCCGTCGTCGAGCGCAACCCCGAGCTCGACGTCGCCGAGATCGACGACGTCATCACCGGTGTGGTCTCCCCGGTCGGCGACCAGGGCATGGACCTGGCCCGCACCGCGGTCATCGCCGCCGGCTGGCCCCAGCAGGTCGCCGGTGTGCAGCTCAACCGCTTCTGCGCCTCGGGCCTGGAGGCCGTCAACCAGGCGGCTGCCCGCGTCCGCTCCGGCTGGGAGGACATGATCCTGGCCGGCGGTGTCGAGTCGATGTCGCGCGTCCCCATGGGCTCCGACGGCGGTCCCTACGCCATGGACCCCGAGACCAACTACAACGGCTACTTCGTGCCCCAGGGCATCGGCGCCGACCTGATCGCCACCATCGAGGGCTTCTCGCGCGAGGACGTCGACGCGTTCGCCCTGGAGTCGCAGGTCCGCGCCGGCAAGGCACAGGCCAACGGCTACTTCGACAAGTCGATCGTGCCGGTCAGGGACCGCAACGGCCTGACCATCCTCGACCGTGACGAGCACGTCCGGCCCGACACCACGATGGAGGGCCTCGCCAAGCTGAAGCCGTCCTTCGAGGCGCAGGCCGCCATGGGTGGATTCGACCAGGTCGCCCTGCAGCGCTACCCCGACGTGGAGCGCATCAACTACGTCCACCACGCCGGCAACAGCTCCGGCATCGTCGACGGTGCCGCCCTGACCCTCCTCGGCAACAAGGCCGCCGGCGAGCGCAACGGCATGACCCCGCGTGCCCGCATCGTGGCCGCCGCCGTCACCGGCAGCGAGCCGACCATCATGCTGACGGGCCCGACCCCGGCGTCGCGCAAGGCGCTGTCCAAGGCCGGCATGACCGCCGCCGACATCGACCTGATGGAGATCAACGAGGCCTTCGCCGCCGTGGCGCTGAAGACCATGCGTGACCTCGGCATCGACCACGACCGCACCAACGTCAACGGTGGCGCCATCGCCATGGGGCACCCGCTGGGCGCCACCGGCGCGATGATCCTCGGCACCCTCGTCGACGAGCTCGAGCGCCGCGACAAGTCCACGGGCCTGGCCACGCTGTGCATCGGCGGCGGCATGGGCATCGCCACGATCGTCGAGCGCGTCTAGCGCCGCCCCCTCACACCAGGAGCTACGAGAACACCGATGACCAACACCATCAACTGGGACAAGGGCGACGACGGGATCGTCACCCTGACCATCGATGACCCCAACCAGCGCGTGAACACGATGAACGCCGACTTCCAGTCGTCGTTGCAGGCCACCGTGCAGCGCCTCGAGGACGAGAAGGACGACATCACCGGTGTCATCCTGACCTCCGGCAAGGAAACCTTCTTCGCCGGTGGCGACCTGCGCCTCATGTACGCCGCCGGGCCCGACGACGCCCAGCAGGTGTACGAGGAGGTGGCCGCGCTCGGCCGCGCCATGCGTCGCATGGAGACCCTCGGCAAGCCGGTCGTCGCCGCCCTCAACGGCACCGCCCTCGGCGGCGGCCTGGAGCTGGCGCTCGCCTGCCACCACCGCATCGCCGTCAAGGGGTCGAAGGCCAAGTTCGGCCAGCCGGAGGTCAAGCTGGGCCTGCTGCCCGGCGGCGGTGGCGTGGTGCGCATCACCCGCATGCTGGGTGTCGTCAGCGCCATCATGAACGTCCTGGCCCAGGGCCAGGAGTACCGCGCGGAGAAGGCCCACGAGCTGGGCCTGATCAGCGAGCTGGTGGACTCCACCGACGACCTGATCCCGGCCGCCAAGGCGTTCATCGCCGCCAACCCCGAGTCCAGCCAGCCGTTCGACGACCCCAAGTACAAGGTCCCCGGCGGCGTGCCCACCAACCCGAAGCTGGCCCAGATGCTGCCGGGCATCCCCTCCAACCTGCGCAAGCAGCTCAAGGGCGCCCCGATGCCCGCCCCGCTGAACATCCTGGCGGCGGCCGTGGAGTCGCTGTCGGTCCCGATCGACCGCGCATGGGAGATCGAGCACCGCTACTTCGTCGACCTCGTCGTCGGCCAGGTCAGCCGCAACATGACCAAGGCGTTCTTCTTCGACCTGCAGGCCATCAACTCCGGCTCGCTGCGTCCCGAGGGCGTCCCGCCGTGGAAGGCCACGAAGGTCGCGGTCCTCGGCGCCGGCATGATGGGCGCGGGTATCGCCTACCAGTGCGCGTCGGTCGGCATCGACGTCGTCCTCAAGGACATCAGCGTCGAGAACGCCGAGAAGGGCAAGAGCTACTCCGTCAAGCTGGTGGAGAAGGCCAGGTCCCGCGGCAAGCTGACCGAGGAGAAGGCCCAGGCGCTGCTGGACCGGATCACCCCGACCGACAGCTACGACGACCTCGAGGGTTGCGACCTCATCATCGAGGCCGTGTTCGAGAAGACCGAGCTGAAGCACGCGGTGTTCGGCGAGGCCGAGCCGAAGGTGCTGCCCGACGCGGTGCTGGGCTCCAACACCTCCACCATCCCGATCACGATCCTCGCCGAGGGCGTGACCCGGCCGGAGGACTTCATCGGCCTGCACTTCTTCTCGCCCGTCGACAAGATGCCGCTGGTGGAGATCATCGCCGGTGAGAAGACCAACGACGCGACCATCGCCAAGGCCATCGACCTGGTCCAGCAGATCCGCAAGACCCCGATCGTGGTCAACGACTCGCGTGGGTTCTTCACCTCCCGGGTGATCGGCACGTTCACCGGCGAGGCCATGATGATGCTCGACGAGGGCGTCAACCTGACCCGCATCGACCGTGCCGCGACCATGGCCGGCTACCCGGTCGGGCCGCTGCAGATGGTCGACGAGCTGACCCTGACGCTGCCGCTGAAGATCATCGACGAGTACGAGAACGCTGCTCGTGCCGCGGGTGAGGAGGTCGTCTCCACGCCCGACGTCGAGGTCCTCCGCAAGATGGTCGCCGCGGGCCGCGAGGGTCGCTCGGCCGGCGCCGGGTTCTTCGAGTACGGCGAGGACGGCAAGCGCACGCAGGTGTGGCCCGGCCTCGTGGAGATGTTCCCGCCCGCAGCGGAGCAGCTCGACGTCACGGAGATCCAGGAGCGCATGTTGTTCCGCGAGGCGATCGAGACGGTCAAGTGCTTCGACGAGGGTGTGCTGCGCAGCGTGCCCGAGGCGAACATCGGCTCGATCTTCGGCATCGGCTTCCCCGCCTGGACCGGCGGCGTCATCCAGTACATCGACGGCTACGAGGGCGGCGTGACCGGCTTCGTGGCGCGGTGCAAGGAGCTGGCCGACACCTACGGCGAGCGGTTCACCCCGCCCGCCAGCCTGGTCGCGAAGGCCGAGTCCGGCGAGCCCCTCTCGCCTGCTCCCTTCTAGTCGTTCCACACAAGGTCGACGCCCCCGCCCCCGTGGCGGGGGCGTCGTGCCGTCGGCGGCCGACGGGATCGCGTCTCCGCTGGGGGTTGGGGGAGGGGCGCCGGGGGTGCTGGGGGAGGGGTGTAGCGTTTCCGGGGTGGCAACGGTGACGTACGAGTGGGCGCATCCGGTGGCGACCGAGGGACCGCAGGCGCGGTGGATCCCCGGCGTGCTCGGGGGGATCGGGACAGCGGTGGGCCTGGCGACGGCCATCACCGGAGACGTCGTGGCAGGCGTCGTGATCCTCGTCCTCGTCGTGGGCTACGTCCTGCTGGCCGAACGTCGGCTGGCCCGGGCCGTGGCGTTCCGCATCCGCGTGTGGGACAACGGGGCGCTGGAGATCGCCAACGGGGAGTCGTCCTGGTATCCGGTCGGCGAGCTGACCGACGTCCAGGTCGGCGTGGCGGGCGCTGGTGAGCACGGCGTCAGGACCCTCAGGCTCCAGCACCGCGGCGGCGAGGTCCCGGTCTCGCTGCCGGGCGGGATCGGGTACCTCTTCAACGGGCCGTCGCTGACCACGACCCACACGGGACAGCTGGTCGACGCCCTCCGGCACTTCGCCGGCCTGCCGGCACGGTCGGCCGTGGGCCCACCGGTGCTGGGGCAGCAGCCACCCGGACAGGCGGCAGCGCCCGTCGTCGGTCGGCCGTCGGCCGGTCAGCCGTTCGCGGGTCAGCCCAGCGCGGGTCAGCCCAGCGCGGGTGTGCCGGCGGTCGGGGACCAGCCGAACCAGTCGTCGTGGACGTGGCAGCACCCCGAGGCCGATGACCTGGTCCGGCGTCGCAACCGGTTCGTCACCATCTCCGCGGTGGTGGTCGTCGTCCTGATGGTCGTGGCCGGCGCCAGCCAGCGGGACGCAGGGATCGGCGCCGTCCTGCTGTCGGCCGCGGTGGCCCCGGGCCTGCTCGGACTGCTGCTGTTCGCCGTGGCGTGGGTCGGCTGGATCCGGCCGACCCGCTTCCGGCTGGAGGTCGACGGGGACGGGGTGCTGCGGCGCGGCACGTCGACGGTGCGCCTCACCGGGGCCAGCGAGGTGTCGGTGGACCTCGTGTCGTCCTCCACCCACACCGGCACCACGACGGTGCGGAGCCGCAGCTGGGTCCTGCGGGTCACCCCGGCCACCGGCAAGCCGTGGAGCACCCTGCTGCCCGGCGGGTCGCTCGGGGGCAGGCTGCTGACCGAGCAGGAGGCCGAGCACCTGGCGCAGCAGCTGCGCTGGTTCGCCGGCCTCCCCTCGTGGTGGAGCTGACTTCGCGGCCCACGTCGCCGACGACCCATGCCGGCGATGCGGGCACGAGGTGTCCGACACCCTGCGTGCCCCGATGGTGTTCACTTGACGGACCGGGGTCGCCTCGAGCCGTGCGGCTGCCGGGACCAGTCAACAGAAGGGCGGACAGGCATGGTGCTCCCGATCACCGACGGGGCGTGGCTGATGATCGAGAGCGGGGAGGCGCCGCAGCACGTCGGCGGCCTGATGGTCTTCGACTACCCGCCGGACGCCTCACCGACCTGGCTGCACGACACCTGGCAGCGCCTGCGCACGGCCACCGACTTCGCCCCGCCGTTCTCCTACCGGCTGCGCCGGCCCTACGGGCTGGCCGGCCTGTTCGACTGGGAACCCGACCCCGACATCGACCTGGACTACCACCTGCGGTTCTCCGCGCTCCCGCGACCCGGTCGGGTCCGCGAGCTGCTGGTCCTGGTCTCGCGGCTGCACTCCACGCTGCTGGATCGCCACCGCCCGCTGTGGGAGGTCCACCTCATCGAGGGGCTGCAGCCCGAGCACGACGGTGACCCGCCGCGGTTCGCGATGTACGCCAAGTTCCACCACTCCATGTTCGACGGCGTCGGCGCCATGCGCGTCATGCGGAAGATGTTCAGCGCCGACCCGAACGACCGTGACATGCCGGCCCCGTGGGAGATCGCCTCGACCTCGGCGACGACCCCCTCCAGCACACCCCCGGCACGACGGCCCACGTCGGGGGAGAAGCCCGGCGTGCTGGATCCACTCCGGTCGGTGGGCACGATCGCGGCGACGCTGCGCGATCAGGCGAAGGCCACCCGGCGGGGGGTGGAGGGCGAGGTCATGCCGTTCTCGGCGCCCCGCAGCCTGCTCAACGGGCGGATCACCGGCTCGCGACGGTTCGCCGCGGACGGGTTCTCCTTCGAGCGGATCAGCGGCGTCGCCAGGGCGCTGGGGGTCTCCATCAACGACGTCGCGCTCGCCATGTCGAGCCATGCGCTGCGCACCTACCTGCTGGACCACATGGCCCTGCCCGACAAACCCCTCACCGGCATGATCCCGGTGTCGGTGCGCACCGAGGACGAGGGGCCGCAGGGCAACGCCTTGTCCTTCCTCGTCGCCGACCTGGGCACCGACATCGCCGATCCGATCGACCGCCTGGAGCGGATCCGCACGTCGATGCAGCGGGGCAAGGACCGGCTGGCGTCGATGAGCCGGTCGGAACGGGTCGGGTATGCCGTGGCCATCACCAGCCCCTACGTCATCGGTCCGCTGCTCGGCATCGCCGGTCGTGGACGGCCGCTGGCCAACGTCGTCATCTCCAACGTCCCCGGTCCGCGCGAGCCGCGGTACTTCGACGGGGCACGGCTGCAGGGCATGTATCCGGCATCGTTGCTGCAGCAGGGCCAGGCGCTCAACATCACCCTGACCTCCTACGACACCGAGATGCAGTTCGGCCTGACCGCCTGCCGCAGGACCCTGCCGCAGATGCAGCGCATGCTCGACCACCTCGACTCGGGGCTGCGGGTGCTGGAGAAGCTTGCGGCGGTCTGACATCCACAGGGGGCCCGACGCGAAACCGCGGTCATGGAATAGGCTGCCGGCGATGCACCGTGGAGGGACCTCGGTGCGGTACGCATCAAGGAGACAGGCAGTTGAGCGACGCTCCACCACCGTCCAACCCCGGCGACCAGGGTTGGGGGCAGCAGCCTCCTCCTCCGGGTGACCAGCCCGGCTGGGGACAGCAGCCTCCTCCACCGGGTGACCAGCCCGGCTGGGGTCAGCAGCCCCCTCCACCTGGTGGTCAACCGGGATGGGGGCAGCAGCCCCCTCCGCCGTCCGGAGGCCAGGAATGGGGTCAGCAGCCGCCGCCGCCCAGCGGTGGCCAGCCCGGATGGGGGCAGCAGCCGCCACCACCCGCGGGGGGACAGCCGGGATGGGGTGCCCAACCCCAGCAGGGCGGCTGGGGTGCACAACCCTTCGGCTCCCCCGGGGGCGTGAAGCCCTACAGCGTCGGTGACGCCTTCAACTACGGGTGGACCAAGTTCCAGGCCAACGTCGGACCGATCCTGCTCGGGTTGCTCGGACTCATGGTCGTGTCGGCGATCGTGTTCTTCATCTGGAACCTGATCACCGGGGCGATCCTGAGCGGCTTCAGCGGCTCCGATGCCGGCCTGGTCTTCCTGCTGGTGTCCTCGGCGTTCTCCGCCCTCCTGGGCGGGGTGATCCAGGTGTTCGTGCAGGCCGCCATCACGCGTGGGGCCCTGGCGATCACCTACGGGCGCCAGATCGAGATCTCCACGCTGCTGAACACCGACCAGATCCCCCAGATCCTGCTCGGCGGCCTGATCATCGGCCTCGCAACCGCCGTCGGCACGCTGCTGTGCTTCATCCCCGGCCTCATCGTCGGCTTCTTCAGCCAGTTCTTCGTGCACTTCGCGCTGGACAAGCAGCTGCCGGCCGTGGAGGCCATCAAGGCATCCTTCGCCTTCGTCAACCAGAACCTGGGCACGCTGATCGGCTTCTACCTCGCGACCATCGTCGCGGCGTTCGTCGGTGCGCTGCTGTGCGGCGTCGGCCTGCTGGTGGCCATCCCGGTGATCATCATCGGCCAGGCCTACACCTACCGGGTCCTGCAGGGCGAGCCCGTCGCCCCCTGATCCGTGCACGGGCGGGGGTGTGCCGAGCGCCATCCCCGCCGCACGGAACCGTGAGCGAGAACGTTCGTGACCGCACCAGGTTGGTACCCAGACCCCGTCGGCGACTACGAGGTCCGCTGGTGGGACGGACATGCGTGGTCCTCCAGCGTCGGCAACGGCGGCGCGGTCTTCGAGGATCCCCCGAGCGAACCGACCCTGCCGCCGCAGGAGTCGGTCATGTGGGAAGCCGACGGGCGCCGCCTGACCACCCATCGGCTGTGGATCAACGATCCGCTCAACCACAAGCGCGTCGTCGAGCTGTACCTGTGGGGGGTCGCCGGCGTCGAGGTCACCCGCAACGCCGGCCAGCACCAGCGTGGCACCGGCCGCATCGCCGTGGAGGTGGCCTACCCCGGGTACGGCGGGCCGCGCCACTACGTCATGAAGGACGTGTACGACGCCGACCTGGTCGCCGCGATGATCGGCAAGTGGGCCAACCGCAACCGGCGCGCCCACCGGGGGTACTGACCGCCGGGTCAGCGGGGTCAGCGCGTCAGCGTGGGTCAGCGCGTCAGCGTGGGTCAGCGCGTCAGCGTGGGTCAGCGCGTCAGCGCGGGCCGAGGACGGCGAAGGCGTCGACGTTGCGGAGCACGCCGAACGCCACGAACACCACGAGCCCCGCCCACACCAGCATCATCCGATGACCGGCTGCCCAGCGGCCGACGGGCCCGGGCCCGGCCACCGGGAACCGTCGGCGCAGGGCACGGACACCGAGCACCAGCAGGAGGGTCGCCAGCGCCAGCGGCACCATCGGGTTCTTCGCCATCGCGTCGGCGAGGTCGCCCGAGGCCAGGGCATGGGTCGAGCGGAGTCCGCCACACAGGGGACAGAACACACCGAAGATCCGCAGCGACGGACAGACGGGATAGGTGCCCGGAACGTTCGGGTCGACCAGCCGGACGACCCCCACCCCGACCGCGCCCGTGCCCAGCAGGAGCGCTCGATCCAGGCGTCGTGACCCCGGCGTGCGCGGGACCCCGACCGCCGTATCGGCGTCGGCCCTGGGCAGCGTGGACGGGGGCGGTTCCTGCATCTCGGGGCCACCCTATGGCAGAACCGGGCATGTCGGCCGCGCTACACTCGCCCCCTCCCCGCGACGACCACTCCGGCGCCGGCGCGAATCCTCGACCTCCCCCCTCTGATGTCCCTGACCCAACAGCCCGTACGCTCCGTGTGGCCCGACCTCGAGCCGCACCTCCTGCGTGTCCGAAAGCCGGCCCGGTACGTGGGCGGCGAGGACAACATCGTGGTGAAGGTGCCCCGGGACGACGACACGTCGTGGCTCGTCTGCTACCCCGACACCTACGAGGTGGGCCAGCCCAACCAGGGCGTCCAGATCCTGTACGAGGTGCTCAACGAGGTCGAGGGGACGCGGGCCGAACGTGGCTTCGCGCCGTGGCCCGACATGGACGAGATCATGCGAGAGGAAGGCATCCCCTTCTTCTCCCTCGAGAACCACCTTCCGGCGCGATCCTTCGACGTCGTGGCGTTCTCGCTCTCCGCAGAGGTCGGCTACACCAACCTCCTGAACTGCCTCGACCTCGCCGGCATCCCCCTGCGGGCGGCCGACCGCGGTCCCGACGACCCGATCGTGATGATCGGCGGGCACGCCTCGTTCAACCCCGAACCGCTGGCGCCCTTCGTGGACGTGGCCTGCGCGGGTGACGGCGAGGAGTTCGTGCTGGAGGTCGACAACGTCCTCAAGCAGGTCCGCGACCGCGCCGAGCGGCTGGACCACATCGCCGACATCTCCGGTGCCTACCTGCCCGATCGCTACCGGCCCGACTACCTCGAGCCACGCGACGGCGAGCCGCACGGCCGGCTGCGCGGCATCTTCCCGGTCGAGAAGGGCACCGCCAACCGCGTGCCCAAGCGCACCGTCACCGACCTCGACGAGTGGCCGTATCCCAAGAAGCAGATCGTGCCGCTGACCGAGACGGTCCACGAGCGCTACGCCGTGGAGATCTTCCGTGGCTGCACGCGCGGCTGCCGCTTCTGCCAGGCCGGCATGATCACCCGCCCCGTTCGCGAGCGCTCGTCGGCGACCATCCAGAAGATGGTCGCCGAGGGGCTCAAGAACTCCGGGTTCGAGGAGGTCGGCCTGCTGTCGCTGTCCTCTGCCGACCACGCCGAGATCCGCGGCATGTGCGGGGACCTCGCCGACACCTACGAGGGCACCGCCACCTCCCTGGCGCTGCCGTCCACGCGTGTCGACGCCTTCAACGTCGAGCTGGCCGACGAGCTGGTTCGCAACGGTCGCCGGACCGGCCTGACGTTCGCACCCGAAGCGGGCAGCGAGCGGATGCGCAAGGTCATCAACAAGATGGTCAGCGAGGACGACATGCTCCGCACCGCGGAGACGGCGTTCGGCAACGGCTGGCGCCACATCAAGCTCTACTTCATGATCGGCCTCCCCACGGAGACCGACGACGACGTCATCGCAATCGCCGACCTGGGCCTGAAGGTCCTGGAGCTCGGCAAGTCCTACGGTCGCAAGAACAAGGTCACCGTCTCCGTCGGTGGGTTCGTGCCCAAGCCCCACACTCCGTTCCAGTGGGCCGCACAGGACTCCCCCGAGGAGATCGACCGCAAGCTGGGTCTGATCAAGAACCGGGTTGCCCGCGACCGGAACCTCAACCTCCGCTACCACGATCCCTATCCGGGCCAGATCGAGGGCCTGCTCGCACGGGGTGACCGCAGGGTCGCCGACGTGGTCGAGCGGGCCTGGAAGCTGGGCGCCCGGTTCGATGGCTGGGACGAGCTGTTCGACTACAGCACCTGGATGCAGGCTGCCGACGAGGTCGGCGTGGACGTCGGCTGGTACTGCCAGCGCGAACGTGCATCCAACGAGGTGTTCCCGTGGGACCAGCTCGACTCGGGGCTCGAGAAGGACTGGTTGTGGCAGGACTATCGCGACGCCGTCGATCCCCAGGGCTCATCGGGCCCATCCGAAATCGACGATTGCCGCTGGACTCCCTGCTACGACTGCGGCGTGTGCCCCTCCCTGGATCTCGCGAACCAGACCGCACATGCCCAGCCGTCGCAGCAGCACAGCAGGCGCCTCCCCATCCTCAGTGCGCGCCCGGGTTAGGTTCTCCAAGGCCGGGAAGCTCCGGTACATCAGCGCCATCGACCTCGGCAGGGTCTGGGAACGAGCCCTGCGGAAGGCCGATCTGCCGATCGCGTACTCGGAGGGGTTCAGCCCCCATCCGAAGGTCAGCTTCGGCGACGCCCTGCCGCTGGGCTTCGGGTCGACCGCCGAGTTCGCCGAGCTGACGTTCGCCGGACCGGTCGACCTCGCCGACATGACCGCGCGCATCAACGCCGCGTTCCCCGACGGGATCGACGTGCTCGACGCCGCCGAGGTCGAGGACGGCGCACCCAGGCTGGGCAAGCGCCTCCAGGCATCCATGTGGGTGCTGGAGTACCCGACGGCCGACGGCCTGGCCGAGGCCGTGGCGGCCATGCCCGCCGAGGGTCCCCTCGAGGTCGAGCGCGAGCGCAAGGGTCGCTTGGTCACCGCTGACCTGCGTCCGCCCCTCGTCGGCATCGTGGCCGACGGCACCACCGTGCGCGCCATCGTGCGCCACCCAGGTTTCATCCCCGACGACGCCGGATCCGGACCCGCAGTCCGTGCCGACGACGTCCACAGCGTGCTCGGCATCGAGCACCGCCCGACCTTGATCACGCGCGCCGCACAGGGGCTCGTGAGCGACGATCAATCCGGCATCGACGACGCCCTGCGAGGGACGACCACACCGTTGGTCCCCGCCGATGGCTCCCCCTCGGGGACAGCCACCGGGCCGTCCGTGCCGCCACCAGCACCAGAGGAGCCCGCGTGAGCGAGACCGAGCAGCAGGACCTTCCCGACGACGCAGGCGAGGACCGGACCGAACGGACCCGCGTGCGTCGCCGCACCGTCCGCCCCATCGCCGTCGACCCCTTCGCCGTCGACACCGACGAGTCCGAGGACGAGACCTCCGAGACCGACGACGAGCCCACGGCCGAGACCGACGAGTCCACGGCCGAGGCCGACGAGGCCGACGGATCCGACGACGGGTCCGACGAGGAGGACGAGGCGTCCGACGACGACGGGGAGTCCGGCACCGAGACCTCCAGCGCCAGCGACGACAGCGAGAACCGCGACGGCGACACCCGTGACGAGGACGCGTCCGACGAGGCCGGAGCGGACAAGCCGCGCCGACGTCGTCGCCGTGGCCGCCGCGGCCGTGGCCGCGGTCGCGGCGGAGCCAACGAGCAGGACCGCGCCGACGACGACTCGTCGGACGACAGGGCCAGCAACGACAGGGCCAGCAACGACACGTCCGCCGACGCGTCGTCGGGCGAGGACGACGCCGAGGATGATCGGGAGCGGTCTGGCTCGGGCAAGGGGAGCCGCACCCGCACTCGCAGCGGTGCCCCGCAGCGCACCCCTCGTGCCGGCGACGACGACCCCGACAGCGGCGACACCGAGACCGACGACGCCGACAGCGGCGCCAGCGACACCGACGAGGCCGACAGCGAGTCCGGCCGTGGCGGCGCGAACCGCACCCGGTCCGGCAAGGGCCGCCAGGGCGATCGCGCCGGTCGCGGTGGCCAGCGGAAGTCCAGCAACGGCAAGGGCCCGTCGGACAAGGACGGGGCTGCGAAGGACGGGGCTGCCGAGGACGAGTCGGGCACGGACGAGTCCCGCACCAACGGCAAGGACACATCTGCCGACACCGACGACGGTGACGACGACAAGGGTCGGTCGGGCCGTCGGCGTCGTCGCGGCCGTCGTGGACGCGGGCGTCGTGGACGCTCCGGTGGCGGTGGTGGCGGCTCCACCACGCAGGCAGACAGTGGCTCCAAGGACGACCAGGGAGCCCCGACGCGGCTGAGCGCCCGCTCCCAGCGCACCAGCGGCGGTCGCCGTCGCGTGCCGTCGGTCAGCCCCGAGACCCGCCGGGTGATGGCCGAGAGCCCGCCCAAGCGGATGCTGGTCACCGTCGGCAAGGAACGGACCCAGATCGCGGTGCTCGAGGAGCGCACGCTGGTCGAGCACTACGTGACGCAGGCCTCCGAGGCCTCCTACGTCGGCAACATCTACAAGGGCCGTGTCCAGAACGTCCTGCCCGGCATGGAGGCGGCGTTCGTCGACATCGGCAAGGGTCGCAACGGCGTCCTGTACGCCGGTGAGGTCAACTACGACGAGGCGGATCGCGACGGCGGCCTTCCCCGCATCGAGCAGGCCCTGAAGTCCGGCCAGCCCGTGATGGTGCAGGTCACCAAGGACCCCATGGGGACCAAGGGTGCCCGCCTGACCCAGCACCTGTCGCTGGCCGGCCGGTACTGCGTGCTGGCGCCCGGCGACGACATGCTGGGCATTTCCCGCAAGCTGCCCGACGACCAGCGCGACCGCCTGCGCAAGATCCTCAAGGGCCTCAAGCCCGAGGGCTTCGGCCTGATCGTGCGCACCGCGGCCGAGTCGGCCACCGCCGAGCAGCTGGAGGCCGACGTGGCTCGCCTGCTGGAGCGCTGGAAGAAGGTCGAGGAGAAGGCGGAGAAGGCCAAGCCGCTGGAGTCGATCTACTCCGAACCCCAGCTGGTCCTGCGCGTCATCCGTGACGTGTTCGGCCCCGAGCACACCCAGCTGATCATCGACGACGCCGAGCTGGCCGACGAGGTCCGCTCCTACCTGTCGGAGGTCAGCCCCGAGCACGTCGACAAGGTCGTCACCTACGACCCGCCGGCCCGGGCCGACGGCAGTGTCGAGCGGCTGTTCGACGCCTACGAGGTCACCACGCAGATCCGGCGAGCGCTGGAGAAGAAGGTCTGGCTGAAGTCCGGCGGCTACCTGATCATCGAGAAGACCGAGGCCATGTGGGTCATCGATGTCAACACCGGCAAGTTCGTCGGCAAGGACAACCTCGAGGAGACGGTCCTCCGCAACAACATCGAGGCCGCCGAGGAGATCGCCCGCCAGCTCCGCCTGCGCGACATGGGCGGCATCATCGTCATCGACTTCGTCGACATGATCGTCCAGGCCAACCGTGAGGAGGTCCTGAAGCGGTTCAAGCGCGAGCTGGCCCGCGACAAGACCAAGTCCCGCGTGATGGAGATCTCCAAGCTCGGCCTGGTCCAGATGACCCGCAAGAACGTTTCCAAGGGCCTGATGGAGGCCTTCACGGAGGAAACGGACGACGTCATCCCGGGGCGGCGCATCGTGGAGGACCTGCTCGCGTAGCTGTTTCGCGTAGCGGCTTTTTCGGCGGGTCGGTGTGAGCCGGCCCGTCCTTGGGTAGTCACTGCGCGTGCATCGCGCCGTCGGCATCGTGGCGGCTGCCGTCATGGGCAGCCTGGACCCACGTGGGCCGGCGGCGAGGGCCATCGACGACCTGTGGGTCCTGATGCTGGTCCTCGGGGTCGCCACGTTCGCGATCTTCGCGGTGCTGCTCGTCCTCGGCGTCCGACGGCGGGCCGTCGACGCCGACGCCCAGCCCAGCACCCGGATGATCGTCTGGGGTGGGATCGTCCTGCCCGTGGTTGTCGTCGGTGCGGTCTTCGTGGCCACCCTCGACACGATGGCCGACACCCCAACGTCGGCGCCCGACGGCGCGGTGACGGTGGAGGTGACCGGCCATCAGTTCTGGTGGGAGGTCCGTTACCCGGATGCCGGCGTCGTCACCGCCAACGAGATCCACATCCCCGCCGGGCAGCAGGTGGCCGTCGAGCTCACGTCGGCCGACGTCGTCCACTCCTTCTGGGTCCCGCAGCTGACCGGCAAGCTCGACGCCCTGCCCGACCGGACCCACACCCTCGTGCTCGAGGCCGACGAACCCGGTGAGTACCGCGGCGCCTGCGCGGAGTTCTGCGGCATCCAGCACGCCAACATGGGCCTGCTCGTCATCGCCCACGACCAGCCGGACTTCGACGCCTGGCTGGCAGGGCAGGCGGAACCGGCCACCGCACCCGCCGATGAGCTGACCGCCCGCGGCCGCGACGTCGTCGCCGGACCGGGCAACTGCATGGAGTGCCACGCCATCGACGGCGCCCGCGGCGACGGGCCCCCTGCGCCCGACCTCACCCACTTCGCCAGCCGACGGACGATCGCCGCGGCCACCCTGCCCAACACCCCCGACGACCTCGCCCGGTGGCTCGAGGACCCACAACACGTCAAGCCCGGCGCGCTGATGGAGCCCAGCGGGCTCGACGCGGCCGACCTCGAGGCCGTCCTGGCCTACCTGGAGTCCCTCGGATGACCGAGTCGCCGCGCGACGACCACGTTCCGGGCCTGGAGCGGCCCGCGTCGGCGTCCCCGACCGTCGCCGACGTCGAGACCGACGAGGAGCTCGACCGCCTCTGGGCCGACCCGCCGGGCCTGTGGGGCCAGCTCCGCGCCGTCCAGAACGACAACATCGGCCTGCGCCTCCTGCTGACCGGGTTCTTCTTCCTCATCCTCGGCGGCAGCGTCGACTCCGTCGTGATGCGCACTCAGCTGGCGTTCCCCGAGGTCGGCCTCGTGGGACCGCAGCTGTACAACGAGCTGTTCACCAACCACGGCTCGGTGACCATGTTCCTGGTCATCCTGCCGATCTTCGAGGGCTTCGCGATCCTGCTGCTGCCCCTGCTGCTCGGGACGCGCGAGATGCCGTTCCCGCGGCTGGGCGCCTTCGCCTACTGGACCTTCCTCCTCGGCGGCCTGCTGTACTACTCCGCCACCCTGTTCCAGCTGGTGCCCGACGCGGGCTGGTTCGCCTACACCCCTCTGAGCGGGCCGGAGTTCTCCCCGGACCTCGCCATCGACTTCTGGGTGCTGGGGCTCGGGGTCGCCGAGGTCGGAGCGATCGCCGCCGGTATCGAGATCATCATCGGGGTGCTGAAGCTGCGCGCCCCCGGCATGACGTTGACCCGGATGCCGCTGTTCGCGTGGGCCATGCTCATCACGGCGTTCATGATCCTCTTCGCCTTCACGCCGCTGATCATCGGCAGCCTGCTGCTGGAGCTCGACCGCGGCTTCGGGACCCAGTTCTTCAACCCAGACGCCGGCGGGTCGACGTTGCTGTGGCAACACCTCTTCTGGATCTTCGGGCACCCGGAGGTCTACATCCAGTTCCTGCCCGCCGCGGGTGTCGTCTCCATGGTGCTGCCCGTCATGGTCCGCCACCGCACCGTCGGCTACACCTGGATCGTCGCGTCCATGGTCGGCATCGGCGTGCTGTCCTTCGGCCTGTGGGCCCACCACATGTTCGCCACGGGGTTGCCGACGCTGGTCCTGGCGTTCTTCGCCGCCGCCTCGATGGTCATCGCGATCCCTGCGGGTGTGCAGGTGTTCGCGTGGGTCTCCACCATCGCGGCCGGCCGGGTGCGCTGGGACACCCCCATGCTCTACGTGATGGGGTTCCTCGTGATCTTCACCATCGGGGGCATCACCGGGGTGATGACCGCCGCCGTGCCCTTCGACCTGCAGGTCCACGACAGCTACTTCGTCGTCGGGCACCTCCACTACGTCCTGATCGGTGGGGTCGCCTTCCCCATCTTCGCCGGCGTGCACTACTGGTGGCCGAAGTTCACCGGGAAGATGATGGACGAGCGGCTGGGCCGCATCGAGTTCTGGCTGCTCTTCGTCGGCGTCAACGTGGCGTTCTTCCCGATGCACATCGTCGGGCTGCAGGGCATGCCCCGTCGCGTCTACACCTACCCCGCGGAGATGGGCTGGCAGACCGCCAACATCGTCTCCACCGTCGGTGTGTACATCGTGGTCGTCGGCATCGCGACGTTCGTGTGGAACGTCGTCCGCAGCTACCGCCACGGCGAGCCGGCCGGACCCAACCCGTGGGGCGGCGACACGCTGGAGTGGGCGGTTCCGTCCCCACCCAAGGAACATGCCTGGACCGTCACCCCGATCGTCACCTCGCGACACCCGCTGTGGGACCAGGACGACCTGCACCGCGGCGACCCCGACGTCGAGCAGCTCGTCCGGGGGATGGCCCGATGGCCGCTGCGGTGGCGGGCCGTCATGGCGGTCGGCACCGCCAACGCCCGTCCCGAGGAGATCTACCGGGTGGCCGACCCGTCGATCTGGCCGCTGGTCGCGGCGTGCGGCACGGTGCTCATCTTCCTCAGCGAGCTGCTGAAGCTGCGGCCCGGGGCGCTCGTCGGCGCCCTCGTCATCGGGTTCGCCGTCATCATGTGGAACCGTCCCACCGACCCCCCGATGACGGTGGAGGAGGAGCGGGCGTTCGAGGAGGCCCACGGCATCCCCGTGCACGCCGGCGGCAGCCTGGTCATCTCGCGGTGGGGGATGGGGCTGGCCGTGCTGTTCGTGTCGATCGGCTTCGCGAGCCTGCTGCTGGCGTACTTCTACCTGCGGCTGGAGAACCCGGTCTGGCCGCCGTCGGGGACCGCCATGCCGGACCTCGGCAGCTTCGCGCTGGGCACCGTCCTGGTCCTCGCCGCTGGCGCCTCCGTCGGGCTCGCGCTGCGACGCGTCCGCGAGGGTGAGGTGACCGGCACGACGGTGTGGCTGGCGGCGGGTGTCGTGCTCGGCGGGGCCGCGGTGGCGTGGCTGTTCTCCCACCTGGTGGGCCTGGACTTCGACTCCATGACCCACGCCTACGGGTCGATGTACCACACTCTGGCCGGGTTCCTCCTCCTGCTGCTGGTCGTCGGGGTCGTGATGACGGCGATGATGGCGGTCTGGACCGTCCAGGGGCACCACGACCAGCACCGGCACGTGCCGATCACCAACACCGCCACGTGGTGGGCAGCGGTCGTCGTCATCTGGACGATCGGTGCCACGACGCTCGCGCTGGGGCCGGTGGTGACATGACCGACCAGGCGCCGGGACTCGATCCGCGTACCGACTCGGCGGTCGAACCGGTCCCCGACCACGACGGCGGCCCGCCGATCAGGTGGCTGCTGTTCGTCGGCGGACCGATCCTGTTCGCCGTCCACTTCCTCGTCGTGTACCTGACGACCGAGGCCGCGTGCACCGCGGTCCCACCCGCTGACGACCTCGCGCGCACCGTGACGGTGGCGGCGACGGCGGTGGCGATCCTGATCGCCGTGGCGCTGACGACGGCCAGCCACCGCTGGTGGCGGTCGATGGAGCGGCGTCGGGTCGAGGGTGCCCGGGCCCGCCCGTCGGGGCACGGCCCGAGCACCGAGACCGAGGTGCCCGACGGGCCCGACGGCCGCGACGACCCCGGCTCGATGCGCGACTCCGCCCTCGCCGTCACCAGCGTCATGCTCGGCGCGCTGTTCGGGCTGTCCGTGCTGGTCGTCGGCATCCCGGCGCTCGTCCTCCCGGCCTGCTGATGTGGGGCACGACCCTGGAGTCCACGGGCGTGTCGTGGACGACATGGACGCTGGAACCGATGCTGCTGCTCGCGGTCGTCGTCGCGGCCGGGCTGTACCAGCGTGGACGCGCGGCCGGGACGGCCCGGTCGGGGGTCGACCGTCGCGACGCCGCGTTCCTTGCCGGGCTGGTGGTCCTTGTCCTCGCGGTGATGTCGCCGCTGGACGCCGCGGCGGGCCACCTGGCGTCGGCCCACATGGTCCAGCACCTCCTGCTCGGCCTCGTGGTGGCGCCGCTGCTGGTGGTCGCCGGTCCCGGACACCGGATCCTTCGGGGGATCCCCCGTGACGTCGTCGCCAGCGGGATGCGCCTCGGCCGGACCGTCCGGCTGGTGCCGAGCCCGCGATGGTGGCGGCGGATGGACGTCGCCTGGCTGGCCAACGTCGCGGTCCTGTGGGGCTGGCACGCCGCGATGGCCTACGACGCCGCGCTGGCCGACGACGTGGTGCACCTGGTCCAGCACGCCTCGTGGCTGCTGGCCGGATGGCTGTGGTGGCGGGTCGTCCTTCGCCATCGACGGGCCGAGCCCGGCATCCGGTTGCTGTTCGCCTTCACCACGGCGATGGCGACGGTCTTCCTCGCGGCGTTGATGACGTTCGCGGGCACGCCCTGGTACGAGGGGTACGCCACGACCACCGCGGCGTGGGGACTGACCCCGCTGGCCGACCAGCAGCTCGCCGGGGCCCTGATGTGGGTCCCCGGCGGGCTGGTGTATCCGGCCACGGCGCTGTGGCTCCTGGTCGGCTGGCTCCGGTCGATCGAGGCCGAGGCTCAGCAGCCGAGGGCGGAGGTGTAGCTCTCCTCCACCGTCAGCGTCATGCCGCCCTCGATGGTGCCGTCGCCAGCCACGGCGTCGGCGTACTGCCAGAGGACGTTCGACCAACCGCCATCCGGCTCCATCTCGAGGAGGATCGGCCAGTCATGGGACGTCGCAAGCGCATCCCGGGCAGCGGTACGTCGCGCGTCGTCGGCGACCGCCCCGGCAGCGATCCATTCCTCGATCCAGCCGCAGGCCACGGCACCGGTGACGGCGGCACCGACCTGGTAGCGGTCGTTGGTGGACGCGACGTCCTCCAACGCAGCCCGGTCGAACCCCGGGGGCAGCGGTACACCGTCGAGCATGCTGGCGACCACGGTGCCTCGCTGGGACGGTGAGATGGCGGAGTCCGGCAGCGCGTCGCTCCACTGCTGCGGGGTCGCCGGCGTCAACGTGGCTGCCAGTGCAGCGAAGCGCTCGGCGTCCATGCGCGTGCCACGGAGCTCCAGGGATCGCACGTCATCGGTCCACAGGGCGGTGTGATCGTCGGGGGAGTACGCCATCACGTCGGCCTGCTGGCCGTTGATCGCGATCGTGGTCACCGGCGTGGTCGAGGTTCGACGGTCCTCGACCCAGCCGTCGTGTTCCTCGACCGGTCGCCAGTGTAGGTCCATCGTCCCGTCGGGACCGACGAAGGACACCTCGCCGAGGGTGTCGGCCTGGATCTGCACGCGCTCCAGCGTCCACCCGTCGGCATCGAGCAGCAGATGGGGGCCGACGTCGCCGAAGACCTGGGTGCCGCCGCCGTCGCCGACGGCGTCGGGCGTGGGGACGACACGGACGACCGCCACCACGAGCAGGGCCACGATCGCGGCGGCCACCGCGCCGAAGCTCCAGCGGGCACGGTCGCCGTCGAGGGGGGCACGGTTCGGGCCGACGGCAGTCCGCGGTGTGGCGGCAAGCCGGTCGACCAGGTCGGACGTGGCCGTGCGGACGGCCGGGGTGGTGGTGCGGGCGGGGTCGGTGCGACGGATCGCCTCGAGCAGGTCGTCGGTCATCGGGTTTCCTCCAGGGCGCGGGTGGACGCGGGGACGGCGAGCTCGGCCTCGAGCCGCCTTCGGGCACGATGCAGCCGCGTTCGGGCTGCGTCGGCGGACACACCGAGGACGACCGCGGCCTCCGCGGGGGACAGCTGCTCCCACGCGACGAGGTACAGCACCTCGCGGTCCCGTTCGGGCAGACGCTGCATGGCCTCCACGACCGGCCCGTCGACGACGGTGTGGCGGGGGGCGGTCGCGAGCGCCGGTTGGAGCTGCTCGGTCAGGCGCCCCAGGAGCCGTGTGCGTCGTCTGGAGCTGCGTCGGGTGTTGGCCAGCTGTCGTCTGGCCACGCCGAAGAGCCACAGTCGAGCCTCGTGCCCCGGAGGCACGTCGTCCAGTCGTCGCCAGGCGACGAGGAAGGTCTCGGCGATGACATCAGCGGCGTCGTCGGGCGACGCCGAACGACGCGTGACATAGGCCACGAGGTCGTCGGCGTGCGCGTCGTGCAGGGCGCGGAGTCGGTCGGTGTCGTCCATTCACCCCTCACATGTCCGGGAGTGAGGACAACGTGACACGTTCGACCGACGAGGTCGAACGTGTCGTGCGGAGGGCGGCCTCCGCGGCGGGCCGACGGCCCGGTCAGACGATCCGGCGGCCGGTGACGCGGTGGTGCAGGATCTCCAGCGTGTGCATGCTGGCGCCCGCCCACGCGTCCAGGCCGATGCCGTCGATCAGCTCGAGCTGATGGGGGTTGGTGACCTCCCGGCACATGCCCTGGATGAGCACCGACCAGCCCTCGTGCCAGGCCTCGTCGACGTCGTCGACCTCGAAGGCGATCTTCTGGCCCATGGCCGCGGCCATGTACTTGGACCCGGGGTCGGAGCGGAACACCACCGAGCCGCGATGGACCCGGTAGTTGACGGGCAGGACGATGGGGTAGCCCTGGTCGACGAAGGCCAGGCGACCGACCTTGGTGGGATGACCGGCCAGGAGCGTCATGCACTCGTCCTGGTCGAGTCGTTGCAGATGATCCTTGGTGCGTGTCATGGGTCGACGATGCGTCACGACCCGGCCATACGGCCAGCGTCGAAGGTCCCGGATCACCCGGGACCTTCCGCCCCCGTTGTGCAGCTCAGCCGCCCACTGCCCCGAGCTGCACACATGCCGAACCGAGTTGTGCAGCTCGGCCGACGTCAGGGCTGAGGTGCACGAGACGAGGGGAGGGGACAGGCGAGCCGGGGTCAGACGGGACGGTCGCGCCTGGGCGGTAGCTGCCGCAGCACCGACAGGGGCGTGGCGACGGTGCTGGTGCCGACCAGCCGGTCGCTGTTGTCACGGATGCCGTCCAGCCGGTAGGACAGCACCGGTTCGGCCTTGCCCTTCAGCACGAGCGGGTCGAGCCGCTGGGTGTGCGTGAAGGTCCGCACGACCGCGTAGGTCTCCGCGCTGATCGACACGGTGCCGGGCGCGGCGGAGGACTCCAGCCGCGACGCCAGGTTGACGGTGTCACCGATCGCCGTGAAGACCCGACGGCGGGGGCTGCCGATGCTGCCGACGGTGGCCGGGCCGGTGGCGACGCCGACCCGCAGCTTCGGCATCTGCGGCTGGTCGGCGATCATCCCGTTGACGGCGTCCTGCAGCGCGATGGCGGCCCGTGCGGCCAGCAGCGGGTGCTCGGGATGGGGGACGGGGGCGCCGAACAGCGCCATGATCGCGTCGCCGATGAACGCCGAGACCGCTCCGCCGTTGTCGGTGATGGCGGGGACGACCAGCGCGAAGTAGCGGTTGAGGAGGTCGACGACGTCCGCCGGGGGGATCTGCTCGGACAACGACGTGAAGCCCTGCAGGTCGGCGAACAGCACGCTGATGTCCATCGTGCGGCCGCCCAGCGCGCCGCCCTCGGGGTCCTCCAGCAGCTGCACCGCCACGTCCCGGCTGAGGTAGTCCGAGAACAGGTCGGTCAGCTCGTGCTCGGCCCGTCCCCGCACGCCGGCCTCCGCAGCGCTGTCGGCCATCAGGCGCAGCAGCGCGGCCTCGGCGCTGCTGAAGGGGCCGTGGTGGCGACGGGCGACGACGAACCCGACGGTGGCCTCCTCGGCCACGAGCGGCACGACCATCTCCGACCCCCCGTCGGTGTCCTCGCGGGCGGTCGCCCCCGACCGCAGGGCCGAGGACAGCAGCGTCCAGGTGGTGTCGGTCAGCGGGACCTCGTCGGACACGAAGTGCACGACCCCGTCGATCAGGAGGGCACAGCCCACGGCGATGTCGGCCAGCGCACCGACCGACCGCACCACGCTCGCCTCGAAGGCGGTGGCCTCGGGTGAACTGGCCACTGTGCTCCCTCCGGTACCGGCCCGACCCCTCGCGTCGTAGGCTCTGCTGACGATCGTAGAGGGTTCGAGGTCGGAGGGAGCAGCATGGACGGGCGCATCCTGCCCGGACCGGGACGGGTCGTGCACCACGGCGACGTCGTCGTCGTGCTCGGCGACACCGCGCCGACCGACCTCGTGGAGCTGCTGTTCGACGCGGCTGCGGTGGCCGACGGCCCCGGGCTGCTCGACCGCCTTCGCGAGCACCCACACGGCAACGAACCCAGCCTGGGGGTGCTCGTCTGCCACGGCGACGGCCTGACCGTCCGGATCGGCTCGGGCCTGCTGTACCGCAGCGACCACGTCGGCTACCGCAGCACCCTGGCCGGACCGGTGGACCTGGTGACCGCCGACCCCGTGCGCGTGGCCATGGGCCCCATCGACATGCCGATCGGGCCGGCCGCGGACCATCCCGGCCTGCGGGAGGGTGCCTGGCTGGGCACCGGCGCCTGGGTCGAGACGGCCCCCACCGTCGGCGCCTCGCCCCAGCAGCTCGACGGGGTCGTCTGCGGCACCTGCGCGGCGTTCGTCCACCCGCGGACGTTGCGATGCCGTCGCTGCGACACCGTCCTGGAACCCCCGCGTCGCGCGGAGACCCAGCCGGCCGTCCCGGTCGCCAGCCTCCGCCTGGACGACGGCACGCGGCACGTCCTCAACGGCGACGTCGTCGTCGGCCGTGAACCGCGCTCGCACGAGCGGGTCCGTGCCGGGCTCGCCGCCCCGTTGCTGCTGACGGACTCCGAACGGTCGGTCTCCCGTAGCCACGCCGAGCTGCTCGTGCAGGGATGGTCGGTACACCTGCGCGACCTCGGCAGTCCCAACGGGACGACGGTGCGCCTTCCCTCCTCACCACGCCACGAGCCGATCCCGACCGGCGAGGCGGTCGCGCTGCTGCCCGGCACCGAGATCACCATGGGCCGACGTGCGATGACGCTCCTGACCTGACGTCGGCCGACCCCGCTCAGCCCAGCGCGGCCTCGCGGAGCGCGTCGCGAAGGATCTTCCCCGACGCGTTGCGCGGAATCGACTCGACGACGTGCACCCGTGTGGGGACCTGCTCCGGCGACATCGTGCGGGCAGCCCAGTCCCTGACGGCGTCCTCCAAGGTCGCGGGGTCCACGCCGTCGGCCGGGACCACCGAGACGTGCACCTCCTCCGGGCCGCCCTCGGGACCACCCTCGAACACCCCGACGTCGTTGACCCCGTCGAAGGCCGCGATGCCCTGCTCGACGTGGTTGGGATGCACCCACACGCCGTTGACGGTGATCACGTGCGACCGGCGGCCGCTGATGAACAGGTAGCCGTCCTCGTCGATCCGCCCGATGTCGCCGAGGGTGAACTGGCCGGGTTCGCGATACGCCTCGGCCGTCTTCTCCGGCGCCTTGTGGTAGCTGAAGGTGTTGCCGTTGCGGTAGCGGAGGAAGATCTCGCCCTCCTCACCGGGCGCGACCGGGGTGTCGTCGGGCCCGATCACCGTCGCCTCGATGAACGGCAGGATGCGACCGACGCTGCCCGGCTTGTCCAGGAAGTCCTGGCTGGAGCCCATGGCGAACATCCCGCCCTCGCTGGCGCCGTAGATCTCCACGACCTTGGGTCCGAGCCAGTCGATCATGCCCTGCTTGACGTGCGGCGGGCACGGTGCCCCGGTGTGCATGAGCAGCTCCAGCGTGGTGCCCCTGAAGCGCGCACGGACATCCTCGGGCAGGCGCAGCATCTCCCCGAGGACCGACGGCAATAGCAGCGTGTTGCAGACGTGGTATCGGTCGATCGCCTCGAGGATTGCTGCCGGATCGGTCGTGCGGCGGATGACGATCCGTTGGCCGGCCAGCATCGGGAAGGTCGACAGCACGAACTGGCCGGAGTGGTAGAGCGGCCCGGCGATCAGCGCCACGCCCTTGGTGTCGATCCCCAGCCCCGCCGCGACCCCGGCCGCGGTGTCCAGGACGTCGCTGATCGGTCCGCCGGCGGCGTTGATGCCCGCCCCGATCACCCCCTTGGGTGCCCCTGTCGTGCCCGAGGTGTAGAACATCGGACCGCCGGCCATCTGCCCCTCCGGTTCGATGGGCGGGGAGTGGTAGAGCAGGTCCGCGGCGGCGTGCACGCCGTCACCGGTGACCCCGTCCAGGCTGAGGCGTGCGACGAGCGGCAGGCCGTCGGAGGCCTCGACGGCGACCGGTCGGCACGCGTCCTCCATGATCAGCAGCCGCGCGTCGGAGTGCTCCAGGATGTAGCGGGTGCGCTCGACGTCGGCGTCCCACGGCACGATCACGAGGACGAAGCCGGCGTGCAGCGCCGCGACGAAGACCTCCCACGCCTCGCGTCGGTTGCCGGTCATCACCGCGATGCGGTCGCCGGGCTGGATGCCCAGGCCGCGGAGTCCGAGGATCCAGCGGTTCGCCTGGTCGTTGAGGTGGACCCAGGTGGTGGTGCCGGTCTCGTCGGTCAGCGCGACCTCGTTGGGCCGTTCGGCGACCTGCGGCTGCAGCGCGATGACCATCCCTCACCCCTCCAGTGCGGTTGCAAGCGCCCGTGCTGCCGTGGCCAGCTCGCCCCGACGGGCGCGGAGGCGGTCGGGCAGGACCGCCAGGGCGCCGAGCAGGTCCGAGCCGGCGACGGCGGCGGTGTCGGCCTCGTGGCGTTCGAAGGACCGCAGGCCGACGCCGAGGGCGTCGACGATGTCGCCGAGCATCCCCTCGATCGTGGTGGCCGCCGCGGCGATCGCCTCGTGCGCGTCGGGGCCTGCCCGGTCCGCCCGGTCGCGGGCGTCGTGGGCAGCCGCGAGGGCCTCGGCGACGTCGGGCCACACCCCGCCGTCCTCACCGAGGGTGCCGCGGCCGTCGGTGTGGCCGAGTCCCTCCTGCAGCCGCCGGGCCAGCTCCTGGGCGTCGGCGGCGGGTGCCGCCAGCCCGCAGGTCATCGCCCACAGGTCGGCGATCTCGGTCCCCAGCGCGATTGCCAGCAGCTGCACGCAGAACCGCTGCATGGTGTCGACCGCGATGCCCACCTTGAGGGGCGTGAGGTCGCCCACGTCCTCCTGGTCGGTCAGGGGCAGGGCCAGCACGCCGAGCTCGTTGCGCAGCGAGTTGCGCAGCTCCACGACCGTGTAGGCCTCGGCGACCCAGGCGTCGTACAGCTGCTGGAGGGTGATCGCGTCGACGCGTCCGTCACGGATCGCGATCCCCCACGGGCCCTCCAGCGACAGCTGCCGCACGATGCCGATGCGGTACATCTCCAGCATCGCCACGATCTCGGGATCCAGGTGGTGGCGGACCTCGTCGAACTCCGTCGTGCAGTCGACCCCGCAGTTGTCGTCGACGATGTGGCGGCCGCCCGGGTGCAGGTGGCGGAACTCCGTCATGTCGTGGACGACCCCGTTGATGGCCATCCAGTAGCCGCGCTCGGCGTCGGTGTGGGCGATCAGCTCCGACACCTCGATGCGACGTTCACCCGGTCGCAGGTCGGCGGCGGGCGTGAACGTGGTGAAGACGTCGAACATGACCTGCCGGTCGGCGACGAGCTGGCGCAGCGCCACGTCGGGGTCCATGCCGTCGGGCCCGTGGGCGGCCAGGGCCTCGCGGACCGCGGTCATGACGGTCGAGGCGAACCCGCCCTGCCCGCAGACGTACAGGTTGGCGTCGGTCTCCAGCAGCCAGCGCACGAGCTCGGGCCCCACCTCCGGGCTGGTGATCAGCCGGTCGATCCGTCCGGTGGGCCCGCCGTCGGGGGCCTCGCGGGAGTAGGCGATGTCCAGGCGCACGTGCTCGCTGTCGCGCCAGCGGTACAGCCGCTCCCGGTCGGGGACCTGCTCGGGGGTGCGCACCGCCAGCAGCAGCCAGTTGTCGCCGTCGTCGGCCCTGCGGTGCTCGAGGAACCCCATGAACGGTGCGACCCCGGTCCCCGCAGCGCACATGATCACGCCCCGGCCGTCGGTGGGCAGGGTGAACCGTTGCGGGCGGACCACGGTCAGGTCGACCTCGCCGCCGATGTCGAGCCGTTCGGTCATCATCGTCGACGCGGTCCCGCGCTGGCGTCGGACCTCGCCGTCGGCCCCCGCGGCCTCGAACGACAGGTGCCCGATCACCAGGCTGGCCTCCGTCGGCAGCCCGTCGTGGTCGACCTCGGTGCCCGCGACGGAGTACAGGCGGGCGGGAAGCGGCGGCAGGATGCGGCTGATGGCCTCGCGGTCCATCAGCTCGGCCTTCCACATGCGGGAGGGGTTGAATCCGGTGCGACGCAGCTCGTACAGGGCGTCGGGCACCTCCCACCCCTCCTCCCGGCGCTCCCGCAGCAGCGCGAGCAGGCTGGGCGCCGGTGCGAGCGCCACGAGCTGCTCGGCCACCTCGGGTGTCAGCGGCCGCAGCCAGGCATGGGTCAGGAAGTCCCGCAGGGTGGCGTCGCCGCGGTTCAGCTGGTCGTGCCGGGCGGCGAGCGAGGCCTGCCACGACGACGTCAGGGGAACCTGCTCCTCACCGGTTGCGCCGAGCGCCTGCAGCGTCCACTCCACCAGCTCGGGGTCGTTCTTGGGGTGCACGGCCAGCCGGTCGCCCGGCCGCACGATGAGTCCGGTACCGCGCAGGTCGAGGCGGATGTCGTTGATCGGTCCGGTCGAGCCCTGGGCGACCACCGAGCGGCCGGCCAGCCGCGCGGGGACCGGCTGCATCGACATGTCGAGGACCCGCTCGACCCGTGCGGCCTCCAGCGCGTGGTGGGCGTGTCGCCATGCTCGTGCCCGGTACTGCCCGGAGATGCCGCTGGCGGTGGAGGGACGACCGACCTTGAAGGCCGTCTGGATGAAGCCGTAGACCTTGCGGCGGTGCACGCCGAGGTAGCCGCGGTCGCCGGTGTAGGCGTCGACGACGTTCTGGAACAGCCCGCGCAGGCCGACGTCGCCGGACTCCAGCACGAAGTCGCGCACGGGGGCCTGGCCCATCGCGGCGACGAACCGGCGGACGTTGGGCGCGTAGTTGTCGGCGACGTGCAGGGCCTCCTGCCCCAGGGGGCTGGCGTGGGTGACCCGGCCGAGGAAGTTGTCGAGCGCCTGGATACCCGCAGCCGCGGCGCCGGAGACGCCGGGCACGTTGCTGACCACGGGGATGCCCGTGGGGGCGACCAGCTTGGCCCAGATGACGGGGTCGGCGTGCGGGGAGGCCAGCGGGACCGGGTCGATCTTCATCAGCGCGGTCTCGGTGAGGTGGTGCACCGCGTCCAGCACGTCCAGCAGCGACTGCACCACGCCGTCGACGTCCTTGGACGCGGCCGCGTCCTGCCCGCGCACCATCGCCTGCACCAGCGGGGTGCAGGCCGCGCTGACCTCGTTGAACCCCAGGCAGAAGGCGGCTTCGGTCGAGGACCCGGTCTGGGGGACCAGCAGCCGGGTGTTCTCCACCGTGATCGGGCCGTCGGGGTCGATGCGTGCCCAGTTGTGCAGCATGAGGTCGTCGAGGGAGAAGTGGGCGCGGTGACGGCCCATGCGGCGGGCGACCTCCTCCCACGGCAACCGCAGGACGCTCGGTACCGCGATCGGGGCCGGCAGGTGCAGGTCGTGCATGTCGCAGCGCACGTAGGCGTACACCAGCGCACCGAGGACGACGGAGGCCCGCCAGAGGTGGTCGTCGGCCAGGTCCTCCTGGGTCGCCGACAGCAACGGCAGGTCGACCAGCTCGCGACGAGCCGACAGGTCACGCCACATGCGGGGCAGCTGGGCGGCCGCGTCCTCCCACGCGGCGTGCGAGGACGGCAGCGCAGTCGGTGGGTCACCGACCGGCATGAGCCCGTGGTCGTAGGACAACGACCCGAGATGTGGCGCGGCCTCCTCGGCGAGCTCGTCGAGCAGACGGCGGCTCGGGCCCGGCGTGGTCGCGGGCGGCAGGGGTGTCACGGTCATGGCGGGGTCACCCGGTCGCGGCCGGGACGGACGCACCGGTGTCGTCGGCGACGTCGCACAGCAGCGCCCAGCAGATGTCGGCACGTGACACCGTGCCGAGGAACCGGCCGCTGGCGACGACCGGCAACCGTCGGATCTGCTTGGAGACCATCAGGGCCGCGGGTTGCAGCAGCTGGTCATCGGGGCCGACGGTGAAGGGGTTGTGGATGACGTGGTTGATGACCGGGTCGTCCACTCGGCTCTCGCCGGCGTTGACGAAGAACGCGTAGGCCCTCTCCAGCGTCGCCTGCCCGGGGTCGATGTCGTCGAAGTCGGGCATGAGGGCGCGCAGGAGGTCGCCCTCCGACAGGACCCCCATGAAGGTCCCGTCCTCGCCCACCACCGCCAGGTCGCTGGCCCCGGTCAACGCCAGCAGCTCGGCGGCCACCCGCAGCGGATCGTCGGGGGACACCCGAGCTGCCTTGCGGTCCATCACGTCTCGAACCCTCATCGCGCCAATTCCCTCCAGCCGGCGGTGTGGTCGTCAGCCTAGAACCAACCTCCGTGTCGCGGTACGGCTCGTGAGGGACTCGTTCGCGGATCGGTCCGCAGCGGGCCCGTCAGCGGTTGGGCAGGTCCAGGGCCTCCAGCGCCACGCCGACCATGCAGGTGGCGAGGTCGCGCAGCGAGACGTGGTCGCCACGGCTGTCCAGCGCCCGCTGGACCACCAGGTCGATCGCTACCTCGGGCAGGTTGGCCAAGGCCGACCGTTCGACGTCGTCGAGCATCAGGCGGGGCACGAGCGCCCGGCTGGAGGTGCTGTGGGCGAGCGCCCGCGAGACGGCGTCGTCGGCGGCCCGGTCCAGCCCGCGGGCGCTGAAGGATCCGCGACCGAACGTCTCGCCGGTCTCCTCCTCGTCCTCGGCCAGCGGCACCGGGTCCTCCAGGGCCGTCGCGACGGTCGTGTCCAGGCCCGTGGCTGCCAGCAGGTCGGCCAGGTCGGCCCCGCCGACCCGGACGGCGGCGCGCAGCAGGTCGGTGGTCCATGCCGGCACGTCGGTGACGGGCAGGGCGACCAGCGCGTGGGACAGCCGAGGCAGGCCGGGTGCGTGCAGCCCCGGGTGCTCGGTCAGCCGGACGGCGGGTTCCCCGCCGGTCAGGCGGCGGACACGGCGTCCCGCCACACCTTCCGGTTCGCCCAGCAGGCCGGCCACGAGATGGGCAGCGCTGGCGGGTCCCCCACCGGCCAGCGAACGGGCCAGGTGCACCGCGACCAGCGCCTGATCGGTCAGGGTCACGGTCGACCGGGGGGCTGCGGGGACGGACACGTTCGCACTGTACCGTCGGCGTCCTGCATCGACGTTGACGGATCCGGGGGGCCGTGGGTATCCTTGTCGATCCGCGCCCTTCCCGGGCGCCCTTTGTCTGCCGTCAGCGCAGCTCAGGTTTTCCCAACGCGGAGCCCGCCAGCGCGCTCGCACCCGGCCATCAGCCTCGAGGAGTTCATCATGTTCGCCGTCATCGCCACAGGCGGTAAGCAGTACAAGGTCGCCGTCGGCGACGAGATCGACGTGGAGAAGCTCGACACTGCCGTCGATGGCTCCGTCGACCTTCGTCCGATCATGCTGGTCGACGATGACGACAACGTCACCGTCGGCGCCGACGACCTGGCCGCTGCCACCGTCACCGCCACCGTCGTCGACCAGTACCTCGGTGAGAAGGTCCGCATCTTCAAGTACAAGAACAAGACCGGATACCGCCGCAAGACCGGTCACCGGCAGCCGCTCACCCGCGTGCGGGTCGAGTCGATCTCCAAGTAGCCGTCCACCGAGTAGTCCTCCCGAAGGAGTAGGCATGTCAACCAAGAAGGGCGGCGGTTCCAGCGCGAACGGCCGCGACTCCAACCCGAAGTACCTGGGCACCAAGCGCTTCGGCGGCGAGGTCGTGACCACCGGTTCGATCATCGTTCGTCAGCGCGGCACCCGCATCCACCCCGGCGAGAACGTCGGCCGCGGCAAGGACGACACCCTGTTCGCCCTCGCCGACGGCATGGTCAGCTTCCGCCGGTCCGGCAAGCGGACCTTCGCCGAGGTCATGCCGGGCGACGCCTAGCCCAGCCAGAACCTGTCGACGCCGCCCCCTCGAGGGCGGCGTCGTCGTTTTCGCGGGGTCGCGTTTCGCGGGGTCCGCCCGAGGTGGCGGTCGTCCGGTTCGCCGGCGCTACCAGACCTCCGGCGCCCAGGGGGCCTCGGCGGGTCGCAGGGCCGAGTCGAACGGCGCCACGACGGACGGCTCCAGCACCTCGATGCGGCCGGAGTGCACCAGACGGCTGACCGACACGCCGCCCAGGTACAGCGACCCGAGCTCGCGGACGTCCATGCGCAGGTCGGGGGACTCGGTCGTCGGCTGCACCGACGCGCCCTCGGGCGCGACCTCGATGCGCCAGGTGCCGTCGATGTCGTCGAATCGGCTGTCGTGCACCTCGACGGTGACCGCGGCGGAGTCCGACCACGCCCGTGCGGTCAGCGCCGCCTCGACGTCGAGGATGCGCACGTACAGCGCGTCGGAGACGTGGCGCCGGACCCGGCGGGACTCCTCCACCAGCAGCGGCAGGGCATCGTCGACCGGACGCCGCTTGGCCGTGACGCGGCCGACGAGGTCGTGGCTGCACAGGAACGGCCAGATCGAGGCCTCAGCGGCGGCGTCGACGCCGACGAGCTCGATGACGTGAAGGGTGTTGTCGGGCAGGCCGTCGAGCTGGCCCTCGCTGGTGCCGTAAACGGCGTAGGCCACGTCGCGGCCGTCGATCTCGGCGACCGCGACCCGCTTCCATGCGGCGCCGCCCATGGCCCCCTTGCGGGTGCTCAGCACCTGGAACTTCCACCAGCCGCGGTCGCGGGCGGCCATCCCCCCGCGGCGGGCCCGGGCAGCCTCGTAGATGGGTGCGATGACGTCAGCGGCCTCGTCGACCTCCAGCAGCCGGATGCGGTCCGCCTGGGGAGGGGCGGTGGCCGCCCATCGCAGGCCCGGGCCGGCGATGATGTCGATGCCGTGCTGCTCCACGGCCATGCCGTAGCCGAACCGGCCGTAGATGGCGGCCTCGCTGGCCCACAGGGCAGCGATCGCGCGGCCCTTCTCGCGGGCCTCATCCAGGTGGGCACCCATCATCCGCGACAGGATCCCCCGTCGACGATGCGTGGGGGCAACCGCCACCCAGGTGGTGCCGGCGGTGGGGACCTCGCCACCGGGCACGCTGATGTCGTGCCCGTAGGCCGCGAGGCTGCCGACCATCTGGTTGCCGTCGAAGGCGGCGTGGCTGCTGCGGTGGTCCAGCACCAGCATCTCGTCCTCGCGGTCGGCGTCGGACACGGCGTCGCCGAAGGCGCGGTACAGCAGGTCCAGCGCCTTCGGCTGCTCCTCACGGGTGAACGGGCGGAAGGTGAGCTCGTCGATAGTCACGGAGGCACCATAGGTCGTCCGCACGGCGCGCGCTCCGGGGTGGACGACTACCCTGCACTGCAGCTGACACGACCGGGCAACGTGGCTGGGTCGTGGCCTGACTCGAGGAACTCATGGACACTGTCGATTCGTTGCTGGACGTCGTGGGCAACACCCCGCTCGTCAAGCTCTCCCGCTTCTCCGCCGACGTGGCGCCGACCATCCTTGCGAAGGTCGAGTACCTGAACCCCGGGGGGAGCGTGAAGGACCGCATCGGCCTGGCGATGATCGAGGCGGCCGAGAAGGCCGGCGACCTGCAGCCGGGCGGCACCATCGTGGAGCCCACCTCCGGCAACACGGGTGCGGGCCTCGCGATCGCGGCGGCGCAGCGTGGGTACCGCTGCATCTTCGTGATGCCCGACAAGATGAGCTCGGAGAAGATCAACCTGCTGCGCGCCTACGGCGCCGAGGTCGTGGTCTGCCCGACCGACGTCGACCCCGAGGACCCCCGCTCGTACTACAAGACCTCCGACCGGCTGGTGGAGGAGACCCCGGGCGCGTTCAAGCCCGGCCAGTACTTCAACGCCGCCAACCCGCAGGCGCACTACGAGTCGACCGGCCCGGAGATCTGGGCGCAGACGGAGGGGAAGATCGACGTGTTCGTGGCCGGCGTCGGCACGGGCGGCACGATCACCGGCACGGGGCGTTACCTCAAGGAGCAGAACCCGGACATCGTCATCGTCGGTGCCGATCCCGAGGGGTCGATCTACACCCAGCCCGACAACATGCACTCCTACCTGACCGAGGGCGTCGGGGAGGACTTCTGGCCGGGCACCTTCGATCCCGACATCGTCGACCGCTGGGTCAAGGTCACCGACCGGGACGCGTTCCTGACCGCTCGCCGGCTGACCCGTGAGGAGGGCATCCTCGTCGGTGGCTCCTGCGGCACGGCGGCCGCCGCGGCGCTGGAGGTCGCGAAGGACTATCCCGCTGACGCCGTCATCGTCACCCTGCTGCCCGACAGCGGCCGCAACTACCTGTCGAAGATCTACAACGACGACTGGATGCACGACCACGGGTTCCTGCGGTCCGGTGTCGCCGCCAAGCTGTCGCAGGTGCTGGAGTTCAAGGCCGGCGCCACGACGCTGCCGACGATCGTGCACGTCCACCCCCACGAGTCCGTCCGTGACGCCATCGCCACGCTGTCCTCCTTCGGGGTCAGCCAGATGCCCGTCGTGACCATGCCCGACCACGAGCAGGGGGCCGCGGACTTCTCCGACCGTGCCGACCTCGTCGGGTCGATCCGCGAACGCGGGCTGCTCGACCGGGCGTTCCGCGACGCGGAGATCCTCGACAAGACCGTCGCCGACGTCATGGACGAGCCGCTGCCGGTCGTGGATGCCCGTGACACCGTGGACACCGCCATGGCGGCGCTGACCAAGCGCGCGTCGGCGGTCCTCGTCTGCGAGGGCACCACCCCGACGGGTGTGCTGACCCGCGCCGACATCCTCGACTTCATGACCTCATCGAAGGGCAAGTGACGCAACGCATGAGCGACTCGAGCCTCGAACGCTGGCAGGACGCCGGCTTCGCCACCCGCGCCATCCACGCCGGACAGGATCCCGAGCCCCGCACCGGTGCGGTGGCCGTGCCCGTCTTCCAGACCTCCACCTTCGCCCAGCCCGCCGTCGGCGAGCACCTGGGCTGGGACTACGCCCGATCCGGCAACCCCACGCGTGACGCGCTGGAGGAGTCGCTGGCCTCGCTGGAGGTGGGCCGGTACGGCTCGGCCTTCGCCAGCGGATCCGCCGCACAGGACGCCGTCCTGCGCACCCTCCGACCCGGCGACCACGTCATCATCGCCCCCGACGTCTACGGCGGGACCTACCGCCAGTTCAAGCGGGTCCACGAGCCATGGGGCATGGACTTCACCCCCGTCGACCTGTCCGACCTGGACGCGGTCGCGGCGGCGTGGCGGCCCGAGACGCGGATGATCTGGGTCGAGACCCCGACCAACCCGTTGCTGAACGTCTTCGACATCGAGGCGCTTGCGGCCTTCGCGCACGAGCGCAACGCCAAGGTCGTGGTCGACAACACCTTCGCCACGCCCTACCTGCAGCAGCCGCTGGAGCTCGGTGCCGACGCCGTCGTGCACTCTGCCACCAAGTACCTGGGCGGGCACTCCGACGTGGTCTCGGGGGGCTTCGTGACCCGTGACGAGGAGCTGGCCGAGCAGGTCGCTTTCAACCAGAACTCCATGGGGGCCGTCCCCGGACCGTGGGACGTCTTCCTCGTCCTGCGCGGCATCAAGACCCTCGGCCTGCGAATGGACCGGGCCTGCGACAACGCCCAGCAGTGCGTGGAGGTGCTGCGGTCCAGCGACGTCGTCACCGAGGTGCTGTACCCGGGGCTGGCCAGCCACCCGGGCCACGAGGTCGCGACGAAGCAGATGCGCGACTACGGCGCCATGATCAGCTTCCGCGTCGGTGACGAGGGCCTGGCCCGCCGCATCTGCGCGTCCTTCGAGGTCTTCACCCTTGGTGAGTCGCTCGGTGCGGTCGAGTCGCTGGTGGAGCATCCCGGCGCGATGACCCACATGTCGGTCGCCGGGTCACCGCTGGAGGTACCCGCAGACCTGGTCCGGCTGAGCGTCGGCATCGAGGACGCCGCCGACTTGACCGCCGACCTGCAGCAGGCGCTCGGCACGACGTGACCCCGTGGGCGGGGATGCGGGTGACCAGCGCCCAAGTGGACCCCTACCGCCGGCAGTGGGAGCTGGCGAACCGCCGCGCGCTCGCTGACGAGGGGCCGCTGCTCGCGGTGCTGGGCGACTCCGCCGCGCAGGGCGTCGGGGCCGGATCCCCGTTCGACGGCTGGGTCGGCCAGCTCCGACGGCGACTGGACACCATCGACGGCCACGGCTGGCGTGTCCTCAACCTGTCGGTCAGCGGCGCCCGCGCCCACACGGTGCTGGACGAGCAGCTGCCGCGCTTGTGGCGGATCGGCCAGCCGGTCGACCTCGTCGTCTGCGCCGTCGGCGGCAACGACATGTACCGGTCGACCGCGGCCCAGGTACGTGATCGGTTCACCCGGCTGCTGCGCGCGCTGCCCGCACCGGGCACCTGGCACGATCACCAGCGCACCGTCGTAACGACCCTGCCGCAGGGCCTCGGTCGGCGACGCGCAGGGATCGCCAACGAGCTGGTCAGGACCCTCGGTCCCCGTCGTGGCCTGGAGGTCGCGGACCTGTGGGCCACGACCGGACCGCCGTGGCAGGGCAAGTACGCCGAGGACATGTTCCACCCCAACGAGCGGGGCTACGCCGACTGGGTGGAGGCGATCCTCGGGACCATCCGTCCGTCGCACGGATCACTCGGCGGCGACCTGCCCGTCGCGCTGCGGCGCCGACCGCCAGCCCAGGTCCTCCAGGGTGAGCTCGCCGACGAGGAACGCCCTCACGACGGTGGACAGTGACGCCCGCGTGCGACGGGCGTGCTGCCTGAGCAGCTCGAACGCCTGGCGGTCGGTCAGGCCGACGGAATGCATGATCGCGCCCTTGGCCTGCTCCACGGGGCCGTGGGTGGTCATCGCCCGTCGGATGCCGGCCAGCTGCGTGGTGGCGTCGGCGGTGCGCGCAGCCGACACCAGGTGGGCGCTGGCCGTGTCGGCGAACAGGCGCGCCAGCTGCACGAGGCCGTCGTCGAACCGTCCGACGCTGGATCGGTAGAGGTTCATGGCCCCGATCGTGCTGTCGTGGGCTCGCATCGGGACGCTGAGGACGCCACGGACGCCCTGGCCGTCGGCGAGTGGCCCGAGGCGTGGGTATCGGTCGTCGGTCGCCAGGTCGGGCACGACGACCACCCGGCCGGTCCGGAAGGCGTCGACGCACGGGCCGTCGTCGAGGCCGATCTGGGCTTCCTCGATCCGCCCGACCGCGGCGTCGGACGTGGCGATGACCGACAGGCGGTTGCGCTCGTCGAGCAGCATCACCCCGATGCCCTCGACGTCGAGGACCTCCGTGGACCGGTGGACGAGCGTCTGGAGGGCACGGCGGCGGCCGGGGTGGTGACCCTCCACGTCGGTGTGCGGGGGCCCGTCGCGTCCGGCGGAGTTCGTCCGTGCGTCGGTCTGGCCGGCCAGCGTGGCGGCGAACTCGAGGAGGAGCTGGAAGATCTGCCGGTCGGCGTCAACAGCGCTGCCCATGGCGTGGGTCCTTTCGCTCACCCGGAGCCATGTCTCCGTGGAACCGTCGTTGTTCGTGGCGCGCGGCGTTCGTGTCGTGTCCGCGCGGAGCGCTGCAGGAACCCGTCGCCTGCCTAGCGCAGCTCGAGAATGCCATCGATGGGACGGAACGAAACCAGATCTCGTGCGTCGAACGCCTCGAGCCAGCCACGCATCGGCCATTCCCCCCAGCGTTCGCGGAAGGTGTGGGCGTTGCGGACGATGTCGCGGACGTGCTGGACGGGCGGCGAGGTCGACTCGTGGTGCTGGTGCCAGCCCTTCGCCGCTGCGGTGCGCCACAGGGTCAGCCCGGCGGCGGCCGCGCGCCGACCGAAGTCGGTGTCCTCCCCGCCGTATCCGACGAAGGCCTCGTCGAACCCGCCGAGCCTGTCGTAGTCGACGGCGCGCATGGCGAACGACAACGACCAGAAGAGGTCGGGGTTCGCGAGCTGGGTGTCGACGGGCGGTGGCGTCCTGGCCGGATGCGGGCTGGCTGCCCCGTCGAGCAGGTCCTCGGTCCAGTCGTCGTGGGCGGTGGGGACCCCCTCCGGAAGGTAGTCGACCTGGCCCGACCACAACCCTCCTGTGGTGCGACACCGGTCTGCGTAGTCCGCGACGAGCGTGGAGGACGGGAGGACGTCGACGTCGAGGAAGACCAGCACGTCTGCGTCGGGGGCGCCGCGGCGGGCAGCGTTGCGGGCGGCGGCCAGCGGAAGGGTGGTGCGGGGGTCTGCGGCGTCGACGACGTCGACGTGCATGCCATCGGGGACCGTGGGGCGGGGACCGCCCATCCACGCGACCACGACCTGGTCGGGCGGGTCGGTCTGTCGTCGGAGTCCCTCCAGCAACCGTCGGAGGTGAGCCTGCCGTCCCCGGACGATCGTGCAGACCGCCACGGTCATGCCAGGCCCTCCGCCGTGGCGGCCACCGTCCTCGTGTCGGCAGCCCTCGTGGTGACGAATCGGCCGGTGCGGGCGGCAGTGCCGTGGACGGTGCCGAGGGCGACGCGGTACAGCCGCTCGTGGGCGGCCAGGACCTGATGGCCCAGGCGTTCCCGGTCCTCGGCCCGGCTGACGAGGTCGGCGTCGCGGATGCTGACCATCTGCCCCGCCATCTCGATGGGGTCGACGTGGTCCCGGCGGAGCGGGGCGACGGCCATCGGGTGCTGCTCGGCGACGAACCCGGCGTCGGTGCCGATCACGGCGGTCCCGACATCGGCCGCCAGCTCGAGCATGCCGCTGTGGGTGCCCCAGCGGTAGGGCAGCACCACCGCTCGGGCCAGCGCGATCTGCCGGACGAGCTCGCGATGGCCCAACCCGTCGTGGACGACCAGGTCGACCAGGTCGATGGCCGGATGGTCGCTGATCAGGTCGACGTCCTCGCGGTCGACCAGCACGCGCACCTGCACGCCGCCGTCGAGCAGGGCCACGGCATCCAGGACGCCTCGGACGTCGTGGCTGGGACGTCGCGGCTTGGCGTGCAGCAGCATCGGCCCCCAGGGACCCGCGCTCGCCGACCGGAGCCGACGGGCGCGCCACATCCGGTCGGTCGGCAGGATCGGCCCGTGGGCGATCACCCCCGGGCGGCTCCCGGTCCGCGCCTCCACGGCCGCTGCGGCGCCGTCGGTCAGGGTGATGACACTCGAGGCCCGCTCGACCATCGGTCCGATCAGGGCCGGGATGGGGTCCTCGTCGGGGGACAGGTGCGGGCTGACGAGGTCGTGCACGGTCATCACGATCGGTGTGCCGTGGCTGCGGTGCACGTCCATCACGTCGATGATCCGCTCCGCGTTCTCCTCGTGGCCGAAGTGCATGTGCACCAGGTCCCACTCGTCGCCGTGCCGGCGGAGCCAGTCGGGGTCGTGGTAGGCCGCGAGCCGTGGCATCGGTTCGTCGCGGTGCACGAGCCGACACACGGTGCGGTCGAAGCGGTCGACGTAGGGGTGCCTGGGTGGGTACGACAGCACCCGGGGTCGGGGGGTCACGAGCAGCCTCCTCGGGTGGTGCGGACGAAGGTGTCGATGGCGTCGGCGGCGCGGAGGGCGCCCTTGCCGTCGACCAGGTCCTGGGCGTGTGGACTGCCCGTGTCCGCGCTGCCCTCCAGCAACGCCGGCCACGACGTCGGTGCCGGCCACGTGTCGCGCACGGCGCAGACTTCGTGCTCGGCCAGCAGCAGCGCCTTGTGGCGCTGCTCGTCGAACGGGCGGTCCTGGGGGATGACGATGACGGGACGGCCCGACCCGACGGACTCCATGACGGCGTTGTGACCTGCGTGGGTGACGATGACGTCGGCTGCGCACAGCCATGCCCAGGGGTCCTCCACCCAGCCCGGCGTCACCAGGCCCGGCCGCGGTCGCACGTCGCCGAGCACGACCCACCGCCACCCCGGCGTGGCCGCAGCGGCGTCGTGGACGGGCCAACCCATCCGGCCACCCTCGCCGGACAGCACGACAACCACGCGATCGTCCGCCCCGATCCCGAGGTCCGCGCGCGCCCTGTCGTGGTCGGGGGTGCGCTGGTCGAACCGGGAGAACCCGCCGCAGTGGACGGTCCGAGCGAGCATGTCGTCGTCCACCCACGGCTCCTCGAGCCAGGCCGGGTAGGGGGCAAGCAGCAGGCTGGCGGCCTCGTGGGCCGCCCGGTGGGCGGGGTCGGTGCGACGACCGTGCTGGCGGACCACGACCGACGGGATGCTCAGCAGCCGGGCGAGCAGCGTCACCTCGACCGACACATCGACGACCATCGCCGCCGGATCGGTGGTCGCGGCCCACGAGGCGATGGTCCCCATGCGTCGGCGCAGCCCGTCGACACCCAGCGGGGCGTAGTGCAGGACGTCCGGGGTGGGCTGGGCGGCGTGCCAAGCGGTTGCCGGCGGCTCGACGTCGAGGGGAAGCCGGTGCGAGGTTGTCCCCTCGATGTCCAGCGGCCGTGAGGAGAACGTCGCCACGTCGGTGTCCAGCAGCGGCACCACGGTGCGGGCTCGGGCCTCGTGCCCCGACCCGTGGTGGTGGACGTACCACCCGATCACGTCACGAGCTCCCGATACAACGACAGGTAGTCCCCGGTCATCCGCTCGACGCTGCCGCGGGTCACCGCGTGGGTTCGACAGCGATCCCGGTCGAGCGTCGAGGCCGTGCGCGCTGCCGCCGCGAGGGCGTCGATGTCGTCGGGCTCCACGAGGACCGCGACGTCGTCGTCCACGAGCTCCGGGAGGGCGCCGTGGGCGTAGCCGGCCACCGGGGTGCCGCAGGCCAGCGCCTCCATGACGACCAGGCCGAAGGGTTCGGGCCAGCGAGGGGTCACGAACGCCACCGACGCACGGGCGATGCGGGCCGCGACCTCGGTGGAGTCGAGGTGGCCGATCCAGCGACGGTGCTCGTCGAGCTCGGGCCGCAGGACCTCCTCGGCGTAGGTTCGGTCGCTGGCCGGTCCGATGACCTCCAGCGACATCCCCGCCAGACGTGCGGCTCGGACGGCGTGGTGCGGTCCCTTCTCTGGACACACCCGCCCGACCCAGACGGCGGTGTCGGGGGCCGGCTGGCTCGCCGGGACGAACCGGTCGAGGTCGATGGCGTTGTGGATGACCGCCCGGGGCCGGCGCGGCCATCGTCGGGCGTTGTCGTGGCTGACGCTGACGATGTGGAGGTTGGCCTGGTCGCGGCGCAGCGCCGCCTCGATCCACGGGGTGGGTGGGGTGTGCAGGACCTTCACCATCGGCATCGGCAGCAGGTCGGCGGTGGCCGGGGGGATGTAGTGCAGCGAGTTGTCGTGGACGACGTCGAAGTCGCTGTCGCGCAGGCGCAGCATCAGGTCGAGGTAGGCGTCGTGCTCGACCATGAAGCCCTCCGCCAGCATGGACACGTCACGACGGGCGGCGGGGGACAGGTCCAGCAGCGTCTCGCGAGGCACGATCGGCTCGACCCCGATGTCCGGATCCGCGTCGGCGCTCGCGAACACCGTCACGTGGTTGCCGGTTGCACGGAGGCCACGGGCCAGGTCGGCGGTCTGCCGTTCCAGTCCTCCCGCATGCGGTTCGCGCAGCCCGTGGCGCAGGGACGCGATGATGGCGATGCGCAGGGGTGGCTCACCCGCGGCCGCCGCACGGACGCCTGGAACTCGAGCAGAAGCAGAGCTGACCATGTGCGTGGAGGTTCCTGTGGAGTCGAGGACAGGGACGGCACGCGGGGGTCGGGCGAGCTCAGCGTTTTCTACCCGTGGCGATCCATTTCAATCACCCGATGGCTGTCCAGTCCGAGGTCGGTTGCGGTCAGGCGTCCATCCATGAACGCCTCGGCGACCTCGAGGACCCGTCGGCGGGTGCTGCGGGCGTGGTGGCGGAGCAGGTCGAAGGCCGCGTCGGCGGTCAGCCCGTGTCCGTGGATCAGGACGCCCTTGGCCTGCTCGATCACACCGTTGCGCTCGAGGGCCTGCCGGATGCCGACGACCTGCCGGGACACCTCGTCCACCTGACGGGCGCTGACCAGGTACGAGCTGGCCATGTCGGCGAACAGCCCACCGAGCTGCTTGGAGGACTCGTCGAGCGGACCGGCGGTCGAGCGGTACAGGTTGAGCGCCCCGAGGCGGGTGTCGCCGACGCGCATGGGGAAGCTGTGGACGGCTGCCAGGCCGGACTCGACCGCGACCGGTCCGAAGGTCGGGAACCGGGTGTCCTGGCGGAGGTCGTCGGCGTAGATCGGCGTGCCGGTGATGTAGGCCAGCAGGCAGGGACCCTCGTCGTAGTCCAGCTGCAGCTGCTCGATGAGCCGAACCCGGTCGTCGGATGCCGAGACGAACCGGAGGTCGTCGTTGTCGTCGAGCAGCATCACGCCCAGGCCGTCGACGCCGAGCAACGACGGCGCTTGGTGCAGCAGCTCGTCAAGGGCATCCGCGGCAGAGTAGTCCGACGCCATGGTGTGGGCGAAGTTGAGCAGGACCTGCATCAGCTTGCGGTCACGGATCTGGCCCTCGGTGGGCGGCACGATGGATCCCTCCCCGGGATTTGGGTCGCTGGGTCGTCAGTCGCTGGGTTCGATCGAGGATGCTGCCCAGCGTGGGGTGTGTCGAATCCGTATCAGCGGGCCGATGCCGTCTGGTCGGCGGTGTGGACCCCGTGCGATCGGGCGGTGGAGTAGAGGCGCTCGTGGGCCATGCAGACGTCGGACCAGGCGTGCTCGCGGTCCTCGACGCGGCTGACGAGTGTGGGATCGGGGCGGGTGAGCATCGCCTCGGCCAGCGCCGCGGCATCGATGTGGCCGTCGAGCACGGGAACACCGACGATCGGGTGCTGCTCGGCGAGGTGCCCGACCCGGCCGGCGATCACCGGGGTGCCGATGTCGGCCGCGAGCTCGAGCCGCTGGCTGTGCAGGCCGGCGGTGAGCGGCAGGACGAGGGCGCGAGCCGCGGCGATGTGATCCACCAGCTGGTCGAAGGACAGTCCGTGGTGGACGACGAGGTCCGCGCCGTCGAGCCCGGGATGTCGGGCGATGGCCTTCTCGTGGACGGTATGGACGAGCAGCCGAACCGGCATCGATCCGGCGAGGAGCGCGCAGGCGTCGAGGGCGCCCGTCACGTCGCTTGCCGGATGGTGCGGGTCGACCTCCACCAAAATCGGGCCCCATTCGCCGCCGCAGGCCGTCCGGTAGCGTCGGGCCCGCAGCAGGTCGGCGCCCGAGAGCATCGGGCCGTGGGGGATGACCCGAGGACGGATCCCCGTCCGCTCCAGGATGGTGCGGGCAGCACCCCGCGTGAACGTGGTCACGACCCAGGCGTCGGCCAGCACTCGCTGCACGGCGGGCAGGTCGAGCGCGTCGCCGGCGATGGTCCCCGAACCGGGGAGGTCGTGCAGGGTGACCAGGACCGGCGTGCCCTGGCGCCGATGGGTGTCGAGGGCGATGGGCAGACGCGCATCCGTGCCCGGGGGGAGGCCGATGTGCACGTGCACGATGTCCCAGTCGCGGCTGTGCTCCCGCAGCCACATGGGGTCGTAGGGATCCCGGTGGTCGGCGTGCTGGTCGGCAGGCGCGTCGGCGTGGTCCGGGGTCGGGGCCTGGGTCAGGTGCCCCTCCACCCTGGCGGTGTACCGGGTCCCCTCCGGATAGTGCAGGACGCGTGGCAGGTCGATGTGCCGTATCGCCCCGGGTGGCCCTAGTTGCCGTGCTGTGGTCACGTGAACTCCTCGTGGTGTTGCTTCACGGGTCGTGCACGCGGGGGCAGGGCGAGCTCCCAAGAGTCGTATCAGGGGTGACAGTCCGAGTCCCGTCCATCGCCATGCAGGTTGCAGTTCTCGCAGGTCAGGAGGTGTAACCGGTCTGAAGGGTGTCGCTGGTTGGCGGTGGTGGGGTTCGCGTCGGCGTCGCCGGTCTGGTGAGACTGCACGCATGCGCGCTGTACAGATCACGAGCCTCGACGGCCCTGCCGCCGTCTCCGTTGCCGACGTGCCCGACCCCGAGCGGGGTGACGACCAGGTCCTCGTGGAGGTCCGGGCGGCCGGCGTGTCCTTCCCGGACCTGCTCCAGACGCGGGGCATGTACCAGATCCAGCCGCCGATGCCGTTCGTGCCGGGAGTCGAGGCGGCGGGGATCGTCCGCGAGGCACCGGCGGGGTCGGTCCACCGGCCGGGGGATCGCGTGATGGCCTTCGGCATGATCGGGGGCATGGCCGAGCTGCTGGCCGTCCCCGAGGGGACCACCTTCGCGTTGCCCGACGAGCTCACCTTCGAGCAGGGCGCCGCGTTCCCGATGAACTACCACACCGCCCACTTCTCGCTGGTCCGACGTGGTCGGATGCAGGCGGGGGAGTCGGTGCTGGTGCACGGTGCCGCCGGCGGCGTCGGCACCGCGTCGATCCAGGTGGCCAAGGGCCTCGGGGCCCGGGTGCTCGCCGTCGTCAGCAGCGACGAGAAGGTCACCGTGGCACGAGCGGCCGGGGCGGACGTGGTCCTGCGCAGCGACGGGCCGTGGAAGGACGAGGCCCGCGAGGCAACCGACGGGCGTGGTGTCGACATCGTCATGGACCCGGTCGGAGGGGACCGGTTCACCGACTCCATCCGCACGCTGGCCCCGGAGGGCCGGGTGCTCGTCGTCGGGTTCGCCGGCGGGTCAATCCCCGAGGTCAGGGTCAACCGGCTGCTGCTGTCCAACACCGCCGTCGTCGGCTGCGCGTGGGGCGGGTTCCTGTTCCACGACCAGACCCTCGTGCCCACGACAGCTGCCGCACTGGACCCGCTGATCCGCGACGGGTCGCTGGCCCCGCCGATCGGAGCGGCGCTGCCGCTGGACGACGTCGCTGAGGCCCTGCGCCTGATCGACGACCGCGAGGCGACCGGCAAGGTCGTGCTGACGGTGCCGTGCTGACGGTGCCGTAGCCGCCGCCGTTGAGGCAGCGTCGGCAGCCAGCTTCTCCGCTCGTGCCAGGGCAGCGGGCCTTCGGTCGCACCTCGCAGCGACTCCGGCGGGGGCACGTCCGGTTCTCCGGGTGGTCGAGGGGTGCACTTGGTCGCACCTTGCAGCGACACCGTGTGGGGTGGCCGGGGTCGCTGGTCCGGGGCGGACGACAGTCGCCGGTGCCCACGAGGGGTTGTCAGACCTGGTGGCGACAACCCCCGGGGATCGAGGTCCGAGCAGCGTCCTTCCTGCTCCCGGCCGGAGTTGCTCGCCTTCTGCCGAACGGGCGGCTCTGGTCGCACCTCGTGGCGACAACGGTGTGGGGCAGTGGGGCGCAGCCGGGTCAGGCGTCATCGGCTGGTGGGCCTCGACCGGGTGGCCGTCGGTCGCACCTCGCAGCGACATCAGCGTGGTTCGTCGTGACCCGCGTCCCGGGGTCACCGCGAGCCTGCGGCGTTCAGCCACCGGACGTCCGGCGGACCTTCGTGCTGGACCTGCTGACCGACGCCCCGTCCTCATCCGGTCCACCGCCGGACGGCGATCTCTGTGATCGCGCCGTGGTGGGACGGGCCCAGTGACTGGCGAGGGTGGCCCCCGTTCGGGGTCAGGCGGCGAGGGGTGGGTCGCGGCTGATCTCCACGCCGCTCTCGGTGGTCCAGATGCGTTGTCCGGGTGGGCCGTGGAGCTGGTGGTTGCGTCTGGTCTTGTCCCGATGGTGGGCGGTGCACAGCCAGGCGAGGTCGTCCAGGCGGGTGGTTCGGGTGATGGCCCATCCGGTGACGTGGTCGATCTCCAGCAGGTGGTCGGCGGTGCAGCCGGGTACCTCGCATCGGTAGCCGCGGGCTTCCAGTGCGGTGCGTTGTTTGGCGGTGACCTGTCGGCCGAGGTGGGCGACGGTGACGTCGGTGGCGTTGGTGATGACGTAGGCGATGTGGGCATCCAGCATCTGTTCGCGGACTGCGGAGAGGGCGACGGGGCCGATGCCGGCGATCTCGCAGATCTCGCCGTCGGCGAGTTCGCCGCGGACGAGGGCTGATCCGTCGACGCGGATGATCACCTTGGTCTGCCTGCCGGAGGGTCGATGTCGCTGCGGCGGCGGATGGCCGCCCGGTCCGGCGTCGGGATCGGTGGCGGTCGGATCCGAGCCCTTCTGGCTGTCCGGGTGCTTGTCCGGGTCCTGCCCGTCCGGGCCGGTGCGGTCCCTCTGGGGGTCGCTGGTACCGATCCCGCTCGTGTCCGCAGCGTTGCTGCTCGGGTCAGTGGTGCCGTTGGAGTTCGTGCCAGCAGCGGGTGTGGCCGTCCCCTTGCCGGCCGGGAGTCCTTGGCTGCTCGGGTCCACGTCACCGGAGTCCTCGGCTCCGGGGAGCGTCGACTGGGCCGGCGTGGTCGCGCTGCCCGTCGGGCAGCCATCGCCGGCCGTGCCGGCCGGTGGAGCCACGGTGCCGGTCAGGTCACGGGTGGGGTGGTCGAGCAGGTTGAGGAGGGCATCGAAGCGGTAGCAGGCATCGTCCTCCCGCCGACCGGCGGCGTGGGCGGCACGAAACACCGCATCGTGCTCGCCCCGTAGCGCCGCCTCGATCCGGGCACCCAGGTCACCGGGGGCCTGCAGGAACGCCTTCCACTCGCCATCGGTCTCCGTCCACGACCGAAACGCCCGCCGTGCCAGATGCCGACGTCGGGTCGCTTCCCGATCCGGATCGGCAGCGGTGCGGATGTCACGCGCCTTCTTCCGCAGCTCCGGCAACGTCTGCGAGGCCGCATCCACGATCAGCTC